>CALAMB010000142.1 GCA_937925645.1 uncultured Acidobacteriota bacterium
GGCCCCTCCTTCCCCGCGCCGTCCACGGTGATCTTGACGTAACAGTCCCCCTTGAAAAAATTCAGGGTGATGATATCGCCGTATCCTTCGGCGCCGATCGCCATGAAGAATCCGTTGGTGGGACGTTCCTGGCTGTAGATGCCGAAGGCGTCGGCGGGCGAGGCGTGCTGGTAGATCTCCACGGTGGTGGTGGCGCCGTTTTTCCGTTGATAATTCTTCACCGCCAGCATGCGGAAGTTGCAGCTCAGGTAAGATTCAGCCGCGCCATTGATGTATTTGTAGAGCGACTCCGGCGCGTACAGCTCCACCTTGCCGCCGGACTGCCAGCCGGACGGAGCGGTCAGCCACTGCTCCGGACCGGCCGCCGAAGCGGGTTCGGCCAGGATCATGAAGGGAATCAGGACGACAAGAATAGCGAGTGACCATCGGGACCGAAGCATATTCACCTCTCGCACATGCCAACGGCATGCATGGATTGTGCGCCGCGACTGCGGGCCGGCAAGCTGGGTGCAAACTGTATCCGCCGCGTCGGCTCGACGCGTTCCCGGCCGGCGCGGCCCGGGATTTACCGTTATGATGCCGGCTGACGGAGAAAGTTTTCGGAACCCGCCGCTCAGCCCAGCAGGTCACGCGGCACGCCGCGCAGACGCGCGATGTCCCGGACCCGGTCCCGCACCGGGAAACCCTTGGCGCAGCGGACGTCGCACGTCGCACAGCCGGCGCACGGATCGCCGGGCAAGTCCAGCTCCGCCAGCACGTCGCGGGCCAGGCCGGGGTTCCGGTAACCGTACGCGTACATGTAGCTCCGCATCAAATCTGGAATGGGCAGTGCCGCCGGGCATTGGGGCCGGCACCGGCCGCACTGTTGGCAGTACAAGCCGGCCAAGCCCGGTTGCTCGTCGAGGTCCAGCCGCTCGGCGGGCGTCAGCTCAAGCCCGGCCATCACCTTCAGGTCGGTCTCCAACTGGTCGAAGGTGGTGAACCCCGGGATCGTGGTGTGCACGCTGGGTTCCTGCAGGACCCACTTGAGCGCGGCCGTCATGTTGATGGGCAGCAGGCGCTCGCGGTCCCAGTACACGCCGGCCTGGGTTTTCATGGCGACAATCCCGAGCCCCGCCCCGGCCGCTTCGACGATCGCCTGGCGCACTGCCGCGCGGTGGTCCTGGCGGAAATTGTAGGCGGTGAGCACCACGTCGTAGAAGCCGCTGTCTTTCGCGGCACGGAGGACTTCCGGCTCGTTGGAGTGAGTGGAGACTCCGATGAAGCGCGCCTTGCCCGACTCCTTGATCTGGTTGGCCACCTCGAGCATGGCCTCGTCGAGCACCCCCGCCCGGCTGGACACGTTGTGCAGGTACAGGATGTCCACGTAATCCGTGTCCAGGCGGCGCAGGCTGATCTCGAGCATATCGAGGTAGCGCGCCTTGCGCCGGGCGCCGTCGTCCCCGCCCGGCGGCGGGACCTTGGTGGCCAGCACCACGGCATCCCGTTTGACCGTCTTCAGCGCCTGCCCCACCATCTCCTCGTTCCGGCCGTTCTGGTAGCCGTGGGCGGTGTCCACGTGGTTGATGCCCGCGGCCAGCGCCGCCTCGACCAGGCGGGGGTTGTCGGCGTTCATCACGCCCATGCCCACGATGGACACGTTCAGGCCGGTCCGCCCCAGTGTCCGGGTGATCACCGGGCCCTTCGCCGGTGGTGCCGGTGCGGGTTCCGGCGAATGGGTGACCGGTTCCGGTGTGCGGCCGCAGGACGCGCCCAACGCCACGCCGGCCAGGCCGGCCAGACCCGCCTTCAGGAGCGTCCGCCGTTCCATGCTGTTGGACTCATCGCCCATGGTCACCTCCCGAAAATGTCGGCTGGATCTGAACGCTGGTATTATTGTACGGTCGCCGGCGGCGAAAAGCAACGCGGCGCCGGCACCTGGGGCCCCCGCACGCGCCTATGGCTTCCGGGTGAGATCCTCCGGATTACACTGCATCCAGCCGGCTGGTCTTCTTCTGCCTCACCCCGGCTCAGCCCACATCAGGCGGCTCTGGTCGACTGATTCGATCGCCAGTCCTCCCGGGAGCCCGGTCACGCAGATGCATTCCCGTTGCGCCGTCCGCGGCTGATACTGTACAATCGGTTCAAGTTGATCCAGACCGTCCTGTTACGATCAGAACCGGCGTGCGCCTTTGCAGGCATTGACGGCGCACCTGACGACAATCCACCGGGAGACCCGGAATGATCGGCCGCACCGTCACCCATTATCGGATCCAGGAAAAACTCGGCGGCGGGGGCATGGGCGTGGTCTACCGGGCCGAGGACCTGAAGCTGGGCCGGACGGTGGCGCTGAAGTTCCTGCCGCCCGAGACGGTGCGGGACGACGAGGCCAAGCGGCGCTTCTTCCACGAGGCCCGTGCCGCCGCGGCGCTGGATCACCCCAACATCTGCACCGTCTACGAAGTCGATGAAACACCGGAAGGCGAAGTCTTCCTCGCGATGGCTTGCTATGACGGAGAGACGTTGAAGGATCGGATCGCCCGCGGGCCGCTCCCGACGGCAGAGGCCGTCCGCATCGCTCTGCAGGCGTGCGACGGACTGGTCCGCGCGCATCAGCGAGGGATCGTCCACCGGGACATCAAGCCGGCGAACATCATGCTGACGGCGGACGGCACCGTGAAGATCGTTGACTTCGGCCTGGCCAAGCTGGCGGGACAGACTGCGCTCACCCGGACCGGCACCACCCTGGGCACCGTCACCTACATGGCGCCGGAGCAAGCGCGGGGAGCCGCCGTGGACGGGCGGGCCGATGTCTGGGCTTTGGGGGCGGTGCTTTACGAGATGCTCACCGGCCGGCCGCCCTTTGCCGGCGAATACGCGCAGGCGGTCATCTACTCCATCCTCAACGAGGCGCCCGAGCAGCCTTCACACCTGCGGTCGGACCTGCCCGCCGCTTTGGAGACTGTGATCGCCCGGGCGCTGGCCAAGGACCCGGAGCAACGGGTTCCCGGAGTCGCCGAGCTGGCCGCGGCGCTCCGCGCGCTCGGCCTCGATCCGTCAACATCCCCTCCACTTGCGGAAACACAACCGCTGGTAGTTACTCCCGGAACAGCCTCAGGCGCCCAGCCAGCCGGTTCAGATGAAGGCGCTAGCATCTCCGCGGGGATGGCCAGGCCCCGCCCTCCGTGGTGGTTGTACGCCGCCGCGATCCCCTTTGTTTGCTATACACTCTTCATGATCTTCCAGTATTTCTTCGGACTGGAAAGCCCTGGTATTGTGTACAGCCGTTCCGACAGCGGGATTCTGCTCACCGAGGTCAGTGAGAATTCCGCCGCGGTCCGGGCGGGACTCCAGGCCGGCGACCGGATCGTGACCGTGGACGGCCACCCGGCCTCATGGGATGTGATGAGGCACTTTTATTTTCATGCCGAGGGAGGGCGGGAGTATCGTTTGGAATATGTCCGCCAGAAAATCCCTCGGACCGCCACGCTCGTTCTCGGACCGGTGCCTTGGCGCTACTGGCTCAGTCAGGACGGGCTGAACGAGCTGGGTCACATTTTCATTTCGCTGGTGTTTATTGTCCTCGCGGTTTTGATCGCCTTCTCCCGCTCAAGAGATTCTGTGGCCCTCACCGGCGCCCTCTGGATGGCCACGTGGAGCATCCCCATCACCTGGCTGCTCATGGGGGTGCCGCCGGGTTTCAACAGGATCATCGGTCAGTTTCCCCTTCCGCTGGCGGTCGCCATCCTGCTGGCCCCGATCATCTCCATCGGTCTTTCCGCCGAGCTCGGTCTCATTTTCATGGCATCGTTCCCGCGGCGGATTTTCCAGGCGCGCTGGATTTACATCGTGCTGTGGCTGTCCGCCATTCCCCGGTTTCTCATCATGGGGTACGCGATATTGAAGACCCACTTTTCGACCACTCCTTTCGTGCAATGGCCCGGGGTGCTCCAGGTATTCGGATCGATCCGCGCCTTGTACTGGATCGGCGCCATCTGTCTATTGATTTACAGTTTCCGGACCCTGCGGGATAAAAATGAGCGGCGGCGGTTGCGTCTCCTGTTCATCGGCTTCTGCGCCTTTTTCATCCTCGGCCTGCTTCACACTCTCTGCTCCTTCCGGATGTGGGAGTTTCAAAGAACATTGATCATCTTCTATTGGAACACTCCCCTGCCCCTGGTGGTGTCGCTGCTCCTGGCGATGTCGGTGGGCCTGATAGCCGTGGCTATCGTCAAGCACCGGCTGTTCGGCCTGCGGATGATGATCCGCCGGGGACTGCAGTACGCGGCAGCCCGGGGGCTCCTTCTGGGCCTCGCGCCCGCCTGCGCCGCGGTCCTCGTGGGCGATCTCCTGCTCCACGCCGACCAGCCCCTCGGCGCCATCCTGGCTTCCAGAGGATGGTTCTACGCCGCTCTCGGGATCGGCGGCGCAGCCGCCCACTTCAACCGGAAAACGTGGCTGGAAGCCCTGGACCGACGGTTCTTCCGCGAGCGCTACGACGCCCGCCGGATCCTGGCCGACCTGGTCCAGGAAATCCGCCAGGCCGGCGATGCCGCCTCGGCCGCCCGGCAGGTGACCGCCCGGATCGCCGCGGCGCTCCATTCAGAATACGCCGCCTTGCTGGTGAGGGATCCGGAGGCGCCGGCCTTCTACATAATGGCCGCGTCCTGTGGGCCATCCGCCTCGACATTCTCGACGCCGGCGGATCCTTCCACCCTGGCCCTTCACCAGATACCGCTCCCGGCCTCGGGAAAGCTGATCACACTCATCCGCGTGCTGGAGAAGCCGGTGGAAATCAGCATGTCGGAATCCAACTGGCTCCGGAAACAGCTTCCCGCGTCGGAGACGGAGTGGTTGCAACAGGTCCGGATCGAATGGCTGTTCCCGGTACGCCTCGGCGCCGATGGCGCGGAAATCCTGCTGGCGCTCGGCCCGAAGCGTTCGGAGGAGCCGTACTCGCAGGAGGACCAGGACCTGTTGACGGCCGTGACCGGCGCCCTGGCCCTCCGCCTGGACACGCCGTCCGCTCCCGTGCCGCCCCAGCCGTGGGCGCCGGCTCTGCGCTGACCACCACCTGCCTCAAGCAAAACGGGCATCACCGCCCGGCGGAGATGCCCGTGTATATTTGGTGCCGATGGCCGGACTTGAACCGGCACGCCCCTTGCGGAGCCAGGGATTTTAAGTCCCTTGTGTCTGCCATTCCACCACATCGGCAGCATTTCTCTCACCACAAAGGCACAAAGAACACAAAGGAAAACAATGAGTTGCGGGCCACACCAAGCCTCGCCCGCCATCTTGTCTTTGGCCAGACTATTATAAAGGGACGGTGGCCTGGACACTAAAAATTCTTTGTGTCCTCTGTGAACTCTGTGGTGAAAAAAGAAGGGAAAAATGGAGGCGGCGAGCGGACTCGAACCGCTGAATGGAGGTTTTGCAGACCTCTCCCTTAGCCTCTTGGGTACGCCGCCTCAAAGAACCGAGGGGACAAAAAAGAGCCCATGCCGGGCTCTGGAATCTTTGAAAAAATCTGGAGCGGGAAACGGGATTCGAACCCGCGACTTCAACCTTGGCAAGGTTGCACTCTACCACTGAGTTATTCCCGCTCACCAAGGCGGGGATTCTAACAAAGCCGGCTTGGGCTGTCAACACCAAATCTGCCCCGATCCGCCACGCGGCGGCCGGCGACCGCCCGCCCGAGGGCGTCCGCGTCTAACGGCCCAGCAGGTCCAGCGCCACGCGGCAGACCAACTGGCAAAAATCGACCAGTTGGGCTACTTCCACGAACTCGTTGGTCACGTGAAACGCCTCGTCGTCCCCCGGGCCCCACCCCACGGCGATCACGCCGTGGACGTTGAGCACCTTGGCGAACGTGCCGCCGCCCATCCCGAACACCTCGGGCCGAAATCCCAGAACCTCGCCGCACTGCCGCTGGATGGCGTGGACCACGGGATTGTCCGGATCCACCTGGTGCGGCTCGGTCCAGGCCTGGAACTCGAGCTTGAACTCCCCCGCCTCTTCCCGGCAACAGGCCAACAGCTGGTCCTCCACCTGCTGGCGTGTCATCCCGGGCACCGTGCGGATGTCCAGGTAGGCGACGCATTCCCCTGGCACGATGTTGGGTGCGGCGCCGCCGTGGATCTCGCCCAGGTTCAGGGTGGGCGCGCCCAGTTGCGGGTGCACGTCGTGAACCAGCTGCAGCGTTTCGATGCGGGTCACCAGACGGGCCATCCGGTAGACGGCGTTGACGCCGCGCTCCGGCGTGGAGCCGTGGGCCTGGCGTCCGATCGACGTGATCTTGACCACGGCGCGTCCCTTCTCGGCGATGTCGATCCGCTTCATGTTTTCGCCGATATCCGGGATGATGGCCCAGGTGGGGTTGATCCGCTGCTCTTCCATCAGGAATCCGATCCCGAAATCCGCACCGTCCGGATCGGTGGCCTCCTCGTCGGACAGGGCGGCGATCTGAAGCTCGCCCGCCAGCGCGTCCTCACCGACGGTCTCCTTCAGGATGCGGGCGGCCAGCAGGATCGCGGCCAGCGGCCCCTTGTTGTCCAGAACGCCGCGGCCGAAGGCCTTGCCGTCGCGGACGGTGACCGTGTACGGATCCGAATCCCAGCCGTCGCCGGGCGGGACGATGTCCATGTGACCGGCCAGAAGCAGCCGCTGCCCCGTCCGGTCCCGGCCGAGCCGGCCGATCACGTTGGGCCGGCCCTCATGCCGGGCGTGCACGTCGTAGCGGACGCCCCACCGGTCGAACTCGCGGGTGACGATCTCCGCCACGCGGTATTCCTCGCCGCGGAACTGGAGGTACGGGTGCTCGGCGAGCTTCTCGCTCACCACGTTGACCGTCCGCTGGGCCACCATTTCCGACAGCAAGGCCAGCAGGTCCTCGGCGATTCGGGACCGGTTCTGCTCAAAGTAATCATGGATTGACTGGCTCATCATTCACTCCCCACCGATCAAATTCAGGAATAAAACTCATTTCACCACAAAGTCACGAAGGACACAAAGAATCTTTGACTGTTTTTGACGGCGCCTGAACCCGGAGACACGAACCGGCCGGGTCAGGTCTCCTCGGGAGTGCGGAGGTGGGTGAATTCCACCACAAAGCGGCAGCCTTGCGGCTGGACCGACTCGGCCCGAACCGCGGCTTCGTGATCATCGAGGATCTTCTTGACGATGGTCAGCCCCAGCCCCATTCCCTCTTTTTTCGTGGAGAAGTAAGGCAGGAAGAGGTTCTCCCAATGTTCATCGGCAAGTCCCCGGCCCTCGTCCTCGACGCTGAGGTGCACCCGGCGGCTCTCTTCCCGGTAGGCGGTGATTACCGTGATCCGACCGTCGCCGCCGGCCTCGGCCACGGCGTCCGCGGCGTTGCGAAGCAGGTTGTTGATGACCAGCCGGATCAGCTCCCGATCCAGGTAGACCGGCGGCAGGCCGGGATCCAGAACCAACGCCACGCGCCGCTCCGGATGGGCGACGCGGAAGGCCGCCGTCGCTTCGTCGACCAGCTGATTCAGGTTGACCGGCAGCATCACGGGGTTGGGCAGCCGGGCGAAGCGGCTGAACTCCTCCACCAGGTACTTCAGGTTGCCGGTTTCCGACTGGACGGTGGCCAACCCGTCATCCAGGAGCTGGCGGAAATGGCCGACCGATTCGCTGCCCGGCAGGGCGCCTTCGTCCTGCAGACGCCCGAACTGCTTGCGGATCCGTTCCACAAAGAGCTGGATGGGGGTGAGCGGATTTTTGATCTCGTGGGCCAGCCGCTTGGCGACCTCCTGCCAGGCCGCCGCTTTTTCCGTCCGGATCAGGTCGCTGACGTCGTCGAAAACCACGACGTAGCCGGTCACCCGTCCCTCGGTGTCGCGCATGGCTGACACGGTGACGGCAAAGTGCATGGTCCGCTTGCCGGTCTCGAACGTGATTTCCCGGCTGACCCGCTGGTGGAACTCGGCCTCCTGGAGGAGCCGTTGCAGCTCGGGCATCTTCTCCGGCGGAATCACTTCCTGCAGGTGCGTGACGCCGTCCTGGACGCGGCGCTGTTTGAGGAGGTGGCGCGTGGCGGTATTGGAGCTGGTGATCCGCAGATCGGCGTCCACCGAAACGACACCCGTGGCCACGCTGTCCAGCACGGTCTGGATGAACGTGTTGCGCGCTTCCAATTCCTGGTTCATCCGGGTCAGCACGGCGTTGGCCTGCTCGATGGCCGCCTGGCCGCGGGCCAGTTCCTCCGTCATCCGGTTAAACGACTGAATCAGCGTGCCGAACTCGTCGCTGGATTCCCACTCGATGGGCCGGCTCCAGTCGCGCGCCGCCACCCGCTGCGATCCCTCGATCAGGGCTTGCACCGGTCCCGTGATCTGCTTGGAGATGTAAATCCCGAACCAGACGAAGGCGAACAGGAGGCTGATGCCGGCGAAGCTGACGATCAGGAGATACTGCCAGCGGAGCAGTTCCACCTGGTTTTTCAGCCGGAAATATTCCTGGTACGCCCTGATGATCAGGTAAGACCGATAGGCCACGGAGCCGGGCAGACCCTTCAGAAAAACCAGAATGCCCCGGTCGTCCCACGGGCTCGGCGCAAAACACACCACCACGTCCCGGTCCGGATGATTTTCCACGAAGTGGGCGATCTCGCCGGGGCGCACATTCCGCACCACCAGCGCCGGATCGCTCAGCGTCACCGCCGGCCGCCCACGATCCGGCGGGGCGCTGTCCTGGCGGCGCACGCGGCCCCTGGCGTCCAGCAGCAGCACGGCGTCCAGCCGGCGGCGCCGGCGGAAATCGGCTACATCCTCCCAGGCCAGCGCGCCGCTGGCGGCGTCGCTCCGAAAATCGGCCATTTCGCCCCGGACGCCGTCGATGGCGGTGATGTAATACGAGCGGGCCAGCTCCTCCGAGTGGCGAAGGATCTCTTCGGCCGGCGCCGAAAACCACTGGCTGATGCTCCGGTTGATGACGGTGTACGCCAGGAAGACGAACAGCCCCGTCGGGACAATGGCCAGCGCCAGGAACGCCAGCGTGAGCTTGGTCTTCACGCTGGCGAACACCGTCCGCTCCCGTTTCTCGAAGAACGTCTTCACCAGGTAACGGGCGAGCACCAGCACGAGCACCAGGATGAACAGCACGTTCATCACCGTGAGCACGGCCAGCAGGATCGCCTGCAGGTTGAAGGTGGGCGATTCGATCCCGCCGCCGCCCAACTGGTACTGAGTGAAGAGCAGCGCGGCCAGCGCCAACAGGATCCCCAGGGCCAGCAGGGTGATCTTCAGCTTGGTGAGCGGTGGCGGCGTCTGCTTCATGGGCATTGGACCGACTGGCGCTTCCACGGCGTGACGGTTTCCAGCGGAATGACGAGCAGCAGCTTCTTCCGCTGAAGCACCACTCGCGCCTGGATGTAGGCGCCCGGCTTCAGTTTTCCTGCCGACCCGATGACCAGGGGCGGCTCGGTGACGGTCGTCAGCCATTCAACGGCATCGTCCAGCCCGCTGAAGATCAGGGCGGATGATTCCCGGCCGTCAATCGTGGTCACGCCGAAATACTGCCGGGTGCGGGGATCGCCCGACAGCCGCTTGAGGAGCACGGCCCCGGCGACGAACTCATCGAACCAGATGCTCCGCTCGCCCCGCAACTCCGACTCGTAACGGAAGACCACCGCTTCGCCGCCCTCCAGCAGCTGGCGAAGGGCTGCCCGGTCGATGGCCTGGATGCGGCACCGCAAGGTGACGGTTTGGGAATCGCACTCGCAGCTCAGGTCGATCAGCTCGCCCTGCTCGCTGGTGAATACGTTCAGCAAACTCCAGACGGACAGCAGGACGACCAGCGGGATCTTCATTGGCGCTCGGGCTCCTTCGGCGCCCGGCCGTCATGGACGATCCGGCCGCCGACCACAGTCAGAAGCACCCGGGTTTTCAGGATATCGCGTTCCGGGACCTGCAGCAGGTCCTGATCGGTCACCGTGATGTCCGCCCACTTGCCCGGCGCCAGCACGCCCTTGTCCTTCTCCTGGAAGGCGGCGTACGCGCTCCATTCCGTCATGCCCCGCAGGGCTTGTTCCCGGGTCATCCGCTCCATGGATGTCCAGCCTCCCGGCGGGTGGCCCGCTTTGTCCGCGCGGGTGACGGCGGCATAGAAGCCGAGCAGCGGGTCGGGCGCCTCCACCGGGAAATCCGAGCCGGTGGGAATCACCACACCCGTGCGGATCAGGGTCTGCCAGGCGTATGCGTAACGGGCCCGTTCCGGTCCGAGGCGATGGGCCGCCCACGGCATGTCGGACGTGCAGTGGGTGGGTTGCATCGACGGGATCACGCCGAGCGCATGGAAACGCGGGATGTCGGCCATCGCCAGCACCTGCGCGTGCTCCACCCGGAAGCGCCGCTCGCGTCCGTCGGGCACGCCGGCCAGGGCGCGCTGGTACGCGTCCAGGACGGTCCGGTTGGCCCGGTCGCCGATGGCGTGGGTGCACGCCTGAAACCCGTAGCGGGCGCACAGCCGGGCGATACGTTCCAGAGTTTCGGGCGGGTTGACCGGCAAACCGCACGTGTCGGGTCGGTCGGTGTATGGCGTCAGCAGCCAGGCGCCCCGGGAACCCAGCGCGCCGTCGGCATACATCTTCACCGCCCGGATTGTCAAAAGTCCGGCGGCGTCCTGCAAGACGCCGGCGGCGAGCTGGCTCTCCAGCCACGCCTCGTCTCCCTCCAGCATGGCCCAGATCCGGATGGGCATCTGGTTCGCCTGCAGCAGGGCCCGGTATTCCGCCAGCTCTGTAGGCCCGATGCCGGCATCGTGAACCTGGGTGAGCCCCAGGGTGGCGCAGCGTTTCATCGACTGCTGCAGGCGACGGCGGATTTCGTCGGGCCGCGCCGCGGGGATTTTCGATTCGATCAGGTCGGACGCGCGATCCACAAAAATCCCGGTGGGGCGCCCGGCTTCATCCACGAGGATCTCGCCCCCGTCAACCGGAACGGCCCGGTCCCCCAGGCCGGCCATTTCCATCGCCCGCCGGTTACTCCAGATCGCGTGGCCGTCCACCCGCGTCAGGACCACCGGATGATCGGGGGCGGCAGCCGTGAGGCTGGCGTGAGTGGGGAACCGCTTGTCGAGCCACCGGTTCTGATCCCAGCCGCGGCCCAGGATCCAGTCGCCGGCCGGTGTGGTCGCGGCCGCCAGCCGCACCTGCGCGGCCGCTTCAGCTTCGCTCGCGGCGCCGGTCAGGTCCAGGATCTCCATGGCCCGGCCCAAGCCCCCCACGTGCGCGTGGCTGTCCACGAAACCCGGGTAGGCCGTCGCGCCGGCCAGGTCCACGATCACGGTCCGCCCGCCGGCCAGCGGCGCAACTTCCTCCCAGGAACCGACGGCCATCACCCGGTCGCCCCGGATGGCCAGGGCCGACGCCGTCGGGCGCGCCGCATTCAACGTGTAAATGACGCCGTTTTTCAGAATACGGTCGGCCGGTTCATCGGCCATCGCGGCGCTCCAGAGAAGGGTAAAAACACATAGCATCACCCACCGTGTTTGCATATAATAGCCCCGCCTTTGAGGATTTTCGGGGCCATTGTAGCCGAAAGCAAGGACGCATTCAACGCCGATGCCCGACCACGAAGACTACCGATCCCTGTTCGCCGAGTATTTCGACGCCCGGTGCCCGGACTGTCAGAACTCCCGCTGGGTGGTGGAAGACGGCGTTGCCCGCCGGTGCCACTGCTTCACCGAAGAGTTGGGGGAACACCGTCTGGCGTTCGCCGGCATCCCCCCTTCCTACCAGCGGTGCCATCTGGACAATTTCATCCCGCAGAACGCCAAGCAGCGCGAAGCGCTCTCGTTCGTGGAAATGTTCATCACCTCCTTCCAGCGGGGTGAGGCGCTGGGACGCGGGCTGCTGATCCGCGGCCCCGTGGGCGTTGGCAAGACTCATCTGGCCGTTGGCGTCCTGCGACGCCTCATCGAGCAGGGCTTCACCGGACGGTTTCAGAACTTTTTGCACCTGATCGAACAGATCCGGCAGAGCTTCGATGAAAGCGGCGCGGACATCGAGAACAAGCTGTTCCGCCGGCTGAGCCGCTGTCAGGTGGTCCTGCTCGATGAGCTGGGAGCCACCCGCCCCACCGAGTTCGTTTTCAACAAGCTGTACGACATCATCAACTTCTGCTTCGACCAGCGGATTTCGGTGCTGTTCACCACCAATTATTTGGACCACGCGGTCCGACCCGGCTGGTCGTCTTCATCTTCCTCCCCGGCCGCCGGAGCCGGCGACTCGGCGCCGGACGAGCCGTCCGGTCCGGGTTCCGCCGCGGCGTACACCCTGGCCGAGCGGATCACCCAGCGGCTTTACTCGCGAATCATGGAACGCTGCACCGACGTGGTGCTGCAGGGGCCGGACTACCGCCTCCGCCACAAGGGCCGGTACTGAAATCCCGTCAAGAGTGGGAATCGAATGATAGACGGCGGATCACGCCGCCGTCAGCCTTTGACTTCGATCTTCTCGAAGGTGAGCAGCACCCTGGAATCGACCTGTTTGCCGTTGGTGATGGCGGGGAACACGATGGATGAGTCGATCATGTTCCGAACCTTGATCGCCGTCCCCGTGTCGCCGCCGGAGATGGACTCGACTTCGGCGCTGCCGTCGGACCGGACATGGGTGAGCACGCCCAGGCGGTCGGACGCCAGCTTCTGAAAGTCGTTTTCCGCGAACATCTTGACCGCGACCGTACTGATCCGGGGTTGATACACCTGGTCGGACGAAATCCGCTCGGGCGAAAAATCGTAGAGGTTCTGAAGGTACTGGCGCTCCACCAGGGTCTCGGCCATGCCGTCACCGGCAGGATCACCCAGAAAGCTCTGCAGGTTCGCAAGACCGGTCGGTGAATAAACCAGGAGCGAGATGGCGAGGAAGAACAACACCGTGATGGGCACCGCCAGGAAGACCGTCCGCAAATGCTCGGCCATCGAAAACTCGAGCAACCGGAACTGCAGGGTCGCAAACCAGCTGGACTGCGGGGGGCGGGAGGCGAAATGGAGCCGGGCGTTCAGCACGTACGTCAAGCGGAGGGGCGCCGCGACGGCCGGCAGGCACCGGATCATGTCACGAGCTTCGGTCATCCGGGCGAGGTACATCCGGCACGCGGCGCAGCGCGTCAGGTGCCCGCTGAGATCCAACTCGTCGTTGGCGGCGAGTTCGTTGTCGATGTGTTCGTGAATCAGAATTTTATAGTTGTCGCAATCCATATCGATACCCTTAGAGATAACTGTCCATCAATTCCCGCAATTGCTCGCGCGCCCGGGCGATCCGGCTTTTAACGGTGCCCAGGGAAAGCCCGAGGCAGTTGCCGATTTCCTCGTAGGTCATTTCCTCAATATCGCGCAGCAGCAGCACCATCCGGTATTTGAACGGCAGCCGGTCCAGGCACCGCTGCAGATTCTTCCGCACTTCCCGAACCGCGCACGCCTGCTCCGGGCTCTGGGTCGCACCGCTCAGGGACAGATTGAGTCGGGTCAGCGCCGCATGGTTCAGTTCATGGATCGAGACGGTGCTGCCCCGGCGCCGCACGCGCCACCAGCGTTGCCGGTTGGCGGCCTTGTTGGCCACGATCCGGTAGAGCCAAGTCTTGAGGGCCGCCTCGCCGCGGAAGGTATCCAGCTTCCGGTAAACGGTCATGAAGACATCCTGGGTCAGCTCGAGGGCGTCGTCGAAGTGGCCCAGCAGACGGTAGGCCAGGCGAAAAATCATGTCGTGGTATTCGGAATAGACATCCTCAAAACGGTAGCTCGCGCACGCTGCGCGAACCGCAACCATATCGGCATCCGAATACGGCAGAATCAGCTTTGATTCCGGGATGTCCTTCAATGTCAGATCCTGGGTAGCCATTGCCGGTTTCTCCCGAAGTCCTATACATTTAGACAGCAGGTTCGGGAAAAAGTTCCGTGCACTGGAATTATAGCATACGCAGCGGACAATGAATTGCATTGACAGATCCGGATTCGATCTATACTATCGAATTCAGATCATGAGCTAAGTGACTGATTCATGAGTGCATTGCTCAATTATTATTATTATTGATTTTGGGCGGTGCCTTCCCGTGCGGAAGGCGTGAACACCACCCCCGCAGCGTCTGATCAATCCAAAACACCGGCTGTGTGTTTAGCAACCTTCATACAGGAGGCCTTATGAAACGGTGTCTCGCGTTTCTACTGCCGGCCTCCATCGTCCTGCTGATGGGCTTCGGCCTGGCGGCTGACGCCGCCAAGCCGGCTCCCGCCGAGGCGCTCCTTTCTGAAACAAGCCGCCAGTGTGCCGGCTGCCACGAAGAGTTGTACAACCACTTCGTGTCCGCCAACGCGCATGCCCGGCTGAAATCGTTTGAGTTGGGAGCCGGCCCCGGGGGATGCGAAGCCTGCCATGGGAACGCCCAAAAACACCTCGATTCGGGAGAGAAGACCGACATCTTCTCCTTCGGAGCGGCGGAGGAGGCGAAAACCAACGGAATGTGCATGACCTGCCACAAAACCGGTGAGTTTTCGCGGTGGGCCCACGGCGCGCATGCCCGCAACGGATTGGCGTGCACGGAATGTCACACCATTCACAAGGGCAAAGGACGAACGGCCGGCAACCAGACGGTATTGTGCGGCAGATGCCACGCCGACATCAAAGCCAAAATGAATTACCCCTCCCACCACCCCGTGCGCGAAGGCAAAATGGGATGCACCAGTTGCCACACCCCGCACGCCGGAACCGCGATCGGTTCGCTGAGAACCGCCGAGCGCAAGAACGATCTGTGCCTGAAATGCCACAGCCGCTACCAGGGACCGTTCGTTTTCGAGCACGCGCCGGTGGCTGAAGACTGTACCATCTGCCACGCCCCGCATGGCACGGCGGCCAACAACCTGCTGGCGCAGAACGAACCGTTCCTCTGTCTGCAGTGCCATTCCGCCCATTTCCACACGGCCCGAATCGGCGATTCAACCCCGCACAGCGGGCCGTCGGGTGACGCCTCCAACCGCTGGGGCGCGACGGGCTGGATTCGCGCCTACGGCACCAAGTGCACCCAGTGCCACTCCCGCGTCCACGGCTCTGACCTGCCGTCCCAGGGCATCAGCGGCCGCGGCGGCAACCTGAGCCGGTAGTAGAGGAGGCCGCGCATGAAAAATCATCGCACGTTCATCGCGCTCATCGTGACGGCGCTGGCTATCCCGGTTCTCGCCCAGGGCGGCGCCACGCGCACGGAAGGCAAGTTCCTGATCGGCGTCACCGGGGACGACCTGGACCGGTACATCGGCCGGGCCGCCGAATACGAGATCGCCGACCAGGGTGTCCGGCCGTGGATCAAGGCTTACCTGGAACTGCAGCAGCGGGATCTGTATCTCGAGATGGCCGCGGCGCACAGCGGCAATCCCGACGACCAGTTTTACCGGGTCCGTCTCAACGCCGCCAGGGTCTGGGACAGCCAATTCACCTACCGGCGGTTCCTGCACCGCCTGGATCACGATCCGCTTGAAAACATCGACACCACCCAGGTGGCCGGCCATCTGTACACCTATGCCGACGACCTGGCCCCCGCCCATGACTACCGGATCACTTACAGCGAAATCGCATTTCTGAACGAATTCAGGATTCCGCAGGCGGAATGGCTTTCGCTCCGGTTCGACTACAACCGCCAGCAGCGCGAGGGCGCCCACCAGTCCACCCAGCTCAACCATTGCTCCTCCTGCCACGTCACCGGCCAGGTCCGGCCCGTGGACGAGGCCCAGGATGACTTCAAGTTCCGGGTGGCCGTGGACACCGCCCGGGCCGGCGGATCCTACACGTTTCAGTACCGCCGCTTCAGCGATGCGACGGGGTCCCTGCCCTACCTGTTCGACGAGGCGGTCCATCCCGGCACCCGTATGGACGTCTTCACCAACCGGATTCTCTACGATCGGACAAACGGCGAGCTGCCCATCAGCCAGGTGCCCGACACCAACAAGATGCTCCACGCCCTCAAGGCCTACTACCACATCGACGACCGCAACACGGTGACCGGGGCCTTCCTTTACTCCGAGGTCGAGAACGAGACCAGCGACCTTAAGATCCTGTCCCGCAACTACACCGGCCGCTACACCGGGTCGTTCGGGCACGGCATCACCCTCAACGCCCGGTTCCGGTACTCGAACATCGACAACGCCACGACCTATGTGGAACTGCCCGACCCGGTGGCCAACGCCGGCCCGCAAGCGGGGCGGACCTACGCCGAAGCGTACCCGTCGTTTGGCGGCGCGTCGTTCACCCGCTTTTCGGCGATGTCGCGGGAGGACACCGAGTTCGACGCCGACCTGAGCGTGCCCCTGCCCGGCCGGAACCGCTTCGTGGCGGAGTACGATTTCGAGGACACCGCCCGTGACTATTTCGAGACGGGCACCACCCGCGAACACCGGTTGACCTTCACGTTCCGCACCGACCAACGCCGGGAGCTGGCCGGTTGGGTTCGCTACCAGGCGGCGTTTATCGACAATCCCTTCGCCAACCAGCAAGCCGCCGTGGAAGAGGTGCTCCAGCCGTTTTCGACGCCGGGTGCCGTGCCGTTCCCGGGCGTCCAGTATTTCCAGCTATACGCCTCGCGTCAAGCCACTCTCACCAACCAGCCCGCCATGGTCCACGACCTGAAGGTCAGCGGAACCTGGAAACCGGTCCAAAACGCCGGCCTGAACGTGGCCTATAACCTCAAACACTCGACCAACGACGAGCTGAATTTCTCGGATTGGTCCCAGACGGTCCATGCCATCGGCGCCGACGCCTGGTATACCCCCGACGAGAGAGTGACGCTCAACGCCGGCGTCCATTACACCGACTACGAGACGGAGTCGCTGTTCGTGCAGCCCGTCTGGAATGGTTGAGCGGCCGGCGTCACGACGGGCCAGTTTGGCTCGTTATACGACCCGATGGACTACCGCGGCCATGACACCCACGCGTTCTTCACCGCCAATTTCATCCCCCGCGACCGCCTGCGCATCTACGCGGAATTCGCCTTCAACCAGGTGGACGAGGGTCTCGACGGGATCTCGATCAACATGGCCCAGGTCCCCGGCGTGCCTCCGGGCAACCTGTTCGACTACCATCTTGACGAAACCCTGGGCGCCTATTCCAACCTCGACGTCCGCCACATCACGGGCAAGTACGGGTTCTCCTACGAGTTCGCCAACGGCATCACCCTGACGTCATACCTGAAACACGACGACTACAACGACAATTCCCCGTACCTGTTCGACGCCACCGGAACCGTGGTCAGCGTGGTGGCCGGGCTGGGTTACACGTTCTGATTCGCACGGACGAACAGTCCGTTTAGAGCCGCCGGCCGTCCGCCGGCGGCTCGTTTTGTTTTCCGCCGCCTCGCCGCGGGGCTTTGCAGTTGCATCCCCCTGCATTTACTGATAAGATTTCATTCAAGATCGTTAGCATCCACACACCGGGCGGCATGCTGAAGATACCTTGTCGGTCGTCAGTCCCGGCGAACGTGTGATCTTTGAATTATGAATGACGATTTCCGGAGCGGCGGCGGCAAACGCTTCCGCGCCTGGCGCGGGAGAGGAAAGTCCGGACTCCACAGGGCGGTGCGCCTCCTAACGGGAGGGAGGGGCGACCCTACGGAAAGTGCAACAGAGAGCAGACCGCCGATGGCCCACGCGGCTCAGGCAAGGGTGAAACGGTGGGGCAAGAGCCCACCAGGCCCGGTGGCGACACCGGGTGCTTGGCAAACCCCGCACGGAGCAAGGCCGAATAGGAAGGCGTTTGAGGCCGGCCCGGCCGATGCCTTCGGGTAGGCCGCACGAGCGCCGGGGAGACCCGGCGCCCAGAGGAATGTTTGCCCCGCTTTTCCACGGAGAAGCGGAACAGAATCCGGCTTACAAGCCGCTCCGGAATTTTTCTGAAGTTGGATTTTCGATCCGTCTAATGTTCAAACCAAATATAAGGAGATTGCATCATGGGCGAACCTGGTTTCTGGATGGGCGATGACGCCAAGAACACCCCGATTCCCGCGGACCGCGTGATCAAGGCGGACCCGGTGAACCGGCTGCTGGCCGCTTTGATCGACTGGGTCATCACGATGGCGGGCATGATCCTGTGCATCCTGCCCGGCCTGGCATACGCCCTCTGCAAGGACACGCTGTACGACGGCCGGAGTTTCGGCAAGAAGGTCATGGGGCTGCAGGTCATCAACGCCCAGACACTGACTCCCTGCAAGCTGATGGAATCGGTTATCCGCAACGTTTCCCTGATGATCCCGGTATTCGGCCTCATCGACGCCGTGATGGTGTTCATCGATCCCGACGGCTACCGTTTCGGCGACAAGTGGGCCACAACCCGGGTTATCGAAAACAAGTAGTCCGACCCGAACACTGAACAGGAGGCACTCACCATGACGGATGCGGAACTCCAGAAAAACCGGTTCATCGCCCTGGCCATCGACATCGGCGCGATCTTCGCCGTGGTGGTTGTGGTGGTGATTCTGAACATTGTCGGAAGCATCATCTCAAACATTCTGGGCAGTCTGGTCCAGATCGTCGGCGCCGCCGTCCTGTGCGGATTCATTCTGCTGCGCGACTACATCGTCAAGGGCAACAGCATCGGCAAGCACCTGATGAAGCTCAAGGTGGTGACCACCGCGGGCGGTCCCATCGAAGTGATGCACTCGGTCAAGCGCAACCTGGTCTATTCGCTGACTTCGCTCATCTGGCTGCTGACCAGCATCATCGCGTTGATTCCCTTCCTGGGCTGCATAGCGGGCGTCGTCCTGTCCCTGCTTCAGTTTGTGGTGGGTCTGGCCGTGCTGGCATTCGCCGTGTGGGAAGCGATCACCATCACCAAGTCGCCGGAGGGTCTGCGCTGGAGTGACACGTTCGCCGGAACCCGGGTCGTCCGCCAGTAAGCGCCGTCCGTTGCTGAAACTGGTCGGGCTGCTCTTCGCTCTATTCTGCCTCGCGGTGATTGTCGACGGCCTCCGCTCGCCGCAGGTGCAGATCACCAGCCGCATTCTGGCGGGGGGGATTCAGGTCTACCAGGACCGGATTTCCCCCCTGCTTCACTTTAACAACCGTCTCCAGTTCTGCCGCTTCACGCCCACCTGCAGCGAGTACATGAGGCAGGCGCTCCTGAAATACGGGCTCTTCCCCGGATTGGCCAAGGGAACCTGGCGCATCATGCGGTGCAATCCCTGGAATCCGGGCGGAGTCGATCCGCCCTGAAATCCGGCCGCGGCGCCGGCCGTCTCCTTCACCGTTCGATGGGATTGTTTCAGCGGGGTGCCGGCTGACCGAAAAACCAGGCCAGATCGGCGGGCCGGCCGGCGTATAGCCGCGAGTAGTAGTTCCAGTTCCGGTAGATCGCCTTCACGTAATTTCGCGACTGGGCCATGGGGATGAGCTCCACGATCTCCGGCAAGCCCCATTTCTGTTCGTGGCGGCGGTTCACGTCGCGGATGCGGCGGGGGCCGCCGTTGTACGCGGCCAGGGCCAGCGCCATCTTCCGGTCGAAATACCGGTACTGCTTCACGAGGTACCGGCAGCCCAGCGGCAGGTTGAACTCGGGCGCCTTCAGCCGCGGCACGAGGTCGGCGGGATTGCCCCGGTAGCCCGCCTCCTCGGCGGCGGTCGCCGGCAGGAGCTGCATCAGCCCGATGGCGTTGGAGACCGAACGCGCGTCCTCTAGGAAGGCCGATTCCTGCCGGATGAGCGCCAGCACCAGATCCGGCTCGACACCGGTATCGGCCAGCTCCCGCTGCAAGATCTCTTCGTACCGCACGGGAAAGAGCATGTGCCAGCAATCCGGCGATACGTCTTCCACGCGAAGCGTGTACAGCTCGGGGCACGCCCGGTGGGCGTGCCAGATCAGATCGTAGGTGCGCGCCTCTTCGGCCGCCCGCCCTGCCAGGAACGCATGCAGTCCCGGATCGCGGAGCGTCCGGTTCGCCGCGTCGACGCGTCGAAACGCCGGTTCCCCGAAACCGGCGGCCAGGGCTTCCAGTACGTAGAACCGGTCAGGCGGCGGCAATACCTCCAGCGGCTGGCCCGACGCGGGGGGACGGACGGGCGTGTACTTTTCCCGGATCACGCGGGTCCAGCTCGCGGCGGCAGCCGAAGCATCTGCTTCGGACGGCGGTGGGCCGCTCCATCCCTGCCGGATCAACTCCGCGTAGTACGAGTACGGGAAAACCGCCAGCAGCGCCTGGTGGGCGGCCGCGGCCTTGTCGGGCTGCTTCATCCGGCGGGCGCAGATCCCGTGCCAGTACAATCCGGCGATCGCGAACTCACGGCCGTCGTCCATCTCGATGGCGCGGCGAAACAGGACATCGGCCCGCGCCCATTTCCCGCGGAGATATTCGGTCCAGGCCAGCTTCCAGCTGGCTTCGGCGACGTCCGGGCGTCGCTGGGACAATCGGGCGATCTCGCCGTAGAGCCGACGCACGTCGTCGGACCGGCCCGTCACTTCGGCGTCGAACGCCGCCGGCTGCAAAAGCCGCATGTGTTCGTCCGACCGGGGCGCGATCTGCCGGACCACCCGCAGGTTGTGCTTGTATTCGTTCATCCGGCCGAGCTTCTTGCCGGTCACCGCCAGGCCGTAGGCGCGCGCCAGCCGGTCGTCGGCCGCGCGGGGACGGAACCGCCGGAACAGATCCCGCGCCTGCCGGTACTGTCCCGTCTGGAGCGCGGCCTCGCCGGCTGTCCGCCAGAATGGATCGGCGGCGGCTTTCGGCGCCTCGTGCTGCAGGTACCCCGCCAGGCAGGCCCAGGCGGCCCTGCCGCTGCCCCTGGTCAGAAAGTCCCGGGCTATCCGCACGGCCTCCGACACCGGCAGCAGAGCCGGAACGGGCTCGCCCCCCTCGGCCTGCTTCAATTCTTCCAAAGCCGCCAGCCAGATGGCGGCGTCGGCATCGGCCACTCGCAGGGCGGCGCGCCAATGCGCCTTCGCTTCCTCCACCCGCCCGTCATCGCGGTCCAGCCGCCCCAGGTTGAGGTGCCACCAGTCGGCGCGAATGTCAGGGCGGTCGGACGGATCGGTCGCCTTGAGCCAGCGGCGGATTTCCTCAGTCCGCCCGCTCTTGCGGTACACTGCCACCAGTTGCGCCAGCTGTTGAAAATCCAGCTCGCCCGTGCGCGCCGGGGCGTTCAGGATCGCGTCCACCCGGGTCGCGAGCTCCGGACGGAGCCGGACGATCTCCAGCATTGTCTCGATGGCGAGTCCGGCCAGGGCGGTATGGCGAAATACGGCCGGTTCTTCGAGGCAGCTCAGCGCAGCTTCCGGTTGGCTGGCCGTCTGTAACCGCCCGAGAATCAGGCTGGCCAATCCCTCGAGACGGCGGTTGCCCTCCGTCCGGTAGAGTTGAAGCTGTTCCTGCCACCGGACGACCCGGTGTTCCTCCGGCATCGCTTCGATGGCGGCTCGATCCCGGGCCAGTCGCGCCAGGTCAGGCTGCTGCTCCAACGGCACCGGGTCGGCCCGCCATGGGCAGGGCGTCTCCACCGCCGCCGCATAGCAGACGCAGCATACCGTCAGGATGAGACTGGCGAATCGTGAGTTGAGACGCAACGTCGGCTAACGCTACTGGTTGACCGGTCCGGGGTACCCCCTGCCCAATTTGGCCGAGTCCCCTTCCGCCAGGATGCGGACCAGTTCCTCATGGAAATAATCGATTTTCAGGCCCAGGCTGCGAGGCACCCGCTTGTCGAACATCTCCCGGCTGCGATCGATGTCCTTTTGCAGCCGCCGGTACAGGTCTTTTTCGATCCGACCTTCAGTTACCGAGTCTTCGTTGTAGAGCTTGATCTCCGAGACCAGCAGGCGAGCGAACCGGCGGGCGTCATTGTACTGCCGTTCTTCCTCGGGCGTGGTCCATGGCTGCGTGCTCACCGGCGGCGCCGCAGGCGCCGGCGGTGTGAAGGCGGGTTCCGGCGCCTGAAAGCTGGGAGCGGCCGGGGTTTCTTCCAGGATCAGCTCCTCCAGCGGGTGCTCTTCGAGAACGATCTCCTCCGGCTCTTCAGTCACAGGCATGGCGGGGCCCGGCGAGATATCCATGGACGGCGCATAGCCCATGTCGCCGGCCTCCTCCAGAACGATTTCTTCGGGCTCCGTCTCGAACATCGCGGGGGCGGCCGTTGGCGCGGCTTCTTCGTCCACCACGATCTCCTCTTCGCCCAGGCTCTCGATCCTCATGACCTGGTCCATCAGCGACAGTTCCCCGTCGGGAGCCGGGACCGCGGGCGCGGCCGGCGGCTCCTCAAGCTGGATCTCGTACTCTTCCGGTCCGGTGCTGAAGCCCGTCAAATCGAGTTCATCGACCTGCTCCTCAACCGGAAATTCACGGGTGGCGGCCAATGACTTGTCGGGGTCCGCAGGGATTTCAACAGGCATGAACGCTTCGACCACGGGCGCAGGTTCGGCAGCCGGCGGTTCCTCAGGTGCGCTGACGGGCTCCTCGAACAACTCAGCGGCCGGTTCGACCGCCGGCTCTTCAACCGGTTCCTCGATCCACTCATCTGCCGCCGGCTCGGCTGCCTGGACCGTTTTGGCCGTAGGGGGCTCATCGATCACTGTCGGCGGCACCGCCGCGTAGACGTCCACCTCCGGCTCCGCGACGACGGGGCCCATGCCGGGCAGCCCCAGGCCCAGGCTTTTCCGCATGGCCAGGTTTTCCAGCCAGATGGCGGTGGTGGTCATGATGGTCTCACCCGCCTGGACGGCCTCCGCGTCACCGATCCGGCAACCATCCCCGTCGATGAACAGCACGGCGGCGACCGATCCGAAGAGGACCAGCGGGAAGACGTGGAACTTGGCAGGTTTTTCGAAATCAGCGATTTCCAGGTACCGGGCCCCGGCAGGGAGATCTTCCTTGATGAACGTGCGGCCGCCTGTCCCCTCAATCAGGGAACTGATGACGGCGTCCGCGGCGACCGCCGCAGAGAACGTCTTGAGCCCGGACTCAACGAACACCGGGCGGTATCCCCGGCCCTCCCAACCGGACACCTGTCCCTGCCGGACGAGCAGGATGAGCGCACGGTCGGATATGCCGGCCGTGGCCGCCAGAACCGCTTCGAGAATCTGCTTCTGCTCGGTGCCGCGGGTGATGCGCGTGATATCCGTCAGCAGCCGGCCGTGCCATTCCGCCTCCGCCTGTTGCTCGGCGCGCAGCGGGACGAGCGTCTCCCGGATGTACTCCGCGATCTCCTCGCCGGTGAGTTGCGGAACGATCCCCGCGCTCTGCTTCTCCAATTCCTCCAGGGTGCCCTGTGCCTTGGCCTGCACGCTCTTCAGGCGATTCTGAATCGACTCCGTGTAGGTGTTGAGCATTTCCTGAAAATAGAAGGAGAGTTTTCGTTCCGGGTCGAGGAGCTGGCTCATCGTTGTTTCTCCTGTCTGTGCCAACGGTATGACAAATCAATCTTATGCCATCATAACCAAGCAGAAAATGCCTGTCAATAACATACTATCCGCTAAATCAGTGAGAAACGAGGGGTCTTCAGCCCCGGCTGCTTATTCCGCCGTGCGCGCCGCCGCGCGGGCCGCCTCGAGCAGCGGCTCGGCCGACAGATCGCGGCCGACGGCGCCGCGCATCCAGTAGCGGGGCGTCAACGACCCCTGGCGGCACATGCGCTCCATCTCCGCGCCCAGCGGCTTTCCGGCCAACGCCGATTCCACCTGGAAGTGGATCAGGTGGCCCAGCGCGTAATCGGCCAGGTAGAGCGGATGGTAGACCATGTGCTGGTACACGGCCAGGACCGGGCAATCCCTCACCCGGAATACCGGCGCGAAGTACTCGTTCCACACTTCCTTCGCCAGACGGAGAACCTCGGCCTGAAAGCCGGCGGCATCCGCCTCGGGATGCGCGTACAGCCAGCGCCAGGCCCTCATCTCCACCAGCGACACACCGGCGATTTCGTAGGTGATCCAGAAGGTGTCGAGGGCCTGCGTCTGCCGCGACGACGCGCCCGGCCCGTCCAGCCCGAGAACCTGGAGGTCGCGGGCCTGGAACACGTAGGCAAAACACTCGGTGAACGCGTTGTTGGGCACTCCGCTCATGGCGTAGTGGTCCACGCCTTCCAGCGAGAACACCTGTTCCACGTTGTGCCCGAATTCATGCATGGCGATGTTGAAGCCCTTGTAATCCATCCCCCCGGACGCCACGCGGGTGCGCAGATGGGCCTTGTCGCCGCGCATCGACGCGCCCATGGCATGCCCGATGCCTCGGGAAGCGTCCACAGCGACGTGGTCGGCGACGAATGCGGCCCGGTCGGGCGCGAAACCGAGGCGCTGCAGAATCGTGGGCAGATCGGCCTGGAAGGCCGCCGCGGTGGGATAGCGCGCCTGGACGATGCGGTCCAGTTCCGCCTCCGGTTTCGAGGGCCCGCTCCGGAAGCCGCCGTACCAGATGTCGAAAGGCCTCAGCTCGCGGCCCAGCCGGCGGGCGATGAGACGGCCGACAGCCTGCGCCACCGGATCCCGCAGTACGGCCAGGAGCAGCTGCTCCACCTCGGCCTCGGGAAGCTGACGGTCGAGGTTGAATTTGCGGTCGATGGCGGTGGGGCTGAGCGGCATATGGTCGTCCAACCGACGGGAAGCATGGAACATGTTGAGCCACTGCTGATAGCGTCGATCCCCTTCCCGCACGACATCCAATTCCCTGAGGTTGCCGTCCACCGGCTCGTACAGGCGGTTGGCGGCCGGATCCCAGCAATAGCGCGGATCGTCGATCACCTGCCGCGGAATGGTCCCGTCCACGATCCGCTCCAGGACCCTCATCAGGAGTTCCTGGCGGACCAGACCGCCGGACTCGGCGTACTGCGCCCGGATCTCGTCGCGGATGTTCCAGTGGGTGACCAGTTTGCGGTCCTGCGCGTAGGGCCGCCGGTTCCCGTCCTGAAGCAGGTTGCCGATGTGGATGTTGTAGGTCGCCACATAGTTGCCGGCCGCCGCATGCGCCCGGCTCGACAACTGGGCAACCTCGGCGGGGACCCGGGCGATGAACCAGTCGCCCAGACGGGCCATGGCCCACTCCTCGCGGCTCCAGGTTTCACCCAGCCGGTTCTTCTCGGCCAGAGTGTAGAACGGGAAGTTCAACATGGTCACCTGGGCGACGCGAATGCCGAATAGGTCATCGGTGAGATGCGCGGCGGGGGCGTACTGCTGGAACAGGTAATCGACTGCCAGCGGCTGCCCGAGATCCAGCTCAAGCGGCTCCGACAGGCTGCGCCGGATCTGGTGGAACCGCCCGTGGATCAGTTCCATATTGTCCTGGATGCGGGCGAAGGTCTGCCGGCGGAGCGCCGGATCCCCGATGAATTGCTCCTGACAGAAGCGCTTGAACTCGGCCTCCGGTCCGTCGGCCGGCGTCCACAGGAGAGCGAGTTGGCGCACCCCCCGCTCCGCCCGCTCCCGGATACCCGTGCCCCATCGCTCCGCCAGAGCGTCCACCGTGCGGAGCTGACATTCGGCGGAAATGGCGGTCACGACCGGCGCCTCAGCGGCGGTCTCCGCGAGGATATGTCCGGCAGCCGGGGCGATGGCTGCCAGCACGAAAAGTCCCCATACGACGCGGGCGCGATGTTTCATGACGGCGGTTCCTCCTACTCATGTTCCAGGTTCTCCAGCATGCAGAGCGTCACCCGGGTCACCCGTAAGATGTTCGCCACGGAAACGTTGTCCGGGTTGTCGCGCGGGGTATGCCAGTAGCTGTTCCAGGGACCGAATTCAAAATCGATCAGGTCAATGGCCGGGATGCCCAGTTCGCGGAAGGGGATGTGGTCGTCGATGATGGAGTTGGGTTCGCCCTCGGCGATTTCGGGCCAGCCCAGCCGGCGGCAGCACGCCGTCAGCAGCGACCACAACTCGGGCGAGGAATACCGGTCCCGGGTCAGCACCAGGTCGCGGTCGCCGATCATGTCCAGCAGGATCAGGGCCCGGACCTTCCGCGCGTCCCCGTTCCGCCGGAGGTTGTCGGCGTGGTGGCGGCTGCCGTACAGGCCGTCCGCTTCGGTGATCGATTCACCCATCGACTCCTCGCCGTCAAAAAAGAGAAAGCGGTAGGTGGCCCGGGTATCGGCGCGCGCCGCGATCACCCGGGCGATTTCCAGGACGGCGGCGGTGCTGGAACCGGAGTCGTTGGCCCCGACAAAATGGATGCCGGGCAGTATTTTCGTGTCGATATGCGTCGCGATGGCGATGATCCGCCCGGGATCCCCGGCTTTCTCGCCGATCACGTTGGCCATCTCGATGCCGCCTTGCGGCGTCGTCGCCCGGAAGGGCTCCCGGCGGACGTTCAGGCCGGCCGCTTCCAGCTCGGCAGCGATGAAGCGCCGGCACACCTCCAGGCGGGGCGAACCGGACGGCCGCGGCGCCAACCGGACCAGCGCGGCGAAATCCTGCTCCAACCGCTTCAACTCGGCGGCCGCCGGCCACTCACCGCCCGCCCGATCCGGCTCGGCCGGTCCGGCCGACCCGGCCGTTTCCTCGGCCGTCGGCCCGCCCGATACCCGCTCCGGACCGCAACCCCCGCCGAAAACCAGCATCAGCGACAGCCAGAGCGTCCCCATTGTCCACACTTGATGCCCCGCTTTCCACCTGGCTTGACTAACCGTGAACCCCTTCATATAATGAGGACTCTTTAAGAGTGAAGATTACTAGTTCTTCATTTTGAATCATCTCCTGGCTCGAGGCAACATGAAAATCTTCTTCCGGCTGGTGCTGGTGATCGCGGTGCTGACGATGGCGGGCGCCGCCCGGCCCCAACAGGTGGTCCAGGCCCCCGAAGGCCGCATCGCGGTCCGGGTGGAGATGGTCAACCTGCTCTGCAGCGTTCTCGATCGGCGGGGCAACTACGTGACGACCCTGGCCCAGGATGACTTCATCATCTACGAGAACAACGCACCCCAAAAAATCGAAAATTTCAGCGCCATGAGCGATCTGCCGCTGAGCATCGCGCTCCTCATCGACACCAGCGCGTCGGTCGCCAACAAGCTCAAATTCGAACAGGACGCGGCCGCCGAATTTTTCTTGACCGTGCTCCGGCCCCAGGACAAGGCCCTGCTGGTGGAGTTCGACACCGGCGTCACCCTGATCCAGGATTTCACCAACGACACCAACCTGCTGGGCAAACAGTTGAAGACCCTGCGGGCCGCCGGGGGCACCTCGCTCTACGACGCCATCCTGCTGGTGGCGGAGGAGAAGCTGGTGCCTGATCAGGGCGAGCGGCGCAAGACCGTGATTGTCATCTCCGACGGCGAGGACACCGTCAGCAAGGTGACCTTCGAGGAAGCCCTCGAAATGGCCCAGCGCTCCGGCGCCACCATTTTCGCGATTTCCACCAACAAGGGCGGGCACTTCGGCGTCAAGGGCAGCGACGAGGGGGACGCGATTCTGGAACAACTCACGTCGGCCACCGGCGGCAAGGCGTATTATCCCACCAAGATGGACGACCTGCGCCTGGCGTTCCGGGAGATCAATCAGGAACTCCGCAGCCAATACAGCATCAGTTACCGTTCCACCAATCCGGCGCGTGACGGCACGTTCCGGACACTCAGAGTGGCGGTTAAGGGAAAGGATTTGCGCGTCCGCCACCGCAAGGGGTATTTCGCCCCCAAAAGCTCGAGCGCGGATTGACAGAGCCGGCTGGGCATGTTATAAATCCATCACCTGATTTCCTGTGGTCGCGATGAACAAAGAGGTCGAACCGCCCGATCAGCCGAGCACGCCCGACAGCAGTCGGGATACATCCACGACCGGCTTCTCAACCAACCGGGATCTGGAACGTCTTTTCCAGGAAGCCGAGCAGACCATTGACAAGATCGTCCACGCCAAGCGGGACTCCCGCGAGGAGGCCGCGGCCGGGCCGGCGCTCATGTCCGAAGCGACGGTGACACCGATTTCAATTCCGGCCGAAGCCCCGCCGGACGAGGCGGAGCCGCTGCGACGGGAACTGGAGCGGCTGAAACAGCGCTACCAGGAGCTCGAAACCGATTTTCAGAATTTCCGCAACCGGACCGAGCGGGAAGCGCTGAGCACCAGTCTGAACATCCGAGCGGAGCTGTTGAAGGACCTGCTGCAGATCATCGACATCCTGGAACTCGCCAGCAATACGTTCAACTCGGAAAAATTCACCCATTCCGTGGACAGTTACCGGAAGGGTTTCAATCTGCTTCACCGGCAATTTCTGGATGTCTTCGATAAAATCGGTGTGACCAAGATTCCCACCGAAGCGCAACCGTTCGACCCGCACCTGCACCAGGCGATCACCGCCGAGGAGCGGGCCGACCTCGAGGTCCAGACCAATTTGAAGGAATTGAAATCGGGCTACATCTACCATGGGATCCTGCTGCGTCCGGCCATGGTCAAGGTGGGCGTGCCGAAGAAAAAACAGGGCTGATCACGCTGATCGGTAACTATTTGTCGCTCAAAATGTTTTGTGTATAATAGCGGCCAACTTCCAGCCGGTTGATGAGGACCATATGGCAAAAGTGATCGGGATCGACCTCGGGACCACCAATTCGTGCGTCGCAGTTGTCGAAGGCGGAAACAGCCAGATCATCGCGAACAGCCTGGGCGGCCGGACCACCCCGTCCATCGTCGCCTTCACCGATAAGAACGAGCGCCTGGTGGGACAGATCGCCAAGCGCCAGGCCATCACCAACGCCGCCAACACCATCTACGCCGTCAAGCGCCTCATCGGGCGCAAATTCAATTCGCCCGAAGTCACCCGGGCCCGGGACCACCTGCCCTACCAGTTGGTTCCGGCGACCAACGGCGACGTCCGCCTCAAAATCCGCGACAAGCAATACTCCCCGCAGGAAATCTCGGCCATGATCCTCCAGTTCCTGAAGCAATGCGCGGAAGAATTCGTCGGCTCCAAGGACCTGGAGGCGGTCATCACCGTGCCCGCCTACTTCGATGACTCCCAGCGGCAGGCGACCAAGGACGCCGGCGAGATTGCCGGCTTGAAAGTCAAACGGATCATCAACGAGCCCACGGCGGCCGCGCTGGCATACGGCCTGGGCAAGAACAAGAACGAGAAGGTGGCCGTCTACGACCTGGGCGGCGGCACCTTCGATATCTCCATCCTTGAAATCAACGAAGGAGTGTTCGAGGTGTTGTCCACCTGCGGGGACAGCTTCCTCGGCGGCGAGGACTTCGACCAGCGCATCACCGAATGGATCATTCACGAGTTTCAGGAGGAAACCGGAATCGATCTCCGCAACGACATCCTGGCGCTGCAGCGATTGAAAGAAGCGGCCGAGAAGGCGAAGTGCGAGCTGTCATCGGTCACGGAAACCGCCATCTCCCTGCCGTTCATCGCCGCCGACGAGTCGGGGCCGAAACACTTCGACCGGACGCTGACCCGCCAGCAGCTCGAAGAGATGGTCAAGGACCTGGTCGAGCGGACTTTGGAACCGTGTGAAAAGGCTCTGTACGACGCGAAACTCAACGTCACCGACGTCGACAAGATCATCCTGGTGGGCGGCCAGACCCGCACCCCCAGAATCCGCCAGATCGTCTCGGAATTCTTCAAAAAGGAGGCGAGCACCGAGATCAATCCCGACGAGGTCGTCGCGGTGGGCGCGGCCCTCCAAGGCGGCGTCTTGCAGGGTGACGTGAAGGACATCGTCCTCCTCGACGTCATCCCGCTGTCGCTGGGCGTGGAAACCCACGGCGGCCTGTTCACCAAGATCATCGACCGCAACTCCACCATCCCCCTGAAGAAGACGCTGCCGTTCACCACGGTGGCCGACAACCAGACGATCGTTGAGATCCACGTCCTGCAAGGCGAGCGGGACCTGGCCGAATTCAACCGCTCGCTGGCCAAGTTCGAGCTCGTGGGCATCGCCCCGGCTCCGCGGGGCGTGCCACAGGTCGACGTGGCGTTCGAAGTGGATTCCAACGGCATCCTGCACGTGTCGGCCAAGGATCAGAAATCGGGCAAGGTGCAGGAGATCCGTGTGACGCCGTCTTCCGGCCTGTCGCAGGACGAAGTTCTGCGCATGAAGGAGGAGGCCAAGTTCTTCTCCCAGAAAGACCAGGAGCGTAAAGAGCAGCGGCTGTCGCTCAACCGGCTCGACGGCCTGATCAAGAACGTGCAGCGCTCCTACAACGAATACGGCTACCTGCTGAGTCCGGACAAATCCAACAGCGTCAAAAACATCCTGAACGAATCGGTCAAGATCCTCAATCAGACGGACCTGCCCCTGGCTTCGGTCGAGAGCACCTACCAGGAGTTGGAGAAGGCGGGCATGGAAATCACCAACGCCATGCTGGCCTCGCCGGGCGTCGGCTACGCCGAGGGCGATCAGGACAGCCAGACCAAGATGGAGCAACTGCTTCGTGAGGCGATGTCGCCGCAGAAAAAGGATGATGCCTGACCCGGATCAGCCGGTCACCATTTCCCCCACCGGTCCTTGAGGACCGGCCCCGCTTCCACTATAATGACGGTTCTTGCGGCCTGACGCCGCCGCTCCGGGAGGAACGATTTGGCCAAGCGCGACTATTACGAAGTCTTGGAAGTGGACCGCACCGCATCTCTGGACGAGATCAAGCGGGCGTATCGGAAGATGGCGATCAAACATCATCCGGACAAGAACCCGAACGATCCCGCCGCGGAGGAAAAGTTCAAGGAGGCGGCGGAGGCCTACAGCGTCCTGAGCAACGCGGATAAACGCGCCCAGTACGACCGTTTCGGGCATGCGGGCGTTTCCGGCTCGCCGTTCGAGGGCGGCTTCGACACGGTGTTCGCCGATTTCACCGACATCTTCGAAGGACTGTTCGGCTTCGGCGACCTGTTCGGCCGGGGCGGCCCGCGGGGCCGCAGCCGGTCCCAGCGCGGCAACGACCTGCAGTACGAGCTGAAGATCACATTTATCGAGAGCGCTTTCGGCACCGCGACGAAGATCAAGATCCCCGTTCTGGACACCTGCACCGACTGCGGCGGGTCGGGCGCCGCGGCCGGCACCAGCCCGACGACGTGCACCGTCTGCGATGGTCGGGGCCAGGTGCGCCTGACCCAGGGTTTCTTCACCATCGCGCGCCCGTGCTCTCATTGCGGCGGCACCGGCCGGGTGATCCGGACTCCCTGCGCCGCCTGTCACGGCCAGGGCCGGGTCCGGCGGGAAAAAACCATCGAGGTCAAGATCCCGGGCGGCGTCACGTCGGGCACCCGGCTGCGCCTGCAGGGCGAGGGCGAGTCGGGATCAGCCGGCGGGCCGCCGGGCGACCTGTACATCCTGGTCTTCGTGGAGGAGCACCCGCTGTTTCAACGGGAGGGCAGCGACCTGTACCTGGAGGTCCCCGTCACGTTCAGCCAGGCCGCCCTGGGCCACGAGCTGATGATTCCCACGCTGTTCGGGGACGAAAAACTCAAGATTCCCGCCGGCACTCAGCCGGAAACCGTGTTCCGGATGCGGAACAAGGGGATGACCGAGATCGGAACCAGCAGCCGGGGTGACCTGTACGTGCGGGTGAAGGTCGAGGTGAACAAGAAGCTGAACCGGGAGCAGCGGAAGCTGCTGGAGGAGTTCGGCCGAACGGCCGACGGCGACACGATCTCAAACCAGAAGAACATGCTGCAAAAAATCCGGGAGAGCATCTCCCGCCCGAAGCCCAACTAGGCGCTGGCGATCATGACGCAGGAAGCCCCGTGGGGGATTATCAGCTGGACGCTGCCGCAGGAACTCGAGGAAACCGCCTGCGAACTCCTGGTGCAGTTCGGATCGCAGGGGGCCGCAATCACCTATCCGTCGTCCGACCGCGTCACCGTTCAGGCGTACTTCCCGCCGGGACTCGCACTGCAGCGGCTGGCCGACGAATTGCCGCAGCGCCTGTCCGGCCGGTTCACCGGCAGCGTGGAACGGCCGCTTGTCGGGAGCGAGGCGCACTTCGACTGGGTGGCGCACGGACGTGACGCGCACCGGGCCGTCCCCGCCGGCCGGCACTTCCTCATCCACCCGTCCTGGGAGACGCCTGTCGATCCCGCCCGGCCTCTGGTCATTCAGATCGATCCCCAGCAGGCGTTCGGCACCGGCAGCCACGAGACCACGCGGCTCTGCATCGCGATGATGGAAAAATACCACCGCGCCCGGCACACGCGGTGCCTCGACGCGGGCTGCGGCAGCGGGATCCTCATGATCGCCCTGGACCGCTGGGTGGGCTGGCGGTGTCCGCGCTCCGCGCCGCGGTTCCGCGTGGACGGCATCGACCTGGACGCCGTCAGCGTCGAGGTGGCCCGCGAGAACCTCGCCGTCAACCGGGTGCGGCTGGCGCACGCGGTGCACGGCGCGCCGCTGGAGGACTTCCGGTCAATCCCCTACCATTTTATTTTCGCCAATCTGCTGTCGGGGATCATCCTGTCCCACCGGGAGCATCTGGACCGCCTGCTCCGCCCCGGCGGGCTGATGGTCCTCAGCGGAATCCTCGGTGACGAACTGCCGGAGATCCGGCCCGCCGCGACGGAACGCGGGTGGGTGATCCTGGAAGAAGCCCGGGCGGGCGACTGGGCGGCGCTGGTGGTTCGAAAACCGCCCGTCCCGCCGCATTCCGCGAGGTGATCCGTGGTGGCCCAACGCACGAGCCGGCCTGAATCCGCTGATGACCGCGCCCGGCTGCTCGCGGCCATGGACGAGCTGGCGGATTCGAACCGCCGCCTGCTCAACCGTGAACACCAGTTGCAGCGCGAGCAGCATTTCCGCGAGCTCTTCAACCGAATTGTCACGCGACTCATTTCGTCCGACGACCTCAAGCAGACGCTGGACGACGTGCTGGTGATCCTGTGCGCGGCGACCGAGTCGGAAATCGGCGCGATCTACCTGCACGCCCCCGAGGAGAACCGCTTTCTCCCCTTCGCCAGCCACAACCTCCCCGACAACCTGCCGCCGCTGGAACCGGGGGTCGGTTTGTTCGGCTTCGTCACGCGGGAGAAAAAGCAGTACGTGTCCGGGGACATCCCCCCCACCTTTCCCCTGAAGATCCGCCTGGCCGACGACGTCGAGGTGCCGCCCCGCGTGGTGCTGATCCAGCCCCTGCTCCGCGCGGACCAGCTTCTGGGCGTGCTGGTCGCCGGAACCGCCGCCAGCTACTCGGCCGAAATGCTGGACATGGTCCAGCGCGCCGCCGTCCAGATCGCCATCGCCATCCTGAACGCCGTCACCCTCCAGCGGGCGATCGGCCTGGCCCGCGAGCTGAAGTTCAAATCGGAGTCGCTCCGCGAGCGATACCGGGAGCTGGAGCGCGCCCACCAGCTCAAGACGGCGTTTCTGGCCGCCGCGTCACACGAGCTGAAGACGCCCCTCAACGCCATCATCGGATTCGCTAACGTGTTGCTGAAACAGGCGCACGGCCCCCTCAATCCGCGGCAGCAGGAGTATGCCCAGTACATCAGGAAAAACGGCGACCACCTGCTGAAGCTCATCAACGACACTCTGGATTTGTCCCGCATCGAGGCGGGCAAGGTGGCGATGGTGCGCCGCCGGATCAACCTGGCCCAACTCCTCAAGGAGTGTATCCAGTCGATCCGTCCGCTGGCGGATCGCAAGTCACAGCCGGTCCATCTCCGGCTCGGCGAACCCATCCCCCCCGTGACGGCGGACCGCAGCAAGCTGAAGCAGATCGTCTTCAACCTGCTGAGCAACGCCATCAAGTTCGCCCCCGAGGGGACCGACATCACCGTGCAGGCGCAGCTCACGGAGTTCGGCGACGAGATTCGAATCTCGGTGACCGACGGCGGTCCGACGATCGCCGCCGAAGACCGGGAGCGGATCTTCGAGCCATTCGTCCGCGCCGCCCAGGCCGCCGGGACGGAAGGCACCGGTTTGGGGCTGGCGCTGGTGCGCAAGCTGGTGGAACTCCACGGCGGGCGCGTCGGGGTGGAATCCGCCGCTACCGGCGGCAACACGTTCCACTTCACCCTGCCCACCGCCGGTCTGGACGCCCGGGGCCGGCGGGGCGATATCGTCAAGGCGAGGCGGACCTACGATGCATAACCCGCCCCTGCTGCTCCTCGTGGACGACGTCGCGGAAAACCTGGTTCTGCTGGAGGCCATCTTCGCGCCCGAGGGGTACGCCACCCGGAGCGCGGGCCGCGGCGAGGACGCGCTGCGGATCGCCCGCGCGGAGGCGCCGGACCTCGTGCTGCTGGACGTGCTCATGCCCGGTCTGGACGGCTTCGCCGTGTGCCGGGCGCTGCGCGCGGACGCGGCCACGCGCTTCATCCCCGTCATCATGGTGACGGCGCTCAACGAACTGGAGGACCGGATCCAGGGGCTGGAGGCCGGGGCGGACGACTTCATCTCCAAGCCCTTCAGCGACGACCTGCTGCTGGCCAAAGTGCGCTCGCTGCTCAAACTGAAACAGTCGCGGGACGAGCTCGAGGCGCTGAAGACCGACTTCGCCAACATGATCGTCCACGACCTGCGCACGCCCACCCATGCCATCCTCGGCCTGGCCGAGCTGTTGCGCGAGGACCCGGCCGGCGGCGACGCCCGCCGCATGATGGAGCTCATCATCACCAGCGCCCGGAAAATCGACCAGCAGATCACCGACTTCCTCGAGGCCAGCCGCCTGGAGGCGGGCCGCCTCAAACTGCAGCCTCGCGCCGAAGACGTCGTCGCCCTGGCCCGCCGCGCCATGGACCAGGCCCGCCCCGGCGGGCGGGCCCGTGAGATCCGGCTTGAGCTGGAAGCCCCATCCGAACTCGTCGCCCGAGTGGACAGCGACCGGCTGGGCCACGTGTTCCTGAACCTGATCCAGAACGCCATGAAGTTCTCGCCCGCCGGCGGGACGGTCACCGTCCGCGTCAGCGCGTCAGAAAACCGCCTGGAGGTCGTGGTGGACGACGAGGGCCCGGGGTTACCCGAGACAGACGCCGCCGCCCTCTTTCAAAAGTATATCCAGGGGGAGCGGCGCACCGGCGGCGTCGGCCTGGGCCTGTTCATCTGCAAAACCATCGTGGAGGCGCACGGCGGCCGGATCCGGGCCGAGAACCGCCCCGGCGGCGGCGCCCGCTTCCGCTTCGAGCTGCCGCTGCAGCCGCCGGACCAATCCTGAGCGAAGGAGACCCGCATCATGCATCGAGTCCGTTGGGTGTGCGTCCTGGCGTTCGCGGCGGCCGTGGCCGGCGCGGTGGCCCTGCCGCAGACGGCCGGCAATCCGTCAGCCCCCGGCGGCGGCGCCGCCGACATCCGGACGCAGTTGCTGCAGGAATTCGGCCGGCTGAAAATCAAGGCCAAGGGGAAACCGAAGACCCTCCCCTTCGACGCGGTGGACAAGCGCCTCCAGGCACTGGCGACCCGCCACGCGGAACTGGCTGCCGCCCGGCCCGCCGCGGACCCGGCGGCGGCCCCGATTCAACTGACCTTCACCGAGCTGTTCGCCCCCAACCGCGACGACTGCTTCGTCGCCCTGTCGAACACCGTCATCCGGCTGATGCCCGAGAATGCCCTGACGGACCTGACGATCTACGCATCGGACGCCCGGCCCGTGGGCACGTTCTCCAACACGTACACTTATTCCCGCGCCGCCGCCAGCAGTTACACGCTGCATTTTTTCCAGTACCGGACCCCGGACGGCCGCCTATCCAAGACGGGCCCGGACCTGCTGCTGGACCGCTTCCGCGCCCGCTGGACGGACGTCCGGGACCGCGTCTGCCTGTCCCTCCCCGCGACGGAATAGCCGCCGTACGCCGCATTCAGCTAGGACAGGATCAAGTATCTCGCGCACTCCGTGCGCGCGTTCGGCCACGGCCGGATCGGCCGTTCATGCGGATCATCCCCTCTGATCAGCCTTAATCGAGCCATTTCACCGCAGGAATCCCCCATATCATTCCGCTGGAATCCCCACCGTCTGGCAGATAGAACCGCGAGGGAACTCCGATCCACCCTCGCCGCAACACTGCACAAATTCGTGGGCGAACCGCTCAACCATGCCGAGAGGGCGGGCCGCGCCCGGCAGGCGCGGCCTACTGCGACGTAGCGCCCGTCCGCCGGACGGGCGCCGTGACACTTGGCATAAAGAGGCGGGATTCCGATCCGTCCTTGCCACGATATTGCACAAACCCGTGGGCGAACCGCTCAACTATGGCGAGGGTGCGGGCCGCGTCCGGCGGGCGCGGCCTACGGCGACGTAGCGCCCGTCCGCCGGACGGGCGCCGTGACACTTGGCAGGGCGCGAGGAGATTCGTCCGGAGGCCGCGCGGTACTTTCCGCGCGCGTTCGTCGAACGCGCGCTCCGTCTTCACCCCAGCTTGCGGTAGAGGGCGTCGATGTGGCCGGCGCGGGTGGCGCGGGCCACGGCCGGGATGCCGTCCGTGTACTGGGCGACCTTGCGCGCCCCCAGCACGCGGAACAGCAGCGCCGCCAGGTTGAAATGGGACTCCTGGACGGCCCGCGGCAGGTAGAGGCGCTTGATCTCGCGCTCCACGTAGCCGGCGTGGCTCTCCATCACCGTCATGACCTCGTCCACCTCGTGCAGCCGCCGGATGGCCTCGGTCACGGTCCCCCGCCCCTCGATGCCGCAGCCGTACGCCGCCCGCATCACCTCGTCCATCCGGTCGAAGAGGTGGGCATGGTGCACGTGCTGGCCGCGGTGCACCAGCTCGTGCGCCAGGGTCAGCCGGAGGCCGTCGAGGTTGCTGTCGTCGACGTTTTCGCGGACCACCAGAATCTCCCGGGTGCCGTGGTTGTACGCCCCGGCGATGTTGCCTTCCAGCATGTACTCGGTGAGCCGCTCGAGGGGATTGCGGGGGGCGTCGGGATCCATCCGGATGCCGGCGGTCTGCATTCGGCCCAGGACGATCTCCTCGTACCCGCGGTGGCGGGGCAGCACCCGCGTCCGCAGGTCGCCGAGCTGCAGGTTCCAGCCGGTCAGGTGGGCGACCAGCGGGGCCACTTCCGCCACGAGCTGGCGCACCTGGCCGTCGGTCACGGCGAGTTTGCCCATACGCGCGCGCCTACAGCTTCTGCATCGCCTTCAGGACGTCCTGCAGCACGCCGGTCTCCTGCTCGAGGGTGATGTCCGCCATCTTGCGGAGCTGGTTCTCCAGCGGACTGTCCTCGAGCTGCGGGTTGAGCTTCTCCTTCTCGATGGCGACGGGCTCAAGCCGGCCGAGCAGCTCGCCCATCTGCGCCGCCTGCGTTCCCTGCTGTTTCTTGGCCATAGCGATTCACCTGTTCCTTCGGCCGGCCGCCTACATGATGCCCAACGCTTCTTGGAGGATCTTCATCTCCAGATCGGTGATGGATTTCACCGCCCCTTCCAGCGCCTGGTGCTGCCGGTTCAGCATCTCCATGAGCTCCTGGATCTGGGGGGACTGGGCGCTGGCCCGTTTCGACTCCAGGATCTTCTGAATCTTGGTGCCGAGCACGCCGGCGCGCTGGGCGTACTCCTGCACGGTGGGCTCCTCCTCGGAGTGGATCTCGAGGCCGCCCTTGCCCATGAACGACTCATACAGGCCGCGGTCCTTCATCCGCTGCACCACCGTCTCCTGCAGCGCCTGACGCTCGCCGCGGGGGACGTCCGCCGACTGGAGGTACTGCTGCAGGAGGGTGAAGTAAGCGTCGCGGGCGTCGCGGAGCCGCTCCTTCTCCGTCTCATACTCGGAGAGGGTCTGGGAGACGAACTTGGAGGCCACCCGCTCGCGCACCGACTGGAGCGCCTCGAAGCCCTTTTCGCGGATGTCGTCGTCGGCGCCGAGGTAGCAGTACACCAGGCCCAGCATGGCGCGGCCCTCGGCGAAATCGGGCGCGGCCGCCACGCTTCCCTCCAGGAGCCCCTGGACCTCCGCCATGGCCTTGGTCATGGCTGGCGCCTTGCCCGGCGCCTCCTGCAGCCGGCGCAGACGGGCGGTCGCGGCGAGGAACGAGCAGTCGCACGGGAACGCGGGCTGGATGCTGCGGCTGTCGGTCTCACTCTCCACCAGGTTGCGCAGGAGCTGCTCCAGCAGCGACCCGCCGCGTCCGCCGAAGGCGGCGCGCCGCCGCAGCGATTCGACCGCCTGAAGTGCCTGGTCGAACTGCTCGGCCGCCTCCTGGAACGCCTGCCGGCGCAGCGCCACCAGGCCCCGGGCGGCGTGACAGTAGCCGCGGAGTTTGGCGATCTCCTGCGGGTCGCTCACCAGCCCGTCGAGGTGCTCCAGCTTCTTGAACGCCAGCTCCACCTCGTCGGCGGCGCGGGTCCAGTCGCCCCGCCGGGCGAGCCCGGCGAACCGGTGCAGGTGAACCCGCAGCAGGGCGTCGGCGACCTCCTTGTCCAGCGCGCCGATCCGGCCCACCTCGGCCAGCAGCTCCGCCCCGGCGTCCACGTCCTGGGCCATGACCGCCATGGCCCGGCGGTAGAGCGTCAGGCACAGGTAGTACCGGGCGCTCCCCTGGGTCCCTTTCAGGTTGGGCGGCCGGTAGCCGGGCGCCAGGTCGTGGAGGCGCCGGAAACAGCGCTCCGCCAGTTCCAGGTCCGGCTTCTCCGCGGTCAGCGCCATGTAGCCGCCCAGGTAAAGTCCCTCCCTGTGCGCGGCGTCGAGCTCCAGGAGTTCCCGCACGTGTTGGGCCGCCTCGGCGGGGTGGCCGGCCTGGTGATGGGCGAATCCCAGGCCGAACAGAATTTCCTTGCGGTGATCGGCGCTCTTCTCCGTCTCCAGATCAATGCGGTTGAACTGGGCGATGGCTTTGGTCCATTCGCCCTCGTCCAGGTGGAGGCGCGCCGTCTCCAGCGCCCGCCGGCGGGTGTCGCCCTGTCCGATGACCTGGACAAACTCGGTGAGCGAGCGGCCGCTGGCGACCACCAGCACGAGGACGCCCACCAGGACCGCGCCGCCGAGGATCGTGTAGAGCACCCCCGTCGGCCAGGCGCCGACGGTCTCGGCCAACCGCGTGAGCGCGCCGCGGACCGCCGGCGGAAAGTCGCCGGCCGAAACACCCCAGCGGGTCAGGAGCAGCCCCATGGCGGCAGCGCCGGCCGCGAACGCGGCCAGGACATACGGCAGCAAATGGGGGAGCACTCGGGCGCCGTCGGTGCGGTCGCGCACCAGGTCCATCACCGCATATCCGCCGAATATTAATAGGAAGCACCAGCCGGCGATGAACGCGGCCGCGGGGACGGTCAGCGCTGCGGCCTCGATTCCCCACAGCCGGACGAGCGCCAACGGCGCGGCGACGCTGAGCACCGCGTTGAGCGCGAACGCCCAGTCCACCCGGGCCGGCTCCCCGCCCGCCTCACCCTCGGTCACCGCCGACGCGTCGACGTCCACGCCCACATCCCGGAGCTGTTTCAGCAGGTTGTCCGCCAGGCCGGTTTTGTCCGGTTGCCCCTTGGCCAGGTAGTACGACCGGGCCCGGTTCAGGTAGCGGGCCGCGCGGATGCCCTCGCCCGTGTGGGCGCAGCTGGCGCCCACCATCATCTCGGCCTCGGCCTGCATGTCCCGGTCGCTGCGGCTCACCGCCATGTTCAGCGCCGTCTGCGCGGCGGCAAGGGCGTCGCGGTGATGGTTCTGGTTGTAGCTCTCGATGGCCTGGTTCAGCACCAGCCGCGTCTGCGCCGTCTTCCAGCCCTGCAGGAACGTAACGAGGCCGGGGATGACCATGCCCGCGAGACACGCCCAGATCCAGTTCGGGGTCAGGTGCTGGTAGACCAGGGTCAGCACAACCAGTCCGAGGGCGGCGGCCACCACGGTCCGCACGAACGCCTTGAAACCGGGCCGTCCCTGGGCCAGTCCGATGGCCGCGATCACCACGGGCAACGCGATGCACAAGCCCAGATAGACGGTCAGCCACCAGGAATGATACTGCTGATGCATACGAACGATGCCCTGGTAGGCCCCCGCCGCGAGAAGCAGGGCGATTCCGTATGCGATCGCTTGCGCCATGATCCCTCCCTGTCAATCCTGCCTGAATTCCGGTCGGTCCAGCAGCCGGGCCAGTCCCTCCAGGATCTTCCCCTGGTCGGACGACTGGCTCATGGCCGCGAGGAAATGCTCGATGGCCTGTTCGGGCTGCCCCGCCTCGAGATAGAGCTCCGAAAGCAGGACGTGCGCGTCGGCGTGCGCCGGAAAGGCGTCCAGCGCCTTGTGGGCCCAGGTCATGGCCCGCTCCGCCATCCGCCGCTGCCGGTGCAGCCGCGCCCGCAGCGTGTAGATCTCGGCCACCTCGGCCGGGTTCAGATTGCCGAGATGGACGACTTTCTGGATCACCTCCAGCGCCCCGTTGCACTCGGCTTCCGCCGGCTGATACTGCTGGCGATCGATCTGCAGCCGGATGGCCTGGGCGCGCGCCGCCAGGTGATAGGGATTGAGCTCCACCACGCGGCGCAGCACGTTGACAGCCGGTTCGGTGTCGCCGGCGCGGCGGAGGATGTCCGCGTAGCGGATCATGAGCGGGATGCTGTCGGGAGAGGCCCCCAGCAGTTCGAGGATCTCCCGCTTGGCCAGCGCGTAGTGGTCGAAGCGGGCGTAATGGTCCGCCAGCGCCTCCCGGGCGCTGGTCAGGGCGGGATTTTCCTTGAGCGCCCGGCGAAAGGCGGCCACGCCTTTTTCATAGTCGCCCAGCCCCTCACCGTACACGCGACCGAGAAACAGGTGGGCCCGGGCGGCGTCGGGCCCGGCGGTCGCCTCGGCGAGCACCGCCGCCGCCAGCTCGAACCGGCGGGACTCGTAGAGCTGGATGCCGAGCTCCACCGGCGCCAGGCGCCGGGCCAGGTCGTCGAGCAGCCGGATCATCTCGCCAACGGTGGCATAGCGGGTCCGGGGATCCCGGTGGAGCGCCTTGCCGGCCACGGCGCCGACGGCCTCGAGATACGGCGCCACCGCCTGGCCGATGTGCGGCGGCAGGTCGTCCAGGAGCGGTTCGAAGGGGACGCATTCGCCCCACATGATCTGCTCAGCCGTCGCCCACTGCGTTTCCACGTCGAACGGCGGATGCTTACTGAACGCGGCGTACAGGAGCATCCCCAGCGCGTAGATGTCGGACGCCTGGCTGCCGCCGCCCCGGAGCTGCTCCCTCGCCACAAACTGGAGAAACGGGTTGTCGGCGATGAGGCGATGCCCGGGGAGCGGCTCCGCGGCGCCGAAGCAAAGCAGGAAGGCCTGCAGGGGCGCCTGGCAACGCGCCACGATGGCGGTGGGATTCACCTGCCCGTGGATGAGACGGCGGTTGTGGAGTTGTTCCACACCGCGGGCGACGCCCAGGATGATCATGAGCAGCTGGTGGCGGCCGGCCATCCCGCCGCGGCGCAGGCGGTCCATGCACACGGCCAGGAGTTCGCCCTCGGGCCGGGCCACCACCGCATAGCGCTCGGCGCCCACCGCTACCTCGTCGCGTGGCGGCAGCAGCGCCTCGTGGAGCACCCCGCCGAACGCGTCAGCGGACGAGCGGTCGGCAGCGCCGGGCCCGGCGGGCCGGAGCGCCTTGACGTAGACGGCGTCACCCGATCGGGAGTCGGTGCCGGCGAAGAGCGCCCCGTAGGCATCGCGCGCTGCGGGGGCGTCGTCCACCTGGTAATGGCCGATGGCCGTCGTGCTCATGCGTCAGCTCCCCACCTCGTAGATGGTGTCCTGGAGGATGTACGCCTTGTCCTCGATGACGTCGGCGCTGCCGCCCGCCACCGCTTGGGCGAACCCGTTCATCGCCCCGACGAGCCGGGCCTGCTTGTCCGGCGGCAGGCTGCCCGCCATGGCTTTGGCCTTCTCCCAAACGGCGTTCCAGGCGGCGGGGATTTGCTCTGCAGGCAGGCTGGGCACAGCCGCCGCGGATGCCGGCCCCGACGCGGGTGGCTGCGTCTGGGCGGTTGGCGGCGGTCCGTCCTGAGTCCCGGCCGGCGCCCCGTAGGCACCGGCCATGGCCTGCATCACCAGCTCCCGGTTCTTCTTGATCGTCTCTTCGTCCATACGCGTGATCCCGTCGAACATGAAGGAGCCCTCATAAGCCCGGCGGGTGCGCAGGTCGGTGCAGACCGTCGACAGCGTGCCGCTCGCGTCCAAGGTGAATTTAACCTCCAGCACATGCTGGCCGCGCGGGAGCGGCTCCAACCCCTGGATCCGGACCTCACCCACCTTGGTGTTGGCGGCCACGTACTCTTCCTCACCCTGGTACACCTCCACCAGCAGCTCGGTGGTGAAATCGGCCGCGTTGGTGAAGCCCGCCTGACTCTGGGTGATGGGGATGACCGACTCCTTGGTGATGATGCGATGGAACTTCACGCCCTCCACCGCGATCCCCAGCGAGTGCCCCGTGACGTCGAAGATCTTCACCTTGGGCACGGCCGATTCCGTCGCGGCCGCCTGCTCCTGCTTGACCTGCGCCAGCTGCTCCGGCGCCATCTCCTCCACCTCTTCGGGCGGATGGCCGATGGGCACGAGCCCGCCGGCCACGATGGCCGCGCCCAGCGCCACCACCTCGTCGGGATTCAGATCGCTCTTGATCTCGAACTCGCGGTCCGGGCACTGCTGCTTGAGCTTGTCCGCCAGCATTTTGCGGATGATGGGCATCCGCGTCGGCCCGCCCACCAGCAACACGCCGTGCAGGTCGCCCCAGTCGTAATCGTTCGTCTTCTCGGCGCTGGCCACGGCCTCATCGAGGCAGGCCATCGACTTTTCCAGCAGCCGCATGATCAGCCCTTCATACTGCGCCCGGGTGATGGGCAGGAGCGGGCTCAGCGGCTGGCCGTTGATCACCGTCAGGTACGGCACGTTGAGCTCGGTGGCCTGCATCTGCACCAGACGCTTTTTCACGTCTTCCGCCTCCACCTTCAGCCGGCGCCGCACCGCCTCGTCGCCGGCCAGATCCACGTTGTGCTTCGCCTTGATCTGCCGCAGCGCCCACTTCATCATCTCCTCGTCCATGTCCAGGCCGCCCAGGCGGGGGTCGCCACCCGTCCCGACCACCTTGATGTCGTCTGCGGTGATGTTGATGATGGACACATCGAACGTCCCGCCGCCCAGGTCGTACACCGCATACACCTTGTTCTCGCCGGGCTGCAGGCCGCTCTTGACACCGTAGGCGATGGCCGCCGCAGTGGGCTCGTTGATCACCCGATGGACGTTGAGTCCGGCGATGCGCCCCGCGTCGTGGGTGGCCGTGTGCTGGACCGAATCGAAGTACGCCGGTACCGTGATCACCGCATCGTGCACCGGCTCGCCCAGGTAGTTCTCCGCGCACAGCTTCAGGTAGCGCAGGATGAACGCCGAGATGGTCTGGGGATTGTACGTCTTCCCCCCCATGGTCACCTTGAAGTCCCGCCCCATCTCCCGCTTAATCTGGAAGATGGTGTTGTCCGGATTGCGCAGGAAATTCTGCTTGGCGTCCTCGCCGGCGATCACTTCGCCCGCGTCGTTCAAGCTCACGATGGACGGCGTCGTGTACGACCCCCGCAAGTTCGGGATGATCACGGCTTGCTGCCGCTTCTCGTCCCACACCGACACCGCCGAGTACGTCGTCCCCAGGTCAATCCCCACGATCTTGGCCATACCGTCTCTCCTTTATCTGATCTCGGATGGATACTTCACAGCTTCACGATCACTTGCGGCGCCCGGAACACCCGGCCCTGGAAGCGGTAGCCCGGCCGGCGCAGCAACAGGATGGTGTTCCGGGGCACGGCCAGATCCGGAATCGCCTCCGGCGGCAGGTCCGCGGCCGTGTGCTGGTGCAGCGCCGGATCGAAGACGGTCACGCCCGGTTCCACGACGATCTCCTCGAGGCCGATGGCGCGCAGGCCGTCCATCAGCTTCTGGCGCACCATGACCAGTGCCTCGAGCACGCTCCCGGCGGGTACATCGCCGCCAGCGGCTTGCCGCTCGTGGGCGATGACGAGTTCCAGGTCATCCAGGGCCGGGAAGACCGCCTGGAGGGCGCCCCGCTGGATCTGCCACTGCATCTCCTCGCGGACGCGGGTTTCCAGCTCCCGCAGGGCGCCGGCGAAGTGCTTCTCCGCGTTCTGGACACCCGCCTGGCCCTCCTGGACCGCGCGGTGGGCGGACTGCGCCATGCCCTTCACGCTCAGATCCAGATCCTCCAGCCGGCCGCGCACCGCGGCCAACGCGGCCTGCAGTTCCATGTTATCGCGGCTTACGCCGCGGACCAGCCGTTCCAGCCGGTCCAGCTTGTCGGCCGCGCCACCGTTTTCGGTGCCGGTTCCTGCCGCCACCGGCGCGTCCGCCGGCGGCATATTGGCATCCTGATTCGTCATAGTGTTCTCCTGAGAGATTGGTGCATTCGCCTGCGATTCAACCAGGCGTCGTCGGGCCCGGTGTTTCGGTTTTTGTTTACCGCTCATACGCCGCTCCAATGGCTCATCCTTCCCAGATCGGCCGGGTCAGGCCGGCCGAGCGCATCAGCGCCTCGATGACCCGGAAGCGGGCCTGCCGCTCCCGGTAAACGGGCGGGGCGACGGGCCGGGTGCGCAGCACCTCGAGGGTCGCCCCCTTGCCGCTGTCCAGCTCCTTGTTGTAATCCTCCCGCTTCTTCTCGTCCTTCAGGATGGCGGCGGCCTCGTTGACCCGGCTCTCTTTCTCATCGGCTTCCTTGTCGCCGCGCTGGGCCTGGGTGTGGTACAGGGTGCAGGCTTTCGTCGCGGCGTCGCTGATCAGCCGCTTGGGCTTGGCGGCCTTGGCCACCTGCTCCCGCGTGAGTCCCAACAGCTCGTAGAAGGAGCTGCCCGATTCCTCGGTAATGTCCAGCCGGATCATCGCGCGCCTCCCGTCAGTCGGAACGTTGCAATCGGCGTCATTCGACCATCTTCTCCAGCATCTCGATTTGCTGTTTCAAGGCTTTGTCGTGGCACATGAACTTTGCGCTCTGGAGCAATCCCCGGATTCTGTCCATATTGTCGAAGCTGGCGTAGCGGCCATGGATGCGAAACAGGCACACAGCCAGGTAAAAATTGGCCACGGAATTAAATGGATCCTCGCTGACGATTGTCTCCAGAATGGTTGACGCCCTCGACCAGTCCTCCCGGTTCATCAGCTCCACGGCCCGGTTCATCTCGCGCTGCTTTTCGGCCTGCACCACCACCGTAATCACCTGGTTGAGCTGTTTGCGGATCTCCTCGTTGGCCTTCCCTTTGGCGTGGGTCAATCCCTCGCGGGCGATCCGCCGGGCCTCATCGGGTTCATCCTGGTTCAGCTTGCACACCGCGCGGTAGAAGTATACGATCGCGGCGTTGGGCGCCTTGGTGTGGGCGCTGTCCAGGTACCGTAACGCTTCCCGCCAGTTCTTCTTCTCCATCTGCTTCTGGGCTTTCTGGACATCCTCGCCGATGAGCATCACCGGGATCTGCTCGATGAACGTCTCGATCTCGCCCTTCAACTCGTCATCTTCGCGTTTGCGGCACTGCTTCATGGCTTCGCGGGCTCGGGCTTCCGCTCCTGAAATGTCACCGGCGCGTCCCAGGCAGACGGCATGGTAGAACGTAACCTGGGCGCTGGGCGGTTTCAGTCCGGCGCCCTTGGCCAGGATCTGAGCCGCCAGCTTCCATTTTTCGTCCTTCATCAGGGGAACGGCCTTGGACAGCAGCATCTGCGGGGCGTACTCGTCGATCTGCGAATTGAAGCTGGCGATGGCCTGGCCGAGTTCGCTATCCGGCTTCGCGGCCTTGGCGGCGCGCCGGAGCGCGTCTCTGGCTTCGTCGAAATCCGTATTGGACAGGTAGGCCTGCGCCAGCATGAAGAGCACGTACGGGTGCTCGGGATAGTCGTCGAGCGCCTCCAGGGCCGTCAGGACAGCCTCTTCCGACTTCTGTTCCTTGAGGTATCTCTGGGCCGCCTCCAGCCGCTGCTGCACCCGGGCGATGTCCATCTGCTCCACAAATTCAGCCACCGTGACGTAATGCTCCTCATCCGGTTTGCAGAGGGCCAGCGCCTCCCGGGCCGTTTGCCAGGCCTCGTCCAACCGCTTCTGCATGGCCAGGCACTGGGCCAGTTGAAAGACGGCCGGCATGAACGTCGGCGCCAGCTCACGGACGATCTGGAAGTGCCGCGCGGCATCCGCAAACCGCTGCTGCTGCATGCATTCCTGGGCTTGTTTCAGCCAGGGAGCCAGCGCGTAATTCTGCGCGAGTTGGATTAGGTCGATGTCTGGATCGAAATCGCTGACGACCTCGCACACTCCGGGCTTCAGGATCTCGAGGGGGAACGCCAAGAGACCGCACGCCAGCGTGCGGTAGCGCGCCAGATCGGCCACCTCAAGTTCGTCCAGGTGCTTGGCGAGCCGCTGCGCGATGTTGAGCAGCATGAGGAACTGCTGGACCGTCAGGTCCCGATGCAGCTTGAAGGCGTCGCGCTCCGCGTTGTAGTGGCGGCGGCTGTCAGGCCCGGCCGCCGCGGCCGACTGCCGGGCATGGGCCAGGCGGCTCAGCCGCGCCTTGACCAGCTCGGAGCGGTCGGCCGGCAGTCCGGACCATTCGGCGGCCAGCTCCAGCCACCCCCGGGTGGCGGTGACGGCGGCTTGGAGCGCCCGCTCCCGCTCGGCCTTGTTCCGATAGTCGTCCCGCCAGATTCCGCATCGGAACATGGGGTTTTGGAATTCAAGCTGCCGCAGCGCCAGTAGCGGCACCGCCTCCCGGACCCAGTCCTCCGCCAGCTCCAGTTGTTCCCGCCAACGGGTCGCCGTGGGCAGCGCCTTCTGGGCCGCATCGACGAACGCCTGGTGCTTCTGGATCAGGAGCCGGCTGAAGCCTTCCGCCTCGGGCGTCATCTCGCAGTACAGGTTCAGCACCCGGGTGAGACGGTCCCAGTAGTGGCGCTGGCCGTCCTCGTGATCCTGCCGGGTGTACACCAGGGCCAGGTTCTGCAGGACGGCCGGATTGTACGGGTCCATCCGTTCGGCTTCGTTCCAGAGCAGTCCCGCCAACTGGAATTTCTTGCCTTTGTAAGCCTCATCCGCCCACCGGTCGAGTTGGACGAGATAGGCGTCCTTGAGCTCCGGCCAGGCATCGCCCTGCCGCTCCACCAGCCGTTGCCAGGTGCCGATGAACGTCACCCGGTCCCCGTCGTCGCCGGCGGAGACCGCTTGCGCCAGCCGGTACGCTTTCAGCAGGCTCTCCAGCCGGTCGATGTCACCGGCGGACGGACCATCTTCGGCGGCCGCCCGGCGCACCGGAAGCTGGCCGGCATTTTCCAGCACCGATTGCGGCTCGAACATGGCCACCTGCTCCAGCAGCCGGTAGGCCGGATGGCCCGCGGATTGGACGCCGAGTTTCCGATGGGCCAGGCCCAGGACAGCCACCGTGCGTTCGGGTTCGTTCGCCTCGACGGCGATCTTCAGGCATTTTTCGCAGAACAGCCCCACGCTGTCCGCGTCCACCTCGAGTTGGGCCAGCTCGTCCTGAACCTTGTCCCAATCCGCGCCGCCCCTGGCCAGGCGCAAGGCCGCTTCCAACCGCTCGAACGCGGCCTGCCGCCCCATGGCGCCATCGGCGGTCACTTTGGCCAGGTGTTCCAGCGCCTCACTGGGTCGACCGTCCGCAAGCAGCGCCTGTCCCAGGAGCAAGCATGTCGCCGGCGCGTCCGGCCACAGCGCGAGCGCGCGATGGAGGACGTCCGCCGCATCCTTAAACCGACCGCTGGCCGTCAGCGCCGCGCCAAAGGCCTGCCGGTACTCCAGCTCGAACGGGTCCAGCACGGTGGCGTGGCCGAGCAGCCGCACGCGCTCGTCGGGCGAACGGGATTGCCGGGCCCGCTCGGCGAGCTCCGCCGCGAGCTGCAGCCGCCGTTCCGGATCGGCCATGGCCGTGCGCGCCTCCGTTGCCAGGCGCGCGGCACCCGCCGCGTCCTGGATTCCCTTGCCGGACTTGCGGGCGCGGCGCGGCGCCGGCTGTCTGGTCGCGTCCTGTTCCGGCAGCGCCGTGTCCAGCAGGGACAACTCCCCACCGCCCGGCCCCGGCACACGGCGCGGCACATCCGGATCGGGGATGCGCCGGTTGCCATCCAGTGCGTAACAGAACTGGAACATCTTGTTCCGGGGCAGTTCGAGAGTGATTTCCCAGGTGTGGAGCGCGCCTCGGGACGCGCTTTGCTCCATGGCGTGTGCCGCGAGATCCCATCCGTTGAAGTCGCCCAGCAGGTGGACCTTGTGCACAAAACCCGGCAGTTTCAGCCGGAAGTCCACCACGACCTGATCACTCGCTGATGCGGCAGCCACCTCGATCATGCTTCACCCCGTTGCTTACCCATCGGTCGTCCCCCCCTCACTGCACCTCGAGCTTCAGGACGAGGTTGGCGCTCCGCAGCGCCACCAGCAGGCGGCCGGCGTCGTCCACGGTAAAATCCTCCACCAGCCCCGCATCGGCGGGCATGGCCACCTGATAGACGAACTGGCCGTCGGCGTTGAATTTCTGGACCCGGCCGTGCTTGGAGTCCGCGACGTAAATGTCGCCGGCGGCATCCACCCGAACCACTCGCGGGTAGTACAGTTGGCCGGCGTCGGTGCCCTCCTCGCCGAACACGAGCGCCACCGCCCCGTCGCGGCCGAATTTCTGGATCCGGTGGTTGTTGGTGTCGGCGACGTAGATGTTACCCGGCGCGTCGGCGCAGGCACTCTTCGGCGCGTCCAGTTCGCCGGGTTCCTCGCCGGCCATGAGGCCGCCCATGTCGGGATCGGGCCGGTTGATGCCGAGCACGAGCCGGCAGCGGCCCTGCGGATCCCACCGCAGCACCCGGTTGTTGCCGGAATCCGCGACGATCAGGTCGCCGTCCGGTGCCACGGCGACGCCTTGCGGAGCGTCCAGTTGCTGGTCGGCTGTGCCGGGCCCGCCCAGCACCGCCAGGCAGCGGCCCTCGGGCGAGAACCGCTTGAGCCGGCTGGCGCCCATGTCCACGATCCAGCAGTTTCCCTCCCGGTCGGCGGCCACGCCGGCCGGGGCGTCCAGCGCGTGATCGCCGGCGCCCGTCTCAAACGGACCGGCACTGCCGGCCGGTTCGCCGGCGGCGTTGAAACGGAGCAGCTGCGTCCGGCCGCTCTCGTCGTAGAAATGAATCAGCCAGAATCCGCCGTCGGGCAGCGGCGCCAGTCCGAACGGCATCCGCAGCGTCACGTTCCCCTCGCCCGGTTGGCCGATCGCGAACAGCGGCTGGTACGGCCGTCCGTTCAGCGCCGCGCCGGCGGCGAAGTTCAGCTTGCCGGCCAGATCGAGCTTGCCCACATTCAGCAGCGCGCCCAGGTCGCGTCCGGGCAGGCCGCCGCCGAACGTCGGCACGCCCGGCAGGGGCATCTTCAGCTCGGGCAGCTTGAAGGCGGGCACGCCCGGATCGCCGCCGGCCACTGCGCCGCAGTTGGCGCAGGTCAGTCTGCCGCCCAGCGGATGCCCGCACTTGAGACAAACCGGTTCAGCGCACATGTCCTCCGCCTCCCATGTCATCGTTCGTCGATTTCCCCGCCGGTCGCTGGACTTGACGGGCTACTCCCCCGCGTCGAGCAACAGCCGGCAACTGTCTTCGTACTCCAGATCCAGCGCGTCCTGGTAGTGCACCCGCACGGTCACGGGTAGGGCGCCCGACGCCCGCGGCTCCAGCGACACGGCGGCGGTGGTCCCCGTCCCTCCGGCCGGCACTTCCTTCGGCACGCCGTCCAGGCGAACGTCCACCGGACCGTCCACTTCCAGCCGGATGGCGCGGGCTTCCCGGCTCCCTTCGTTGGCGAGCCGCAGCTCCGCCCGGGTGAAGGTGCCCTTCCGCAGGGCGCCCAGGGGCTTGAGCGACACGCTCAGCCGCGGCCGGGCCAGCCGGCCCAGCGTCAGGGCGCGTTCGCAGCCGCAGATCACCGCCCGGCCGTCCGGCAACGCGGCCATCGCCTGGATGGGCCCCGCGGCCGAATCGCCGCCGGTGAAGGAAATCCGGTTGGCCTGGTTGTCCACGAAGCAGAGCCTCCCGTCCGGCGCGGCGGCCAGCAGAAAGCGGCCGTCCGCATTCATCAGCAGGCCGGCGGAGGCAGCCAGGACGCCCACCGCGTGGTCCCGCCGCATTATCAGCTTGTCGGCCAGCGCGTAGACGCGGATATGCCCGTCGCCGGTGGCGATCGCCAGCCGCCGGCCGTCGCCGGACAGGCTCATGGCCGGCAGCGCCTGCTCGAAAATCTCCTCTTCCAGCACCCGCTGGTCATCGATCCGAAGCCGGGTCAGCGTCCGGTCGCGCCGCAGCAACAGCAGTTCGTCGCCTGCCGCCGCAAACTGCACGGCGGTGACCGCGGCCGGCATCTCCCGCAGCCAGACGACCTGGCCGGTGAGATCCACCAGCGCCAGGTGGCCGGAGTAGGTGGCCGCCGCGACGTGCCCTTCGGATGCGGCTGCGCAGGCGATGCCGTCGGCCAGACGCTGGCTCCACCGTGTCCGGCCGGTCCGGTCCAGGCTGCGCAGCAGGCCTTCCCACGTCCCGGCGAGCAGGTACTCGCCGGAAGGCGAAGCCGCCAGGGCGGCAATGGGACTGTCGAGATGGACCTGCCAGCTCAGCTCCTTCTCGGCGAAGGCGGCGAGCTGGCCGTCCCACCCGGCCAGCAGGGCCAGGTCGCGCGTGCTCAACACCCGGTAGGGCCGGCCGCCCAGCTGCTCCGAGTAGATCAACCGGCCGTCCGCGTCGTGGACCTGCGCCTCGCCGTCCGCCCCGGCGCTGAGCACCCGGATCGGATCGCCGAACACCGCCACCCCGACCACGGGCGATGCCGTCTCTTTCCGCCAGACCACCTCGGTCGGGCTCGCGGCCTCCTCGACGGCGGGGGGCGGTTGGGTGCCGGGCGTCTCGTCGACCTTCCAGCGACTCTCCAGCTCCTGACACACCCCGGCTTCCAGCCGTCCGGCCTGCTCGGCGGTTAACTCCAGTTCCGCCGCCAGAGCGTCGAGTCCGGACCGACCGGCGGGGATTCCGCCCGCAGCGGTCGCGGCCTCCCGAACCGCGTCGGCGTAGCGTTCCGTAATCCGGCGCACCTGCGCTTCGAGCGCCGCCAGCCGTTCGGCGGAGGGTTGCAGGGCGTCCGGGATTTCCCGCAGGGTGGCGCGCTGCTCGGCGGTGAGCTCGTGCGTCTGGCTGAGCAGCTCGCGGAGTCGAGTCACAATGGGTCGCTCCAGTTCGTCCCGCACCTGCTGCTCCAGCTCCACGGCACGATCCGCCGGCAGCTTCAGCATCTTGGCCAGAAATTCCAGCTTCTCACGCTCAGCCGCGGAGATCTCCCCGTCGGCCAGCACCTCACGGAGCGCCGCGAGGTAGGGGGGGATGCCCGGCAACAGGGGCGGTTCCTCGCGATTGGCGATGAAATACTCAAGGGAGCGGCGGTCGTCGGCCGACAGCTCGTCGGCGTGCCCACAAGCCGGGCTTTCCCACGCCGCCTCTTTACGCCCGTCGCCGTCCAGGACGTCCACCGTGGGCCGGTCGCAGGTGCGGCATCGGCGCACCTTCATCAGCGGGAACAGGTCCAGCCACGGCTCCAGCCCTCCGGAACCAGGGCGGCACATATAGACATGGCCGGCCGGCAGGGCCTTGCCGGTCCGGACCGCCTCCGTTGCCGGAGCAATCTCCCGGCCCATCGCCCCAAGCGCGGCGGTCCGGTCGGCGCCCCGCGCCGCGCCGCCCTCCGGCGCGACACCGAGGAGCGGAAACTGCAGGAGACACTCCAGTTCGGCGAGCGCCGCGTCGAGCGCCTCCGCCAGCAGCGTTCCCCGCTGCCGGTACTCATCGACCGGGAGCACGGCGCCGTCGGTGCCCCAGCCCTGGGGATGGACGCGGTACTTGGCCAGCAGCTCGAACAGGTCGCCACCGGAAAACGGGGGCAGCTTGGAGCCCGCCTGCCCGATCCAGCTCTGCAACTCGCCGGCGGCACGGCCCATGGCGTCATCCCGGTGTTTCCGGTCGAAGAAGAACGCGTAGAGCGACCGGATGCAGGCATCGTCGGAACTCGGGTAGAGGCCCAGCGCGGTGTGGGCCAGCGCCACCCACGTGTCCGGCTGCGGCCGCGCCAACTGGCCGATCGTCCCCTCGGTGAACGTGTCGGACGCCATGCCCGCCCGGCAGCGCGCGCGATAGTGCGCCGCCGCCACTATCGCCACGAAACGGATCACGGCGGCGGCGATGTCGCGCAGCCCCTCGTGGAGTTGGAAGGCCTGGCCGGCTTCGGCCCCGGCGATCATCCGGCGGGCGTACACGGCTGCCAGCGGGAACGGATAGCTGTCGGCGATGCGGCTGAAGGTCTCGCGGGCCTTCGGCAGCATTCCCTTGGCGCTCATTCCAGCCACGAGCCGCGGGATAAGCTGGGGGACCGTCTCTGGCGTCACCGGGACGCCCACCGCCCCGCCCATGGCCAGCGCCCATTCCGGCTGCTGTTTGTTGAACTCGTCCCAGCGGATGTTCAGCAGGATGGGGATGAACTGCTTGCGCGACTCGAGACCGCGGACCACCTCGATGTTCACCTGATTGGACTTCCGGACCGAGTCGGGCGACACGATCAGCACGATGGCCTGCGCCTGATCGATGGCGTTGCGGACCTGTGTCAGGTAAGGGATCACCGGCAGGCTGTTCCGGGTGTAACACCAGGTGGTGTATCCGGATAGTTCCAGCCCGGCGGCGATGTCCACGGCGACCTGAGCGTCTTCCTCGACATAGCTGAGAAACACGTCACTCATAGCGCATGCCGTTCCTGTGCAAAATGCTGAATTCTGTTGGAAAACCGAATCCCCTATATTCTAAGCCCGGATTCCCCCAGTTCAAGCCCTTTTTGGTTTTGTTTGGCCTGCCGTCTCCAGATTTCAACGGACGTGAAAAAAAATGCCCGCATCGTTCGGCTGGATTTTTCCGACGGCTTGGTCTAGATTGGTTCCGATTGTTCCACCCGACTTGAGATCAAAGACTCCGCACCGACCGCGCGGATGCGGACCGCCGATCGAGGAGGACCACCGATGTCGAAGACCATCGTGATCGCCGGAGACGTGATGTGGGATCACAACCTGGTGCTCCAGCCCACCGCACCCCGGCGTTTCGCCGAGGGACTGCCGCACACCACCATGAAGCGGCGGCGCGGCGGCGCATGGTTCCTGCAGGAGATCGTCCAGATGGCGTGCGCCGACTTGAGCCCGGCGATCTCCGGGATGCCCAAAACGGACCGGGCCCTGCAGAGCTTCACCATCTGGGCGCTGCACGCCGAGGCGGACAAAAGCCGGAAGCAGGTCTGGCGGATCCGCCAGCTCCTGGGCTGTCAGCCGCCCGAGGAGGGACCGGAGCCCCAACCGCCGCCGACGAATGCCCCTGCCGACCCCGACCTGGTGGTGCTGGACGACCTCAACCTGGGTTTCCGGAATGCCGCCGAGCGGTGGCCGGCGGCTATCCGAGAAGGTGGCGCGCCGCGCGCCATCATTCTGAAGACCGGCACGCCGCTGGCCCAGGGGCCCCTTTGGAACCATTTGATCTCGCATCACGCCGACCGGCTGACGGTGGTGCTGAACGTCGACGCCTTGCGCGTGCGCCGAGCCATGATCCCGCGAGCCCTCTCCTGGGACCGCTCCATCGAGGAGATCGTCCAGGAATTCGAAGACGGACCGTCGGCGTTCGACCTGGCCCGCAGCCGCCGCGTGGTGGTGCAGTTCGGCTTTGAAGGGGCGGCGTGTTTCACCCGGCTGCCGCTGCGGAACCGTCCGTCCAAGGTTGGCGAGGCCTCGCCGGCCCTCCTCTCCCAGGCCCGGCTGGAACGATTCATTTATCACCCGGAATACCTCGAAGGCGGCTGGGAGGCGAAGCGGCCGGGTCATACCTTCGGCAGCGCGTCGATTCTCACTGCCGCCCTGGCCCGCCATGAACTGGACCCGGGAACGTATCCGCTCTTCATCGCCGCGGGGCGCGCGCTGGCGGCCATGGCCGTCAATCACGAGTGCGGATTCGGGCCCAAGGACAAGTTCGGTCCCGAGGCGGCCACCAAAAGGATTCGAGAGACTCTCCATCCCCCGGCTGACAGGGGAGAACCGGCAACCGCCTATTTCAGCACTATCGATCACGAGCTGCTGGACGGCCTGTCCGACGCCGGCCGGTCTAGCGCCCGCCGCACGTCCGAAGCGGCCGCTGCCCCCGCCTATCGTTCCGACCTCCTCCAGGACTTGACCGGCCCCAGTTTGGATTACGTCGCGGCCAAAGCGGTGGACGTGGTGCGGCGCGGCCCGGCAGCGGCGCTTCAGGCCGCGCCCAAAGCCGTCTACGGCAAATTCTTCACCGTGGACCGCCAGGAGATCGAGCGGGTCAACGCCGTGCGCAACCTCATCGTAACGTACCAGAACAACGTCGAAGACCGGCGGCCGCTTTCGCTAGCCGTGTTCGGGCCGCCGGGATCGGGCAAGTCGTTCGCCATCAAGCAGCTCGTGGCCGAGCTGTTCGGCGACGACAAGGGAAGTTACGAGTTCAACCTGTCCCAGATGGAGGGGCCGCGGGGGCTGCACCTGGCGCTGCAACAGGTGCGCGACGCGGCCATCCGCGGCCGGATCCCGCTGGTGTTCTGGGACGAATTCGACACGGGCGAACTCCGCTGGCTGAAGGATTTTCTCGCCCCCATGCAGGACGCCCAGTTCACCGCCGACGGCGTGATCTACCCCCTGGGCAAAGCCATCTTCGTGTTCGCCGGCGGCACCTGTCCCTGCTTCGAGGCGTTCGACCGGACCCGCGTCGGGGGCGCGGTCGAGGAGGCGTTCCGCGCCGTGAAGGGCCCCGATTTCGTCAGCCGGTTGCGCGGCTTCGTGAACATCAAGGGGCCGAATCCCATCTCGGCGGTATGCCTGGCCGCCGGCGGCCGCGCGGAGTCGCGGCCGGAGGACGATCCCGCCTTCCTCATCCGCCGGGCCATCATCCTGCGCTCCACGCTGGACCGGTTCTATCCACAGCTCATCGATCCCGACACGAAGGA
>CALAMB010000143.1 GCA_937925645.1 uncultured Acidobacteriota bacterium
AAGTTGTGCACGATGTGATGCTATGCAACACCTATCTCCTATCTCCTATCTCCTAACTACTCATACCGCAGCGCCTCCAGCGGCGCCACGCGCGAGGCGCGCCAGGCGGGCACGGAGCCGGCCAGCAGCGCCACCGCGGCCAGCAGCGCCAGCACCGCCGCAAACGTGACCGGGTCGGTGGCGCCCACGCCGTACAGAAGGCTCGCCAGCACGCGGCCGGCGGCGAGCGCACCCACGAGGCCCAATCCGGCGCCGACCGCGACCAGGAGGCCGGCCTCGCCGAGGATCTGGCGAAGGATCCTCGATTGGCGGGCGCCCAGGGCCATCCGCACGCCGATCTCCTGGGTGCGCTGGGTGACCGAGTAGGCCATGACGCCGTAGATGCCCACCCCGGCCAGCACCAGGGCCAGCGCGGCGAACAGGGCCAGGAGCGACATGGCGAAGCGCTGCGGCGCCACCGCCACGTCCACCCGGTCGTTCATGAACCCGACGTTGGCCAGCGCCAGCTCCCGGTCCACGCCCGCGAAGGCGGCACGGATCTCGCCCATCAGCGCGGCCGGATCGCGCTCGGTGTCCACGACGAAGAGGAGCGCCCGGTACATGTCGCCCACCGGCACCTCCAGCGCCTCGTCCGATTCCTGCTCGTACGGCGAGTAGCTCCGCGGCAGGGAAGGCTTGTCCATGGCGGTGTCCTTGACGTCGCCCACCACGCCCACCACGGTCATCCAGGGGGCGCCCGAATACCAGCGGAAACGCCGGCCGATTGCGTCCTGCCCCGGCCAGAACAGCCGGGCCATGGTCTCGCTCACGAGCGCCACCGGCAGCTGGCCCTGGCGGTCGGCCGCGGTGAAGGCACGGCCGCGCTTGAGCGGAATGCCCAGGGCGCCGAGGTAATCCCCCTGCACCCAGACGTGGGCCACCGACGGCGGCGCGTCGCCGGAGCCGGCGGTGAGCCCCTCCACCTGGAGCGCCCGGATCTCGTGCTGCCCCAGAGGCACCGCCGTGCCCGCGGCGGCGCGGCGGACGCCGGGGAGCGCCCCCAGCCGCTCCACCGCCTGGCTGTAGAAAACGCGGAGCTGGTCGGCGCGGGCGTAGGCGCCCGGCGGCAGCGTCACCGAAAAGGTGAGCGCGCCGCCGTTGCGGAAGCCGGGATCCGTGTTCATGAGCCCGATGAAGCTGCGGAGCAGCAGCCCGGCGCCCACCAGCAGCACCAGGGCCAGGGCGAACTGGACCACCACGAAGGCGGCCTGGAGCCGGCGCCGGCCGCGGGAAATGCCGCCGCCGCGGCCGCTCTCCTGGAGCGACTCGCGCAGCCGCGTGTGCGCCACCGCCAGCCCCGGCGCCAGGCCGAACAGCACGGCGGTGACGAGCGAGGCGGCAAGGGTGTACGCCAGCACGGTCCCGTCGAGACCGATTTCGCCGACCCGCGGCAGGCTCACCGGCACCAGCGCCAGCAGCGCCTCCATCGCCCAGGCGGCGAGCAGCGTCCCGAGCGCGCCGCCGAGCAGCGCCAGCACCAGCCCCTCGGTGAGCACCTGACGCAGCAGCCGCGCCGGCCGGGCGCCCAGCGCGCCGCGGATGGCCATCTCCTTGCGCCGGGCCGCCGCCCGCGCCAGCAGCAGGTTGGCGACGTTGGCGCAGCCGATGAGGAGCACCAGCCCCACCGCGCCGAGCAGGACCAGCAGCGGCGTGCGCACGTCGCCCACCATCGCCTCCTGGAATGGCGTCACGGCGATCTGCAGCCGCGCGCCGCCCAGCGCCTGCTTGAGCCCCGGCGAGTAGCCGTCCTCGATCCGCCGGGCCAGCGCCTCGGCTTCGGCCCGGCCCTGCGCGAGCGTGACGCCCTCCTTCAGGCGGGCGATCACACTGTTGTTGTACATGCTCCCCTGGGCCTCGAGCTCGAACGGGGTAAACGCGACGGGCACCCACAATTCGGCGGACTCGTTGTTGGACGGCAGGCCGGGAAGCGGGAAGCGGAATTCAGGAGGCATGACGCCGATCACCTCGACCGCCTGGCGGTCCAGGCGGACCGTCCGGCCCACGATGGCGGGGTCGCCGCCGAAGCGGCGTTGCCAGAGCCCGTGGCTGATGACCACCACGCCGCTGCCGGGCACGTTTTCCTCAGGGCGGAAGGTGCGGCCGCGCGCGGCCCGCGCGCCCAGCAACTCGAAAATCGCCGGGGACACCCGCGACCCTGTCACCCGCTCGGGCGCCCCGCCGCCCGACAGGTCGTAGCGTCCGTTCTGGAAGACGGCCACGGCGTCGCAGCCGGTCTGCCCGTCGGAGAAGATCTTGAAATCGGGGGCCGAGAAGGGCATGACGGGGAAGCCCGCTTCCGGGAACGCCTCGTGGGCGTAGACGAGGCGTTCGGCGGCCGGGTACGGCAGCGGCCGGATCAGCACGGCGTTGACGATGCTGAAGATGGCCGTGTTGGCGCCGATGCCGAGCGCGATGGTGAGCAGGGCGGCGGCGGCGAAGACCGGATCCTTGCGCAGCACCCGCAGCCCGTAGCGGATATCCTGAAGCAGCGTGTCCATGGAATGCCTCCTGGGGTGAGGGGCGCGCCCCGCTCAGCGGGCCGCCGCCGTCTCCTCGACGATGCGGCCGTCCAGCAGGTGGATGATCCGGCCGGCGGTGCCGGCGTAGCGCGGGTCATGGGTCACCATGCAGATGGTGGCGCCCTCGGCGTTGAGCTGCTGCAGCAGCTCCATGACCATCCCGCCGTTCTGGGAGTCGAGGTTGCCGGTGGGCTCGTCGGCGAGCAGGATGGCCGGCCGCCCGGCCAGGGCCCGAGCCACCGCCGCGCGCTGCTGCTGCCCGCCCGAGAGTTGCGACGGATAGTGCTTCAGGCGGTGCGACAGTCCCACCCGCTCCAACGCCTCCAGCACCCGCTCGCGGCGCTCCGCGGCTTTGAGCCCGCGATAGGTCAGGGGCAGCTCCACGTTCTCGAAGATGGTCAGGTCGCCGATGAGGTTGAAGGCCTGGAAGATGAACCCAATCTCCCGGTTCCGGATGTCGGCCCGCTCGTTGGCGCCGAGCGAAGCGACGGGCTGGCCGCTGAGCCAGTACCCGCCGGCGGTGGGGGCGTCCAGCAGGCCCATGATGGCCAGCAGCGTCGACTTGCCGCAGCCCGACGGCCCGGCGATGGACACGTACTCGCCCGGACGGATGTCCAACTGGATGCCGTTCAGGGCGTGGGTTTCCACATCGTCGGTGAAAAACACCTTGGTGATGTCCTCCAGCCGGATCACGGGCGTCGCGTTCGTCTGCATGATGGGTACCTCCTGCGCCGGGGCGATGCCGGCGCCGCGTGGTTATCGCAATTGCACCCGGTCCACGTGGGACCAGGCGGACATGTCGGACAGGATCACCCGGTCGCCCGGGCGCAGGCCATCCAGCACCTCGATGGTGTTCACGGAGCCGCGGCCGAACCGGATGGGCACGCGCACGGCGCCCGCGCCGTCCGGCTCCAGCCGGAACAGGCCGATGGTGCTCCCTTCCTGGACGAAGGCGGGCCGGCCCACGAAGACCGCGTTTTCCAGCCGCACGATCTCGATGGTGCCGTCCACGCTCAAATCCGGCCGCGCCCCCTTGGGCAGCGCGCCCGTCAGGGCGATGTCCACGGTCACCGTGCCGCCCCGCACCGCCGGGTCGATTCGGGCCACGCGTCCCGGGATGACGCCGTTGCGGGTGTCGACGTCGGCCGCCTGGCCCAACGTGATGTCGCGGGCCTGGGTTTCGGGGATCCGGATCTCGGCCTTCAGCCGGCCGGGATTGGCCACCCGGGCCAGGTTGGCGCCGGGGGCCACCTGCTGCCCCACTTCGACCGGCACATCCTGGAGTACGCCGGGCGTGCCGGCGCGCACATGCAGGGCGTCGAGCTGGCTGAGCTTGATCCGGTAGCTGGCCTGGTACTGGCCGATGCGGGCCTGCTGCGTCTCGACCTGGGCGCGCATGGCGTCGGCGTTCATGGCCAGCCGCTGCTGCTCCAGGTCGTGCCGGGTGGTCAGCTCGTCGGCCCGCACCCGGGACAGCTTGAGCTGCAGGTCAGAAATGAGCCCCTCCTTGGCCAGTTCCTGGTTCACGTCCGCCTGGAGGCGGGCCTGGCTGTAGTCGGCCTGGACGGAAGCCGCCGCGGCCCGCTGGTTCAGGAGCTGGCTCTGGAGCTGGACCCGCAGGTTGGCCAGCTCGGCTTCGGCGGCCTTGAGCTGCATCTCGGCTTCCACGGCGGTCTGCTCCAACTCGGCGTTGCTCAGCTCCAGCAGGACGGTGTCGGCGGCCACCGTCGTGCCCGGCCGCACCAGGATCCGGTCCACGCGGCCGGCGGTCACCGCGGGGATCCAGACGATCTCCTCGGGCACCAGGGTGCCCACGCCGCGGACCTGCCGGAGCATGGGGCCCTGCTGCACCGTGTCCACCCAGGCGGTGGCGCGGTCCACGGTCGGCGCCGCTTCGCGCAGGCGCGACAGGCCGAAGCTCACGGCGGCCAGCACGAGCGCCGCCCCCGCGAGGTACAGCCCCCAGCGGAGCCAGCGGCGGGATGTTCGGTTGGGGCGTTGGATGTCCATGGCGTTTCCTCCGCCGCTTGTTATTGCATGCGGCGTGCCAGAACGGTCATACAAGGTATGCACCCGGTGTCTGCTGGAAACGGACAGCGCGCATTCAATTGAAATACAAGCAAGATGACGGATTCGGTCCGAGCTGAATCCCGAGCGCGTCGGCATGGCGACGGAGCAGTCGACGTCCCGTTTTCGGGACCGGCCAATCTCACAATCGGAACGGGTGCCGCTCAGAGGGGTAGCCGCAGCACGGCCACGCAGCCGGGCCCGTCGGCGCGGTTGGCCAGGTCCAGCGTGCCGCCGTGGGCTTCGGCGATCTGCCGCGACAACACCAGGCCGATCCCCGAGCCGTCCGGCTTGGTGGTGAAGAAGGGAACGAACAGGTTGGCGTCGCTGGCCAGGCCCGGCCCCTCGTCGGTCACGCGGATCTCGACCCGGCCGCCGTCGGCCCGCCAACCCACGGCGACCCGTCCGCCGCCGGGCCGGGCGGCTTCCACGGCGTTCTGGAGCAGGTTGATGAGCACCTGCTCCAGTTGGTCGCCGTCGGCGCGGACGGTGAGGTCCGGCCCCGGCTCGATGGCGACGGGATGGCGCGTCTCCAGCGCCGCCGCCCGCCGGACGGCGGCGGCCAGGTCCAGCGGCGCCGGCCGGGGCTGGGGGAGGCGGGCCAACTTCGCGTAGCCGTCGAGGAAGCGCCGGAGGCTTTCGGTGCGAGCGGCGATGATGCCGAGGCCGTCGTCCACGTCCTGCCGCCAGTCGTCGGGAAGCGGCTCGCGCCCGACGATCCGCCGCAGGCTCGCGGCCAGCGACCCCACGGGCGCCAGCGTATTGTTCAGCTCGTGACCCAGCACGCGGACCAGCCGCTGCCACGCCGCCCGTTCCTCCTCGCGCAGGGCGCGGTTCAGGTCGGCCAGCACCAGGAGCCGGTACGGCCGACCCTCCTCGCGAAAGGTGGTGCGGCGCAGGGCCCAGCGGCCGGCGCCGCCCGGGAGCCGCAGCTCCACCAGTCGCTGTCCCTTGCCGGCGAGGAGGTCGGCCAGGCCCAGTTCGGCGGCGGTGCGTCCCGCGAGTGCCGCCGGCGACCGGTCCAGCAGCCGCTCGCCCGCCCGGTTGGTCAGGCGCAGGCGTTCCGCGTCGTCGAAGGCGAAGAGGGCCAGGTCCACCTCGGCCAGCACCACCCGGAGCAGGGCGTGGGCCTCGACGGCGCTCCCGCGCTGGCGTCGCAGCGTCTCGCCCAGCGCGTTCACCTCGCGGACCAGCTCGCCCAAGGCGTCGCGTCGACCCTGCTCGCGGACGCGGATGGAAAAGTCCCCTTCCCGGAGCGCCCCCAGCGCGTTGGCCAGCGTGCCCAGACGGCGGACCAGCCGGCCCCGCAGGCGCCAGGCGGCGCCCAGCCACAGCGCCAGCATCAGCGCCGCGGCGCCCCAGCGGAGCGGCGGCGCCCAGCCCGCCAGGCCCAGCAGCACCAGCGCGGCCGCCGTCCCCGGCAGTCCGGCCAGCAGGATCCCGGCCAGGAGCCGGCGCTCGAAGGCGGCGCGCGCGGTGGGACGAGAGTCTGTTTCGCTCAAGGCTTGCCTCCCCGGTGGACGGGCGGGTGCGGATCAGGGCAGCCGGTGCTTCTGCAGGCGGCGGTACATGGCGCTCCGGCTCAGGCCCAGCGCCGCGGCCGCCGCCTCCGCGTTGCCCCCGCACCGATCCAGCGCCTTCCGGATCAGGAGCCGCTCCATCGCCTCGAGACTCAGCTCATCGGCCGCGGGTCCGGCGGGCGCGCTCTGGCAGGCCAGATCGCCCGCCGTGATCCGCCGTCCCGGGCAGAGCAGCACCGCCCGCTCCACGGCGTGGTCCAGCTCGCGGACGTTCCCCGGCCAGGCGTAACAGAGCATGGTTTGGACGGCGTCGTCGGCGAAGCCGTCAACCGCCTTGCGGTACCGCCGGGCGTGCCGCCCGAGAAAATGCGCCGCCAGCACGGGGATGTCCTCGCGGCGCTCGCGCAGGGGCGGCAGGCGGATCTCCACGGTGTTGAGTCGGAAGAACAGGTCCTGGCGGAACCGGCCGGCGGCCACCTCGGCGGGCAGGTCGGCGTTGGTGGCCGACAGTACCCGCACGTCGGCCCGCAGGGTGCGCGAGGAGCCGACGCGCTCGAATTCGCCGCTCTCCAGCACGCGGAGCAGCTTGGCCTGGAGCGCCGGCGGGATGTTGGCGATCTCGTCGAGGAAGAGGGTGCCGCCGTGGGCCAGTTCGAAGCGCCCCTCGCGGTCGGCGCGGGCGTCGGTGAACGCGCCGCGGACGTGGCCGAAGAGCTCCGCCTCGAACACGCCCTCGGCCAGCCCGCCGATGTTCACGGTGACCAGCGGGCGGGCGGCGCGCGGCGACAGCTCGTGCAGCAGCCGGGCCACCAACCCCTTGCCCGTGCCGTTCTCGCCGGTGATGAGGACGTGGGCGTCCGCCGGCCCCACGCGCCGCGCCAGCTCCAGCGCCGCCCGCATGGGCGGCGCGTCGCCGATGATCTCCGCCGGCGAGGGGCCGCGCAGGAGCCGGTTGGCCGCCTCCAGCCGCGCCCCGTGCCGGAGCGCCCGCCGCAGCGCCACCTGGTTGCGCAGGATGGCCAGCAGCCGATCGTTGTCCCACGGTTTGGTGACGAAGTCGCGGGCGCCCCTTTGCATGGCCGCCACGGCCAGGTCGACGCTGGCCCAGGCGGTCATGACCACCACCGGCAGGGTGGCATCGGCGTCCAGGAGGCGCGCCAGCAGGTCGAGGCCCTCCTGCCCCGAGGTGGTGTCGCGGGTATAGTTCAGGTCCATGAGCACGGCGTCGAATTCGTGCGCCGCCGCCGCACGCAGCGCCGCCTCGGGCGAGGCAGCCGCCTCCGACCGGAACCCCTCCGTTTTGAGGAGCAGCCGGATCGCCTCGCGCACGTCGGCCTGGTCGTCGGCGATCAGGATGAGGGGGGTGGTGTCCGCCATGGTGTCTCGCTTCACGGCCCGCACGTCCGGCCGAAGATGCGGTTGAATCTACCCGATTGTAGCACGGAGGAGTGAGGAGTGAGGAGTGAGGAGCTCGTAATTCGTAATCGTACTCGTACTCGTGATCGTAATCGTGATCGTAATCGAGGCTTGAGACTCGAGGCTCGTTTCTGATCCTCGGACATCGGACATCGGACTTCGGATATCGGAAATCGGACCTGGGACCTGGGACCTGGGTTCTGGGTTCTGGGTTCTGGGTCCAGGATTACAGAACCCAGATCCTCGTAACGATTCACCCATTCACCGACTCACCAACTCACCGATTCACCCATTCACCGTTCCCTCAAATCCGCATCACTCAGAGAGGATGCCGCCGGCGCTCCGGGCCGACGGCTTGCGCCCCGCTCGCTTCCTCATTACAATTAGCGGACAGAAGACCTGCATGCAGACACGCGCGACCCGCGCATCCCGCTCTCCCGGGAGGTCCCCATGTGCCGAGCCGCCCTCATCGCCGGAGCCATCCTGCTCACGATCGTGCCGCTGGCCGTCACCGCGTGTCGGAGCGGCGGGGAATCGTTCCACGGCACCTGGGCGTTAAACGTGTCCCGATCCCGGCTCAACGTGCCGGCGCCGCGGAGCCAGGTGGTCCGGATCGCCGTCCGGATGAAGGATGTGCGGATGGAGCAGAGAATCGTCAACGACCGGGGCGAACGGCTCTTCATCGCCGTCGACGCCCGGTTCGACGGCCGGGACTATCCCGTGACCGGCACTCCCTATGCCGACACCGTGGCATACCGGCTCACCGGCGCACGCACCATCGAAGGGGTGGCGAAGAAAGACGGTCGGGTGGTGGTCAATGAGACGGCGGTGCTCGCCCCGGACGGCCGGTCCCTCACCGTCACCTACCACAGCCACCTCCCCGACGGCCGGACCGTCACCAGCACGGCGGTGTTCGAGCGGCAGTGACGGGCTGCGGCGGGACGGCCGCCGGTGGGCAGTTGCGTCTCACGGCGATCCGGGATACAATCATTTTAATCATTTCTGTGCGACAACCCTATTGTCCGAGCGGGGGGCGAACCATGAAACATGTCGTCCGAACAGTTGTTTTTCTTTGCCTTTTAGTGGCGGGGTGGGGAACGGTGCCGGGCCAGGGGCCCGTCGAGTTCGTCCGGGTCGGCGCATACGGCAGCGGTCCCTATCTCGATGTGGCCAAATCCGGGCACTACGTGTTTTGCGCCGCCTGCTCGGGCGGTGTCGACGTCATCGACGTGCAAAATCCCGCCCAGCCGCTGCTCGTCGGCCGGATCGCCGAATCCCGGGCGACGGGGGTGTTCAGCCTGGACAACCGGCTGTACGTCACCGGTTCCGGACTCGGCATCTGGGACATCAGCAACCCTCTCGCGCCAGTCCAGTTGGGTCGCTATGACGGAGGCATCTTGAACTATGGCGGTTTTGACCTCTTCGTGGCCGACCCCATCGCCTGCCTGGTCGATTTTACCGGCCTGCACCTCATCCAGGTATCGGATCCGCAGGCGCCGGAACCGGTGGGATTCTACCCGCTGAGCGGCGCGAATGATGTCTACGTCGTCGGCTCCATGGCCTTTGTATGTTCCTTTATGGAAGGGCTTCACATCGTCGATCTCGAGGATCCGGCCAATCCCCAGACCGTCGGCATCTGGCCCAGCGACGGGGTCGACAACGCCGACGGCGTCTGGGCGGATGGCGCCAGGGCCTTCCTGCTGAACCAGGCCAGCGGGACCACACGCATGGACATCATCGACGTGAGCGTTCCGAGCAATCCGTCGCTCCTGGGCACGTATGTGGTCGCTTCCGGTTATCTCGACTTCGTGTCCGTGATCGGCAACCTGGCCTACCTGACCGACTTCTTTCAATTCCAAATCGTGGATGTGACCGATCCTGCCAATCCCCAGCTGAACGGGGCGGTCAACCCCAGCCCCCTGGGCGGCGGGATGTCCCATGTGCTGGCCCCGCCCTGGGCGTATCAAAGCAACTTCGTGGACGGACTCGCCGTCATCGACATCTCCGATTCGGCCAACCCCGTCCTGACCGGTACGTACGACCATTCCGCTAACCTTCAAGCCGTTGATTATTGGGAGCACTATGTCCTGGTGGGCGGCTACAACGAAGTGACCGTCTTCGATGTGGCCGATCCCGCGTCCCCGACACCTGTCAGCTCGGTCATCCTGACGGACACTTTGAGCGACATGGATAACGTCCGTTCGATCAAGATCGTGGACGGCTTTCTGGCCTACGTCGCCTGCGGTTGGCTCGGTGTCCGCGTGATCGACCTGGTCAATCCCGCCGCGCCGGTGATGTGGCCGGGATTCAACACGCCGGGCACTGCGATTCATCTCGACGTGGCCGATTCCATCCTCTACGTGGCCGACTACTACACGCTGCAGATCCTGGACTGTGCCGACCCCTTCAACCTGCTCCCCATCGGCCAATACGACTATGCCTGTGATCCGATCCGGGTGCATATCGATGGCCACTATGCGTACCTGGCGGACCGGTCCGCCGCGTTGGGCGGCCTCCAGATCCTGGACGTCGCGGATCCGACGGCGCCGGTATTCGTCGGCGCCTATGACATTCCGGAAAGCGCCCCGAACGGGGTCTACGCGTTCGGACCGTTCGCCTACCTGGCCTCCGGCGGCAACCGGGTCTATGTCCTCGACACCGCCGACCCGCAGGCACCGCAACTGCTCGGAACCGTGGATCTCCCGGCGGCGACGCGGAACCTCGACGCCTTCGGCGACTTCATCTTTTTGTCCGACACGGCGGGGTTCCATGCCGTCGACGTGTCCAACCACCAGGATCCGATCCTCGCCGCCGCCTTTGAGCTCGAGCCCGTTTCCGCGCTGGTCGGCCACGATACGTTCATCTTCGCGGTGGGGGGGGATACCGGCAGGCTGGTCAGTCTGGAAGTCGTGGTCCCCGAGCAGGGCGTCCGCATGGATTACAACGTCGACCAGACCGGGCAGGTCTATCCCGATTCGCCCTCCCAGGTGGCCCCGGCCACCTCGCTGACCTTCCTCGTGGAACCCCTGGCCTTCCTCGGAAGCGCCTACGGCGACCCGGTGGTCATCGCCCTCACCCTGCCCGACTCGGTGGCCCTCAGTCAGACGCTGGCCGACGGCACCCTGGACACGGCGGCGCCCTTCCCCGCGGCAGGCGAGATCGTGCCCGGACTCGCGGTCACCGAGTACCAGATCGACAAGGTCACCGGCCGGGCCGTGCCGGCGCCCGGCGCCAAGAGCCTGGGCGACGTGGCTCCCTGGGCCGTGCAGATCCTGCGCTACGTGGCGGGCGAGCACGTCATCTGGCTCCGCCTGAACCAGAGCACCTTCCGCTGGACGCCCGCGGAGCCGGGCAACCTCCTCGGCTTCACCATCGGCCTGGCCGGCGGCGTCTGGCCGACAACGGCGGATAGCAATTGGGGCGCCACCGGCATGTTCAGCCAGGCCTCGACCCTGTTCTACCTCGATATGCGCGCGTATGATTTCGAGGCCAACGACAACCTCCTGGCTGTCGACATCAGCAGTTTTTACCAGTTCGACGGCGATCCCACCGACACGCCGGTCACGCCGGATCGCGTGGACCTGTTCCGGCTCGAGTCGGTCATCGAGGAGCCGGCGCCCGTCGTCTCCCAGGTGGGCGCCACCGTCACCGACCTCGCCGTGGCCGACATGGACGGCGACGGCCGCGAAGACATCATCACCATCGACGGGACGACGGATCGCCTGTACGTCGCCTACGGCCAGCCCGACGGCACGTTCCTCAACCTGCAGTGGTGGCACCTGGAGGGGATCGATCCCCTCAAGGTGGACGCCGGGGACGTCTCCGGCGACGGCCGGCCCGATGTCCTGATCGGCACAGCGGACGGGCAACTGGCAATCTATCTCTGGGAGACGCTCTTCAGCGACAAGACAGCCGGCCGCGACTGCCTGCGCCAGCCGCCCCTGCGCCGGTTGCAGGGCGCGCCGTCCGACACCCTGCTGCAGGACATCACCGGTGACGGCCTCAGCGATTATCTGTACACCGTCGCGGCGGCGGATCACCTCCAGGTGCTGCTGGGCAACACGTTCAATCCCGGCGGCAGCTACCCGACCGGCGCCGAACCCGTCGCCATGGTCGGCGGCGACTTCAACGCGGACCAGGCGCCCGACGTGGCGGTGGCCAACCGGACGGGCAATTCCGTCACCGTCTATCTCAACGACGGCAGCGGCAACTTCGCCGGCAGCGAGGTGACCGGACTGGGCGGCGGGCCGCTGGATGTAGACGCCGCCGACGTGAACCGCGACGGTCGCGACGACCTGGCGGTGGCGCTCGTGACGGACAAGGCGCTGGCCGTCATGACGGCCGACGCGGACGGCCACTTTCAGTCCGATCAGGCGCAACGGATCTATTTCACCCAACAGCCGTCAGCGGTGCTGGCGGACAACTTCGACGGGCTCAACGGAGCCGATGCCCTGTTGGGCTTCTCTGATTTCAACAAACTGTCGCTGTGCCTTTCGGACGCCTCCGGGACCATGAGCTTCGCGTACAACATCGACGCCCTGGGCGACGTGGTGGTGGGGCCGGGCCAGTCCGTCACCCTGAGCAGCGACAGCATCCTGTCGGTGGCCGGCGGCACCGGCCTGGGAGGGATCAGCTCGCGGCAGGGCGTGGCCGGGATCAGCCAGCGGAGCGTCGGCGTCATCCACTTCCCCCGCAGCCATGAAATCTCCTTCTCCGTCGTCAACCTGGGAGAGACCGAGGCGCTGATGAACCTCGAACTCTACGACGACGCCGGCGGCTTCCGGACCGCCACCACCGTCAGCCTGCCGGCGAACATCCAGTTCGCCCGGTACTTCGCCGACCTGCTGGGCCCGGAGGCGGCCCAGGCCGGCCGCTGGGTGAGGGCTTTCCTCACCGCAAGCGACACCTACGGACTGTGGCTGGTGAACGACCCGGCCGTCACCTTCCTGGATGGCACGCGGGCGGCCGACATGCGCACCACCGCCTCCGACTTCATCCTGCCGGAGCTGGCGACCGGCGACGGATCGACCACCGGCCTGGTGCTGACCAACCCGAACAAATACGCGGTCAATGCCACCCTGACCCTGATCGGCGCCGACGGCATCGCCAAAGGATCACTCAACCGGCGGTTGGCGGGCCGGTCGAGTCTCAGCCAGGAGGCCACCGCGCTCTTTCCGTCGATGGGCGGAGGTGATTACATCCGGGTGCGCGCCGACGCGGGACTGCACGGGGTGGAGTTGTTCGGCGACGCGGACGCCCTGGCCTGCCTGGCCGGACTGCTCCCCGGCGAGTGCCAGCCGCGGCAATACCTGCCCCATTACGCCTCGGGCGCTTTCGGCGCCGCCGTCTACTCCTCGAAACTCAAACTGGTCAATCCCGCCGATCAAGCCGTGACGGTCCGGATCTCGCGCTGCGACGATTCCGGCGCCGTCGTCACCCAGACCCCCGACATGCCGCTGCCGGCCGGCGGCTTGTTCGAGACCGATGTCGCGACGCTGTTCGGACTGTCGGAACCGGCCACCGGTTACCTGATCGTGGACACGCTTGAGCCCTCCGGCGTGGTCGGCAACGTCACCTTCGGCGATGCGGCGGATGGGCGGTTCCTGTCCAGTCTGCCGCTCCAGGGAACGGGCCACCGCCACTATGTGCTGGGGCACATCGCCAACGGCACGCTGGACACCATCGGCTTCTTCACCGGGCTGGCCGTGCTGAACATCGGAGCGACCCAGCAGACCGTCGAGCTGACGGCAGTGGGCCAGGATGGCCTCCCCCGGGCTACCGCCCAGATGCTCCTGTCGCCCGGTCAGCGGGGCATCACGCTGCTTTCCGCCGTGATGCCGGATCTCGGGTCCCTGTTTGGCGGGTATCTGCTGGTGGAGGGAGGCGACGACGCCCAACTGGTGGTGTTCCAGCTCTTCGGCGACGACAGCCTGAACTTCCTGAGCGCCGTTCCGGCAGTGCCGCTGGATGATTGAGGAATGAGGAGCTGACATCCTGTCCGCCACTCGCTGAAGCGTCACGCGGGTTGCGGCGCAACGCGCGTCCGGGGGGCGGTCATTCACCGCGGAGACGCTGAGGCGCAGAGAAACCGGCTCGTCAAGGAGCCAGGGCGCGAAGCCGGCCATGGAGCATTCAGCGGCGGTCCGTGGGCCGCGGCCGCCGGCAGGATCCTGACCGAGATCGTTTGGTTCCGGCTCCGCCGGCCCAGGATTACGGTTACGAATTTCGAGCACGAAATCCGATGTCCGATGTCCGCATTACGGGAACGAGCTTCTAGCCTCGAGTCTCGAGCCTCGATTACAAATTACGATTACTCAGTTACTCCCGAAATCCTGTCAACATTTGGCAAAATTTTTCACCGGTATCTCCCCCCTGATCGCCCATCCCATCATCGACCGGCCCGATCCACGCTGTCACGACGAAAATAGCCAGGCGCAGCCCCGCGAATGCGGGGCAGCGCCTGGACAATCGATTGTTTTTGACGTCGCGCGCCCCTGTTAAGGGGCGCGGAGAAGATCCCAGCAGATATCGTTCGTCGACTCCGAAGCGCCCCCTTTGATTTCCCGAACCCGGTCACACAATCGATGGGTGGTTTTGAAATAGAGCCGCGGATGGGCATGGTTCCCTCCCGAATGATGGATTCATCTATACAAACGGGCGGGAGGAATTTTTCTCCGAAGATTTGATCCGAATTTCCCCGCGCC
>CALAMB010000144.1 GCA_937925645.1 uncultured Acidobacteriota bacterium
GGGCTCGTCTGTCCTGGATTCGTCTGTCCTGGATTCGTCCTCATGGGCTCGTCTGCCATGGATTCGTCCTCACAGGCTCGTCTGTCACGGATTCGTCTCTCATGGATTTGCCTGTCATGGATTAGTCTGTTGTGGATTTCGTTCACCCAGTTGTTCTTACAGTTGACATCCAACTCGATTTTCCCGGCGGCGCCTCGCCGCCCCACTTTTGTGACATAGCCTGGCACCATCACGGATCTGTCCTGGATTCGTCTGTCACAGATCTCGTTCTCCCAGTTGTTCTCCCAGCTGACGTTCACCTCGATTTCCCCAGCGGCTCCTTGCCGCCCCACTTTTGTGACATAGCCTGGCACCATCACGGATCGACACCTTTTTCCTCTGACGCAACCTGGTACCATCACTGTGACATAGCCTGGCACCATTACAGGCACCATCGCGGATCCCGCCCCAACAGTTTTCCGTGACAGAGCCTGGCACCGTGCGCGTCTGTGTCAACCGCAACAGAGACTGGCACCATACGCATCCCGGATCTGTCTGTGACAGAGGCTGGCACGTTGTCAGATTCCGTGAATGCATGATAATGCGAGCGGTGCGTTCAGGTAAAGATGTGATTGGGCCAACCTGATTCCTGCCGGTAAGCACCCGGTTTCTGGACGCCCGGCGTGTTCAGCCGGGGCTGACATTTCAGCCGGAAAAAACCACTTTTTTTCGGACACTCTCGAAGTCAAACGTTAATAGATATGAAGCCGGTGATCAAGGAGCTCGGATGGGACGTCGGCGCCGCCTGCACATTCCGAACGCCATCGTGCATATCACGCTCAAATGCCACGATTCCGCCATGCTGCTCCTGGATGAGGCGGACAAGGAATTGTATCTGGCGATACTGGATGAAACTGCCCGCGAAATGGACTACGGTGTGGTAAGTTTTTGCCTTCAGGACAATCATCTGCACCATATTGTGGAGACACCACCGGACATCGAAGGTCACACACTGTCGGAGTTCATGTTCCGCGTGCTTAACCGGTTCAGCCATCGGTTCAATCAGCGTCACGGGCGCACCGGTACGGTCTGGAACGGCCGGTTCAGGGATACCGCCTGGATGAGCAGGAACCAGCTCCTGGCCCTGGAGATCCTGCTGTGGTATGTCGAAGCCAACACCTGGCGACGGCGCGTGCGGCCAGTCCCGCCGTGGGAGTGGCCGTGGTGCAGCGCCTACCGGTTGTTCCACGGTCGGACGGATCAGCCGGCAACCCGGCTGCAGGATTATGTGAACCGCCTGTATCGGGCCCGGGGCGACCCTCTCAGCGAGTTCCGCAGGTTGCTGTCCCAGCAACGCCCCGACTGGTCGAAACGGGCACGTCAATCGCGGTTTATCAACCTGGACCGCCGCACGGAATTGGCCGTCCAGCATGATCTGAAGCACCTGAACGATTCCATCCAGACAGCCACCCAGAGGAGTTGGAAGCTGGATGTGGCCCGCTACAGCATGCTGGCCCAGCCCATCCTGCATCTCGTCGTCTGAGACAACGACAGCGGCTCCATCCCAATCGGCCATTTGGGTTGACCATTTGTAGCGATAACGCCGGCTGAGCACAGCACCCGCTGGGTGATACACCCGTCCATACAGTATAATGTTCACACAGATAGACCAATCATGGGAGTGAACCACCCTGAAGCAGGATGTCCGGAACGCCCTCGGACAGAGGCTATGGGCGAGAACCGCCGGCTGTGCCAGGTTGCGCGGTTCCGGTCCGCCGGCGACCGGGTAACGTGCAAAAACAGAAAAATCTTAGATTTTTCCAATTTGTTCTTTGATTTCTCCCAATTGCCCGTTTGATGGCTTGACGTTACAGTGGTCACAATGATCCCGGGAGGATAATCATGGCTAAATGGCTGATTCAAGGCAGACCCTTCGGCTTCGGTTGCGTCGTGCTGCTGCTGGGGCTGGTGCTGGCGGCCCCGGCGTCCGGGGCGCACATGGGCACGGCGTTCACCTACCAGGGACGGCTCGTGACGGGCGGCAGCCCGGCCAACGGGACGTACGACTTCCAGTTCACGCTCTATGACGCCGACAACGGGGGCGCGAACCTGGGGACGGTGACCGTCGATGACGTCGCGGTGGCGGGGGGTCTGTTCACGGCGGCGCTGGACTTCGGCGACGGGGCCATGACAGGGCAGGCGCGCTGGCTGGCCATCGGGGTGCGCCCCGGGGCGAGCACGGGGGCCTACACGGCATTGAGTCCGCGGCAGGAGCTGCGGCCGGCGCCCCATGCCCTGGTGTTGCCGGCGATGCGGGTGGAGCAAAATGTGAATTCACCCAACATGATCGGCGGTTATGTGGCCAACAGTGTCAGTGCGGGAATCTGCGGGGCCACGATAAGCGGAGGAGGCGTAACGGGTGACTATAACCTGATTTCCGATAGCTTTGGGACGATCGGCGGAGGGGCGGGCAACACGGCGGATTGGTATGGGTTTGTGGGTGGCGGCTATCGGAATTCCGCAACCGGCGAGTGCTCGACCGTAGCGGGAGGATCCTATAACACGGTAGAGGGAAATGGATCCGGTGTGGCGGGAGGTTTTCACAACGATTGTACAGGCTATTATTCCTTTATCGGCGGAGGCACGCAAAATTCCATTGTCGGCGGTCATGCCGCCATTCCGGGCGGACGTCTCAACGCGGCGAACGGCGACTACAGCTTCGCCGCGGGGCATCGGGCCAAGGCCAACCACGCCGGCAGCTTCGTCCTGGCCGACTCCACCGACGCCGACTTCGCCTCGGTGCGCGCCG
>CALAMB010000145.1 GCA_937925645.1 uncultured Acidobacteriota bacterium
GCCTCAGGTTGAGGTGGCGCTTCCGGTAGAGCTCCTCGACCTCGCGCAGGAGGTATTCGACGACGGGGGGGCTGAAGGACGCGCGCAGGGTTTTCAAAGTCTCCATCCGGTCGTTGTGCATCACGTGGTCCCGGTCCTGAAAAAAATCCATTATAACCAAATCGCGCAGAATGGAAATCAGAATCTGGAGCATGAGCTCGGGATTCTTGTTCGACGGGAAAGCGTCCGCCAGGTGTTTGAAGAGTGCGGCGTCGTTGGGATGGGCCATGAGGGTGAGGAGTTCGAAGGCGGATTCCTGCATGGCCGCGACCGCCTCCATGTCCAGCGACAGGGCCAGCCCCAGGCTCCCGCCGGACAGGCGCGCGGCGGCGGCGGCCTGGAGCGCCGGCAGCCCGGCGTGCTCGCGCAGGTACGCTTCCAGCTCGCGCACGGGGATGGGTTGGAACTTGAGAACCTGGGTGCGGGAGCGGATGGTGGGCAGGAGCGCGTAGAGGTTGGCCGTGATCAGGATCAGCGTGCTGCTCTCGGGCGGCTCCTCGAGGGTCTTGAGCAGGGAATTGGCCGCCTCCTCGTTCATCCGGTCGGCGTCGTCGAGGATGAAGACGCGGCGCCGTCCCTCGAAGGGGAGGTAATAGACCTCCTGGATCAGCGCCCGGACCTGATCGATCTTGAACACTTTCGTTTCGGGGGCGATGACCTGGACGTCGGGGTGGCTGCCGGAATCCACCTTGCGGCAGGAGACGCACGCGTCGCAGGCGTCGAGCCCGGCGGGCGCGGTGGCGCAGTTCAGGCTCTTGGCCAGCTGGAGCGCGAGGCGCTTCTTGCCGACGCCATCGAGGCCGGCGAAGGCGTAGGCGTGGTGGAGGGTGTCGCGCCGGCGGCACTCGGCCAGTAGACGGCCGATGGCGGTGTTGCCGATGAACGGGGGCACGGCTTAGTCCTCCCGGCGCCGGCCGGCCAGCAGGACGTCGGTGCGGGCGGCGATGTCGGCGAAGATGGGGTCGGGCGCACGGTCGGCGTCGATGACGGCGAACCGCTCCGGTTCCTGCCGTGCCAACTCCAGGTAGCCGGCGCGGACGGCGCGGTGGAACGCCAGCGTCTCGCCCTCGAAGCGGCTTTCGGCGGCGCCTTCGGCGGTGGCGGCGTTGCGGGCGATGGCGCGCGCCAGCGACCGCTCGGGATCGATGTCGAGGAGAAACGTGAGGTCGGGGGTCAGGATGTCCAGCGCGGCGGCCAGGCGGTCGATGACGGAGCGGGCGATGCCGCGGGCGGCGCCCTGGTACGCGAGCGTGGCGTCGTGGTAGCGGTCGCACAGCACCACGTGCCCGGCGCCCAGGGCGGGGCGGATGCACTGGGCCAGGTCCTGGCAGCGGTCGGCCAGGTACAGGAGCAGCTCGCCGGCCGGCTCGCGGGGCGGCCCGGCGGGGTCCAGCAGCACGCGGCGCACGGCCTGGCCGAACGGGGTGCCGCCGGGTTCGCGGGTGAGCGTCACCGGCAGGCCCCGCGCCCGGAGCCGATCGGCCAGGCGCAGGATCTGGGTGGTCTTACCGCAGCCCTCCACGCCCTCGAACGTGATGAAGTGTCCCGGTGTCGGTGCAGCCATCGGCGCTCCTCTCGCGCCGGCCATCTTAGCATACTTTGCGGCCGGTTCGGGACGCCGCCTTTACAACGGTTCGGGCGCGGCTCTATAATCGGGGCATGGACATCATCCCGACGAGGCGGCCATGAGCGGAGTGGCGGAGCGGTACCGGGAGGTGATGGCGCGGATCGACCGCGCGGCCCGCGCCGCGGGGCGCGCGCCGGAATCGGTCACGCTGGTGGCGGTGTCGAAGACCGTCGCTGCCGATGCCGTCCGCGGGCTCGCGGCGCTGGGTCCGGTCATCCTCGGCGAAAACCGCGTTCAGGAGGCGGCCGAAAAGATCCCGCAACTGGCGGTGGCGGGCGACTTCCAGTGGCATCTGGTGGGGCACCTGCAGGGGAACAAGGCGCGGCGGGCGGTGGAGCTGTTCGCGA
>CALAMB010000146.1 GCA_937925645.1 uncultured Acidobacteriota bacterium
GCACGCCGAGGTTTTGCCCTGCGCGTCCCGCGCCATCCAGAGCGGCGTCGTGCCGACGCGTTCCAAACCGTCGTGCCGACGCACACCGAACCGTCGCGACGTCCGGTCGAAATTCGGTGGCATTTGCCGCCGGCGTTTGCTAGAATTTTTTTGTCGCATCGACAACTGCCGGCAAATCGCCTGGGAACGGCCATCTTCCCGGGCGGTTTTAACATTGACAGGCGGGTTTCTTCATGCCGACGGACGTCATGCTGGTTCTTCTCGTGCTGGCCCTGACCATGGTCCTGTTCATCCTGGAAGTGGTTCGGGTGGACCTGGTCGCCATCCTCGTCATGCTGCTGCTGGCCTGGCTGCAACTGGTGCCGCCGCAGGAGATCTTCTCGGGTTTCGCCAGCAACGCGGTCATGGCCATGATCGGCGTCATGATCCTGGGGTACGGACTGGAGCGCTCGGGGGCCATGAACCGCGTGACGCAGTGGATCACCCGGATCGCCGGCGCCAGCGAAAAACGATTGCTGGCCGTCGTCGCCGCGGCGGTGGGGCTGATGTCCGCGTTCATGCAGAACGTCGGGGCGGTGATCCTGTTCTTCCCCTCCATCCTCCTGATCTCCCGGAACAACCGGATCCACCCCTCCCGACTGCTGATGCCCATCGGGTTCGCGGCGATCCTGGGCGGAACGCTGAGCATGGTGGGATCGGGACCCCTGATCATCCTCAACGACCTGCTGAAGCAGGGCGGCCAGGACCGGTTCGGCCTCTTCAGCGTCACCCCGTTGGGGCTGATGCTGCTGGCGGCCGGCCTGGTCTATTTCCTGCTCGCCGGTTCCCGGGTCCTGCCCGCGCGCAGCCAGGAACCGCTTCCGCCGGGGGCTCAGCAGAAGCTCATCGAGACCTGGCACCTCCCCTCGTCGGTGCATTACTGCCGCATTCCCGACACCAGCCCCCTGATCGGCCAGACCCGGGAGGAGGTGCGGTTTCGCGAGGGCTACGGGCTGAACCTGCTCGCCCTGCAAGAGGCGGACGACCTGCTCCACGCCCCCTGGCGGTACACAAGGTTCGTGGCGGGTCACGTTCTGATTCTGCTGGGCGAACGCGAGCGCGTGGACCGCCTGGCGGCGGCCTACGGGTTGCAGCACCCCGCGCCCGTGAAGCCTGCGGCGGAGCTGGCCTTCACTCGCGGGTCCGGGTTCGCCGAGGTGATCATCCCGCCCCATTCCAGCCTCGCGGGCCGCACGATCCGGGAGATCGCCCTGCGGAAAACGTTCGGCGTGGAGCCCCTCATGCTGATCCGGGGCGAACGCGAAGAGCGCGGCGATTTCTCCGACATGGTCCTGCAGGCCGGCGACGACCTCATCGTGCACGGCCCCTGGCTGAAGTTGCGCCTCCTGGGCGACGAGGGTCGGGGCGTGCTGGTCTCACCCGTGGAGGCGGAACCGGCTGCGCCCGTCCGGCCGCGGCTGGCCCTGATCTGCTTCCTGGGGGCGATCGCCCTGGCCCTGACCGGGGTTCAGTTGTCGCTGGCCCTGATCACCGGGGCCCTGATCATGATCCTGGGCCGGGTGATCACCATCGACGAAGCCTACCGCGCGGTGGAGTGGCGCACGGTCTTCCTGCTGGCCGGCCTGATCCCCTTGGGCCTGGCCATGGACCGCACGGGCACGGCAGCGTTCCTGGCCGATCACCTGATGCTCTGGCTGAAGGGCGGCCATCCCCTGGTGCTGCTGACGGCGGTGGCGGTGCTCGCGACCCTGTTCACGTTGTTCATGTCCAACGTCGCCGCCACCGTGCTCCTGGTGCCCCTGGTGATGACTCTGGGGAAATTGACCGGCGTGGACGGGCGGGCCCTGGCCCTGCTGGTGGCCGTGTGCGCCTCGAATTCCTTCCTGCTGCCCACCCATCAGGTGAACGCGCTGCTCATGTCGCCGGGCGGCTACCGCAACCTCGATTACCTGAAGGCCGGCGGGCCCATGACCGTCCTCTTCATCGTCATTGCCGTCGCGGGAATATACTGCCTATACCTTTAAGGAGAGTCGCATGATCGTACAACAGTTTTTCGTCAAGGGGATTTCCCACAGCTCCTATCTGTTGGGGGGATCCACGACCTGCGCCATCGTCGATCCGCAACGCCACATCCAGGAATACCTCGATGCGGCGGACGATCTCGGCATGACCATCACCCACATCCTCGAAACCCACCTGCACGCCGATTTCATCTCCGGTCATCTCGACTTGGCGGCGGCCACCGGCGCGCGCATCTACGCCCCCCGTTCGGGCGACTGCCGGTTCGACCACGAGGCGGTGGGCGAGGGCGACACCATCGCCATCGAGGACATGCTCATCCGCGTCCTCGAGGTGCCCGGCCACACGCCGGAGCACCTGGCGTACGTGGTGACGGATGCCTCGCGCGGCCCGGAACCCGTGGCCGTGTTCTGCGGCGACGCGCTGTTCGTCGGCGACGTGGGCCGGCCCGACCTGTTTCCCGACATCGCCCGAGACCTGGCAGCGAAGCTCTACACCAGCCTGCACGACCAGCTGCTCCGGCTGCCCGATTTCTGCGAGGTCTACCCGGCCCACGGGGCCGGCTCTCTCTGCGGGCGGATGATGGGAGCCAAGCGGACCAGCACCATCGGGTACGAGCGCCGGTACAACCGGGCGCTGCAACTGAAGGACCGGGAGGCGTTCATCCGCTCCCTGACCGAGAACATGCCGCCGGCGCCGGACCATTTCAGCCGCTGCAGCGACATCAACCGCGTGGGGCCCGCGGTCGTGGCCGACCTGCCGCCCCTGGCGCCGCTGGAGCCCGCGGCGTTCGACGAGCGACGGCGCGCGCCGGCGACGATCGTGCTGGACGTCCGCGGCTACGACGCCTTCGCCGGGCACTTCGTCCCCGGTTCCGTTCACAACGACCTCAACGGCAACTTCGCCACGTTCGCCGGCTGGATCCTGCCCCCCGACCGGGACATCCTGCTGGTCGCCGAGAATGACCGCCAGCTCCGGCTGGCCGTCGCCGGCCTGCAGAAGGTGGGGCTCGACCGGGTCGTGGGTTATCTGGACGGCGGAATGGTCGCCTGGGTGAAGTCGGGGCGGACCACGGAACACGTGGGCCTGTTCTCCGCCGAGGAGCTGTATCTGCGGATCACGGGCGGGGAGCACGTGACGTTGATCGACGTCCGCTCCGCCGGTGAATACGGGAGCTACCACATCAGCGGCTCCCTGCACATCCCCGCGCCCGACCTGCGCACCCGCCACGCGGAACTGGACCCGACCCTGCCCGCGATCGTGTTGTGCAGCACGGGGAATCGGTCCAGCCTGGCCGCCAGCCTGTTGAAGCAGCGGGGATTCCCTCGCGTGGCCAACGTCGCCGGCGGCATGACGGGCTACAGCGCCGCTGGCCACGCGCCGGAATGCCCCCTCTGCTTCGTGCCGCACGGTCCCCGCATGGCGGGCCCGGACAAGTCGTGACGCCAGGTGAAGGAGGAGTCATGGAGTGGCTGGAACTGGAACGCTGGTCCCCCTACGCGGTGGGAATCGGCCTGGGGATCCTGAGCTGGCTGTCGTTCCTCCTGTCCGACCAGGCGCTGGCCTGTTCCACGGCCTTCGCCCGGTCGGCGGGCATGCTGGAGCGGCTGGTGCGGGGTCCCAAGGTGTTGGACAAACCGTACTACCGAAAATTTGTTCCCAAGGTTGAGTGGGGCTGGATGCTGGTCGGTGGCATGGTGATCGGCGCCTTCATCTCCGCGCAACTTTCGGGCACGTTCGACTGGCGATGGAACCCCGGGCTGTGGGAGCGCGCGTTCGGCGCGGCAGTCGAACCGCGGCTCCTGACGGCCTTCGGCGGGGGCATCCTCATGGGGCTGGGCGCCCGCTGGGCCGGCGGTTGCACCAGCGGTCACGGCATCAGCGGCACCATGCAACTGGCGCTCAGCAGCTGGATCGCGGCGGCCTGTTTTTTCGCCGGCGGGATCGCCGGGGCCATGCTGATCTACCGGGTCCTGGCCTGAATCCGGAGGCATCCATGCTGACCAAGTTGCACCAAAACAATCGCACCCAACTGCTGCTCGGACTGGCGTTTGGGATCGTGTTCGGTTTTCTCCTGCAGAAAGGCGGGGTCACCGACTACGACGTCATCCTGGGCCAATTGCTCCTGGCCGATTTCACCGTGGTGAAGATCATGCTCACCGCGGTGATCACGGGGATGCTGGGC
>CALAMB010000147.1 GCA_937925645.1 uncultured Acidobacteriota bacterium
ACACCCGCGCCGGCGGCACCGGCGTGCGCTCTGCCGTGAAGACGCACCTGGACGAATACCCGTACCGGCTGGAATACGGCACCGTCAACAGCGTCGGCGTCGCCGGCCTGAACGCGGGGGTCAAGTGGGTGCTGGCGCAGGGCGTGGAGAAGATCCACGAGCAGGAAATGCGTCTGGCCCGGCTGCTCCGCGACGGGCTCCGCGACATCCCCGGCGTCACCCTGTACTGCGCCGACGACCTGGAGAATCACATCAGCGTCATGATCTTCAACGTGGACGGCCTCGAGGCGATGGACACCGGCACCATGCTCGACGTGGACTACAGCATCGCCTGCCGCACCGGCCTCCACTGCGCGCCGCTGGTGCACGAGCAGCTCGGCATCGACAAGATCCACGGCGCGGTCCGCTTCGGGATCGGGCCGTTCAACACCGAGGCGCACATCCAGGCGGCCATCCGGGCGGTGGGAGAAATTGCCGCCTCGCGCCGTAAGTGACAAGCCGGAACGACCACTGCCGCGTCGACCCGGTGACGGGCCGGGAGTTCGTCCATGGATATCGCCGTCAAGGAACAGATTCTCGCTACCCTGCGCCGCGAGCTGGCAGCGATGGCCGAGACGTCGCGGCGGGCGGCCGAAACAGCCCGCGAGGGGATGCACGTGGGGGACGAGCGCACCCGCACCCGCGGCGAGCGTGCCGTGTTCAACGAACAGACCTACCTCGTTTCCGCCCAGATGCAGCAGGTGGAGCGGTGCCAGGTGTTGCTGCGGGCACTTGACGATCTCGATCTGAGCCCGGCCCGCAAGGCCAGGCCCGGCGCGCTTCTCGACCTTGATGCCGAAGGCGGGCTCGCCTCCGGCTTGTATTTCCTCGTGTCCGGGGGAATGGGCATGTCCGTCGACGCCGGCGGCCGGAGCATCCAGTTGGTGAGTCCCGACTCGCCGCTGGGACGGGCGCTCCTGGACCGCCGGCCCGGGGCGGACATCGCCGTGGACCTGCCGTCGGGCCCGTGCCGCCTGCGCCTATTGACGGTGGTTTAGGGGAGAACGAAGCCGGCGGCAGCAGCCAGCGCGGCCAGCGCGCCGGCGGAAATCGGATGCGCCGCCGCGCCGAGTCTTGGCCAACGGAAGGCCAGCCGCCGATCCAGTTCCATGACCAGCCCGATGAGGAGCGCGTTCACGACGCCCTCCAGCAGGAGGAACCGGGACACGCCGGCGGCGCCGTGGTCCAGAATGCCACGCAGGGGCGCCAGCGATGCGGCCGCGGCGAGGAGCAGCGCGTAGCCGGCCCGCCAGCCGAGCGCCGCAGCGAGTCCGGTCAGGGAACCCAGGCGCCCCTCCGCGACCGGCCAGAGCCGCAGGACCGCCCCCACCGCCAGCGACTGGAGCAGGATGGCCGCCGTTGGGTTGACCACCGCGAACAGGTCGGCTCCGGGGATGGCGAGGTCCAGCAGCTTGAGCGTGGCGGCCACGGGGCCGAGCGCCAGGGCCGCCGCGGGCGTGCCGGCCGAGCGAGCCGCCCGCACCATGCACCAGGCGCCCGCGGGGAAGAGCACCGCCCCGGCCAGGCCGGGCATCGGCGCCAGGTGCAGCACGAAGCCGACGGTGGCCTCCGCCAGTCCCCATATCGCCCCCCAAAAAAGGACGATAGTCCAGCAGGTCCAGTCTCTCATAGTGACCATGATACACGGACCGTCACAGGTGGTCGATGATATTTTGATCCGGAGGGTGGTCGGAAGCTTTCCTCGCCGCTAAACACCGAGGTGGCGAGGCGCGGAGGCCGAATTCCGGATCAGTAAATGCAGGCGTCGAGAATGGCGAGGGCTTCGTCCAATGTGCGGCCTGCGGCCCGGCCGATGCGGGTGACGCGGCGGGCGCGGAAGTCGATGGACTTGACCTGTTCCACCATTACGAATCCGGACACCGCCGCATCGCCCGACACCGGAACATGGAAGGGAAACCGCCTGTCGGTGGTGGTCAGCGGACAAACGATGGCCAGACCAGTGTGCCGGTTGAACAATGTGTTGCTCACGACCAGGGCCGGACGCCGCCCCTTCTGTTCGTGCCCGGACTGCGGATCGAACGACACGCTTACGAAGTCACCTTTTTGAGGGATGTAGGACTTCACTTACCACTCCTCTCTGCCCACGGGCGGGCCCCAGACGGTCTCCGCCGACGAGTGGCCGGCCGGGATTCGCGAAACCAGTTCTTGTAGGCTGACTTTGCCCCGGATCCGCTTCAGGGGCACGACGATGATGCAGCCATCCCGCACCGTGATATCCAACTCGTCACCCACGCGGATGTGGGCATGTTCCAGCACGTGCCGGGCCAGGCGGATCCCCTGACTGTTCCCCCATTTTTGAAGTTTCACCGACATGGGTCACCTCCATTGAATATACAAAGTATATCCATTAGTGAGGCGCCCGTCAACATGGACAGTCGATCGTAGATGCTTGAATTGCCGGCTAGTTGAATGCGGCAAATTTTGAACCGGCCGGGCCAA
>CALAMB010000148.1 GCA_937925645.1 uncultured Acidobacteriota bacterium
GACCAGTTGTAGTTGCCGGTCCGGTTGTTCCCTTCCGTGCCAACGCTGATGGCGGCGTTTTCAGAAGCCTGTGCTGAAGCGGCTCCCCGGCCGGTCATGGGATCGCCGGCATTGTAGCCCGATTTGGGAGTCTGGGACGGCCGGGAACCGCCGATGGTTCCGTACGTGTTCGGGCCGCCGAGGGTGATCCGCTCCAGGTTGCCCACCACGAAGCCGACCTGAACACCCAGGCTGCGGGCGTAGTCACGGCTGGCCTGCACGATCCGGGCTTCGATCTCCACCTGGTGTTCCGCCACATCCAGGGCCTTGACCAGTTTGCGGATTTCGGCGATCCGTTCCGGAATGTCCCGGATGACCAGCGAGTTGGTGCGGGCATCGGTCTTGATTTCGCCCGACTCGGTCAGAATGGGCACCAGCTTGTCGATCAGCTCGGCGGCAGTGGCATAGTTCAGCTTGACGATATCGGTGACGGTCTCGCGGGCCCGCTTCAGCTCTTCCCGCGCCTTTTCCTCGGCCTTGAATGCATCCAGGGTGCCGATGCGGACGACGTTCCCCTCGATGACCTTGGCCAGGCGATTGTTTTTCATCGCCAGGTCGAACACCTGGTCCCACGGCACGTTGTCGACCTTGATCGATATGGTGCCGGAGACACTGGGATCGACGACGATGTTCAATCCTTCGATATCGCTGATAAGGCGGAAGAAGTCGACGATGTCGGCGTCCTTGATGTCCAGGGCGATGGGCTCGCCGGTGTACTGCGCCACCTGTTGCTCGTCGTCCTGGACGTAATTCACGGCGTTGGTCGCGGGCCCGGCTTTGGCCAGCAGCATCTTCGGAGCTTCGCCCAAGACCAGTGATGGCGTGTTGTCCAGGGGTTTGCTCTCCAGCGCCTTCGGTTTGACCACCGGTTCAGGAATCCGGACGATGCTGGCGTCCGTCATCTCCGCCTCGGCGGAAGCAACCGACGGAGTGGCCGGCGCGGCGGCGGGCTGGGTGGGGATGACATCTACCGGGATCTCCTGAGCGGCGGGGGCGATATTGGTCCGGGCCAGGGTTTCCTGACCCACCGCGATCTTCAGCCCGTTGGCCACCGGCTCCACCTGAACGTCCCGCACATCCCGGGTCAGGTCCAATACGATCCGGATCGTGCCCTTGCCGTCGTTGCTGAATTTGGACACCCGGATCTTCTGGACGATCTCGCCGTTCACGTGCAACACGTTCTTGGTGTAACGAGTCGCGGTGTTTGGCAGATCGACCACCAGGCGGAAGGGGTCGGCCAACCTGAATTTTCTGAATTCGGCCAGGTTTTGGCCGACCAGCGTGAGTTCGAAGATCCCGTCGCGAGTTGAGAACTGGACATCGTTCAACTCGCTGGGTACCTGAGCAACGCCGGCCGGTGCGCTTTGTGCGATCGCGAAAACAGTGGCCAATGCACTCGTGACCAACAGCGAAAGGAGCAATTTATTGGACCGCATCAAATGCCTCCTTATTACAATTATTTGCGTTCTATTCATGGAGATCGACCGATACGACGTTCTTCTCGACGCGCTTGTCCAGATAGCGCTTGTATTCTTCGAAGACCACGCCGTCCTTTTTAATCTGCTTGACCTTGGCGTTGAACAGGTCGTCCCCCGGCCGAATGAAATGGGCTTTCCGGTCAACACCTTCGAAATAGGCAATGTTGCCATCCGCCTTGTTGACAATGCCTTTGAGGACGAGTTCCTTGATCAGCATGCCCCGGACGCCCGGAAACTGCTGTTGCCGCTCCTCGAACGAGGGCACGGGCTCCAGCTGCGCTTCGGCTATTTTCTGGCGTTCGATTTTTTGGACATCCAGGTTGATGAACGGATCCTGGCGACCCATCGTGTTGAAGCGGATGGTTTTCTTGACCACCACGACGTCGGATTGCCCCGACGCATCGTCCTGCTGGGCCACCAGCGTCGAGGGAACCATCAGGAGCAATCCCGCGGCAAAGATGCATTGGATCAGCTTCATGGCCGTTCCCCTTCTACTGGATTTTCTCGGTGGCATCGCCGGTGTACACAAAGGTGCTGGCGATGAAACCTGCTTTGAGGGTGGGGCGGGCGTCCGAGCCCTGCGCGGTGGAATCGATATTGAGGTTGTAGACATTCAAAATCCGGTCGAAATTCGCCACCTGTTCGAAAAACTGCCCGATGGAGCTGTAGCTGGCCTCGCAATTGATGGTAATGGGCCACTCGTAATAAAAATCGTGGTCGACCGGTTTGTCGGGCCGGAACAGGGTGATTTTCATGTCCCGGGATTCATGAGCCAGGTTTTCCAGTCGGCGCACCAGTTCGTCGGTTTCGCGCTCTTTCGGCAAAATCCGTTTTTCGCGCTCCAGCTCCGCCAACCGCGAGTTGTAGATCTGCTCGTTGAGCGCCTTCTTCTGCTGGAAGGCCTGGGCTTTTTGGACCTTCAGATCCAGATCGGCAATCTGGGTATCCAGCCGGCTGAGCTCGTCGTTCATCTTGTCGAACACGTAGACCTTCAGGACGAAGAAGCTAATCGCGATGATCAGAATCACCAAGGCGATCTGTAAAATCATGGGCGTGCCGCCCTTCTTCTCACCTGTTTTAGCCATTGTGCGCCTCTTCTTCGGCGGGTTTCGCGAAATTCTTCCGGCAATCAAATTCGAACTTGATGGGCGATTTGCTCTTGTCGTAATAGAGCCAATCGATCATGGTGTAGAAGTTCTGGTTTCTGAGGTTGGCGTAAAAATCGGCGATCGCATTCACCTCGTATGCGTAGCCCACGATGTGGGTGGTCTCACCTTCGCCGTCTCGCGTCTGGGTCATTTTGTCGATCCAGAGCTTAGGTTCTTCGGCCGGCAGGCTTTGAATCAAGCCGTTCATCATTTCGATGGGGCCGGTTTGATTGGCTTTCAGCTGCTCGATGACCTTCTTGCGATCATCCAAAATCTTGTTGATCCGCTCGTACTTCTCAACTTCTTCCTGGACGGACTGCAAACGGTCCGCTTCCTGCTGCAGCTCGGTCGCCTGCTGGCGTTTGTCCTGAAGCTGATTGTATTTGGACCACCAGTACCAAGTGCCCAAAGCGACAGCGGCGACCACGAGGACAGCGATCACCAATATCGCCTGAATGGGTTTCGGCTCGATGGGTGCCCGCGTGACGGGCTGTTCGACAGAACGCTCGCGTAAAAGGTTGATTTTTACCATTTGTCCTCCGTGCTTCTCATTGCCAATCCGACAGCGATGGCAACTCGTGGAGAAAT
>CALAMB010000149.1 GCA_937925645.1 uncultured Acidobacteriota bacterium
GAGCATGATTGTCAGCCGATTGTCAGCTTGAAAAGGCCATGCTGACAACGGCAATCCCATGACATGAAAGAATTAAGATCCTTCTTTGGGAGCTTTGGGGGCAAAAGTTCCATAGCTGGAGGCCCCTGCAAGATAAGGAACTTGAATTACTCGATAAAATGCACAATACTTAAAAATGTTTTAAGTTTTGTACCGCTCCATTGAATGAAGCAGATCGAAAGCTAAATTCGATGGCGGAAACTTAGTGATGTTTATTCACCACATGATCAAGACACTGCTTACAGCGGTATATATTTTTTTCATTCTTCAGTTGAGTGTCACACCGCAAGACCTCACAAACATCAAAACTCAAGCTGACAAAGGAGATGCAAAATCTCAGTATCTCCTTGGATTGATCTATTTCAATGGCGATGGAGTATCTCAAGATCTCAAAGAAGCCATTAGCTGGTGGCGGAAGGCGGCCAAACAGGGGGATGCTGACGCCCAGTATAGCCTCGGATTGGCTTACTTCAGTGGTAAGGGAGTTCAGCGGGATCTCGAGGAGGCAGTGACTTGGTTTCGAAAGGCGGCTAAACAAGGGAAGGCTGATGCCCAGTGCCTTCTTGGATCGGCTTACTTTAATGCTGAGGGGGTCAAAAGGAATTTCAAGATGGCCGCCAAGTGGTACATAAAGGCAGCCGAACAAGGAAATGCTTATGCTCAGACTGATTTAGGCATGATGTATCACGATGGAACGGGTTTGCCGAGAGATTTCAAGATGGCAGTGAGTTGGTGGTACAAAGCAGCTGAAAAAGGGAATGCCCGAGCTCAATTCCATCTGGGGCGGATGTACTTCAATGGAGAGGGAGTTACCAAGAACCTTCTCTACGCATACGCGTGGATAAACTTGGCTGCAATAAATGGTTGGGAACAGGCCCAGAGTTTGCTCAGATATGTTGCTCAAGAGATGACTGATATCCAACTCATTGAAGCTGAAAAGTTATCTCATGAATGGTCTATAAAACTCCAGAAGCAACCTCAGTAATGATCTAGTCCAAGTTATCCAGTCGAGTAAGCAGAAATAATGACGGTCTAGCGGAACAGTTTGGTCATGACCTTTGACACGGCGTCGGTAACCACCTGGTCGGCCAAGTGGGAGTAGCGGTCGGTCATGGCGCTGGTGCGGTGGCCCAGGAGCTGGCCGATCACTTTCAGTGGAACACCACTCATGGCCAGGTAGCTGGCCGCGCAGTGCCGCAGGTCGTGCCAGCTAAAGTCCTTGATGTTGGCGTCACGCAGCGCCTTCTGAAAAGGCCGACGGATATCGTATGGCTTTTTCCCATCGTGAGAGGGAAACAGATAATCGGTATCGACTCGGCGCACTTTTTCCAGCTTCCGGATCGCGTCCAGTGCCGGGCCCACCAGCGGGACGCCCCGCCGCTTCTTGTTCTTCGTCAACCCCAGAGTGATCCAGCCCCGCTTGAGGTCGACCTGGTTCCAGGTCAGGCCAAACTGTTCACCGTGCCGCATCCCGGTCGTGAGGGCCAGCAACACGGCAGGCAACAGATATCCACACTCGCTTTCCCGGCAGGCATCTAGAAAGGCCGCCAGCTCCTCATCGGTCAGGTAGCGAATTCTGCCGGGATTCGCCGCCGGCTTGGTCACTTTGCGTATGGGCGACTCCTTCAGCCAGCCCCATTCCCGGACGGCCAGGTTGAACAGGTGGGTGAGAATGACCAGGTAATACCGGACAGTCGTCGGGGACATGCCGCCACCGCGCAGCGCCCGGCGTCGACCCCGTTCGTCACCTGGACCGTCGTGCAGCAGCGCCTCACGGCACTCCACAATCATGGCCGGGCTGATCTGATCCAGCGTGAAACCGCCCAGCCGTTCGTCCCACCATTCCAGCCGGGAGAGCGATGACCGGATCGTCGATGGGGCGCACTGGCTGAGCACTTCCTTCCGGTAACGGGCGATAGCCTCACTCAGCGTGTGGCGGGACGATTCGGCCTGGGGGAAATGCCGGCTCTCCACCATGGCGGCTTCCACCGACACGGCCCATTTGCGGGCGTCGGTGAGTCGGGCGAAAGAACACGATTCGGGAGGGAGTCCCTTTCTTCGGATCTGCACTTGGTAGGTGATGGTGCCGTCGGTGTTGGCGCGTTTGCGAATCGTGGCCATCGTGAATTTCTCCTCATCTTCAAGGGCGACCAGGAGTATCCGAAACAGTGTGTGTCGCCGTGTAGCGGATGGTTTTTAAGCGACGGAAACCACTGTCGCCATTATCTCACTGTGACGTGAGTGTGACAAGATAAATTAGGGAAGGGGGATGGGCTTTGTAAGTGCTTGATAATATGGCGCGCCCGGCAGGGCTCGAACCTGCGACCTTCGGATTCGTAGTCCGACGCTCTATCCAACTGAGCTACGGGCGCCCCGAAGGGCGGCACTATACACGATGCCCGCGTCGCGCGTCAAGGGAAAAGGCGGCGGGGCCGGCGTCGCGTGTGATTCCGGCGTCCTGTGGCTCAGGCGTTCTGCCAGAGGACAACTCGATGGTCGATCTGTGAACCAGCGAAACGTCGAGCCGGCGGACAGACATTCACGGCGGAGACGCAGCGGGCGCGGAGGGATCCAATTGTCATGGATCATCGGACAATTTTTAATTGGCCATTTCGGATTATTGGTTATCGGTGATTGCATATATTTGATTGGCTATTTGGAAACGAATTTGTTCTTGCTGTTGATGGGTTCCGGGACCTGGGGTGTGGGAGTTTGGATTTGGGAACAAGGCTCTGGGACTTGAGAACGAGGACCCAGATCCCAGGCCCGATTTCTGGGAGAGTTGATGGTTGATTGTTGATTGTTGGGAACGAACCCCGAACCGCGGCCCCGAACCGCTTATTCCGAAATCCGATGTCCGATGTCCGCGTTACGGGAACGAGCCTCTTATCTCGAATCTCGATTGCGATCACGATTACGATCACGATCACGATTGCGATTACGATCACGAATTACGAGTACGAATACGACGGGCTTGACACTCCTATCTCCTCACTCCTCACTGTTTACTGTTCACTGTTCACCGTTCACTCCCCGAGTGCCCGCGCCACTTCTGGTATAATGGGCGGCAATTTTGGACCGGGAGGCGCGCCGTGCTCAAGTTCCACAACACCCTGACCGGACGGCTGGACGAGTTCCAGCCCCTCGACCCGCCGCGGGTGAAGATGTACTGCTGCGGCCCCACGGTCTACAACTACGCCCACATCGGCAACTTCCGCACTTTCGTGTTCGAGGACATCCTGAACCGATACCTGCGCTGGCGCGGCTACGACGTGCGCTATGTCATGAACGTCACCGACATCGATGACAAGACCATCCGCGACAGCGCCGCCGCCGGCATGTCCCTGAGCGCGTACACTGAAAAATTCACCGCCGCCTTCTTCGAGGACCTGACGGCGCTGCGGGTGCTCCACCCCGACGTGGTCTGCAAGGCCACCGACCACGTGCCCGAGATGATCGCCCTGGTGGAGGCGCTCGCCGCCAAGGGGCACACGTACGCCAGCGACGGTTCGGTCTATTTCAAGATCAGCAGCTTTGACGATTACGGGAAGTTGTCCAAGAAGGATTTCAGCGGCATCCAGTCGGGCGCCCGCGTCGACAGCGACGAGTACGACAAGGAGAACGC
>CALAMB010000150.1 GCA_937925645.1 uncultured Acidobacteriota bacterium
TGGCCCGCGGCGGTCTTTACAGCCAGCTTTACCAGCGGCAGGCGTTCCTGTCGGCGTGAGGAGCGGTGAATCGGTGAATCGGTGAATCGGTGAGTCGGTGAGTCGGTGAATCGGTGAGTCGGTGAATCGGTGAGTCGGGAGACGAATCAACCATCAACCATCAACCATCAACTGATTCTGGAACTGGAACCTTCGAGCTTGCGAACCTGCGAACCTTCAAACCTTTAAACTTTTAAACCTTAAAACAGCTCGATCACGATTACGATTACGATCACGATCACGATTACGAGATACGATTACGAGCACGAACCATCAACCATCAACCATCAACCATCAACGATTCTCCCGGCCCGGCGGTCAGATCCGGGCCAGCACCCGGCCGGGCAGGCAGATGAGCGACCGGAGCAGCTCGAACACGCCGCTGACGGCGATCCCCACCAGCCGGAACGGCAGCAGGAGCAACCAAACCAGCGGGTAAAGCACCAGCGCCAGCAGCGCCAGCGGCCAGCACAGCACCAGCAGGATCAGCCACAGCAGAAATTTCACCATCGCTCCTCCTCGCCCCGGCGGGCTGCGGGCGGCCCCTCTCCGGCCGGGTGTCATCCGCCCTGTTTATCCATAAGAACGCTGATAACGCCGCGGATGTTCCGCGCGGCTCGTTTTTCCGGCCGTGCCGTCCGCCATTGACGGCGGCGGGCGCGGCGTGCTATGACCGTCGGACGGGCGCGGCCCGCTCCGACTCGGTTTGGCGGGCCTCCGGCCGGCATGTTCGCGGGAGGTGTTCCATGAGCCACCAGCGCCGATTCGCGCACAGCAACAATCCCGGCTTCGCCTGCCGCCCCGGCGTCATCCTGCTCCCCTTCGGCCGGCGCAGCTTCCTGCCGGCCATCACGGCGCGGCTGGGCGCCGAGCCGGTGCCCCTCGACGAGACCACGGACCGGGAGATCTTCAATCCGCCGCGGGGCGGGATTCCCGTCACGCTGATCTACTCCGGCATGGGCGGACCCGCCACGGTCAACGCGCTGGAGATGGCCAAGGCCAACGGCGCCGAGCGGGTGGTGATCTTCGGCGCGTGCGGCGGCATGGACCCCCGGCTGGCGGTGGGGCAACTCCTCGTGCCGCCGGCGGCGGTCCGGGCCGAGGGCGCGTCGCGGGCCTACGCCCCCATCGAATTCCCGGCGGCTTTCGACCTGGAACTGGCCCACCAACTGCTCGTCACGGTTCGGTCCGGCGGCGTGCCGGCGCACGCGGGGATGGTGTACACCACCGACACCTCCTACCGCGTCGGTCCCGAGATTTACGAATCGTACCGCGGCCTGGTGCTGGGCGCCGACTGCGAGTGCGCCTCGGCCGCCGTTGCTGGCGCCCGGCTGGGACTGCCAGTGGCGGCGCTGCTGTTCTGCACCGACAACGTCACGCTGCCCCGGCCGGGCGACCGGCGCTATCGGGGCTTAGCCAAGCCGGCTGTCCGCCGCGGCTTCGACGCGGGTCTCGATGCGGTGATTCGGGTGCTGGCCGGGTCGGCATGAACGCCGCCCGACCGGCTGTCTTTCGGTGTCGCGCTCGGACCCCGGCGTTTTCCGGCTCCGCACTTTTCCTGTTTGGGATCAGCCGGGCGGTGCTATAATTTCGCTGACTATCCATAGGTTTGATGCAGATTGTTATTCCGGGTGATTGCGGTGGCCCGTAAGCGCGCGGACAGTTTGGAGAGCGATACAACCGGCGGCCACGCGTCACGCAGCCGTCAGCTCCTGGCCGCGCTCTGTCCGCCCGGAGCGTCCGGGGGACTCGTGGTGGCCGAGCTGCTGCCGCGGCGCGAGCTGGCCCTGCCGCTGCTCGCCGTGCCGGCGCCCGGCGCCGACGCGCCGCCCACTCCCGCGTTCATCGCCTTCGCCGATCCGCCGACGGCGCGCGCCCTGGCCGGCGCCGGCTGGATCCGTCAGTCGGTGCGACTGGGGTGCGGGAACGCGCCCTGCGCGGTGCTGGTGCGGGCGCTGTCGCTCCCGGGCCGCCGCCGCCGGATCCTGGTGCTGCTGCCGCCCCCCGGGGCGGCGCCCGACGCGGCACCCCCGAAGCCGCGCCCCATGGGCGCCCGAAAACAGGCCGAACTGGCCGCCGCGCTGGACCTCTACGAGCGGCATGAGATCGAGTCGCTGGTGGCGCACCTGACCCAGCGCGCCCGGCACGTCTTCCTGAAAACCTTGTCCTTGCGCGACACGCTGACGGCCTTCCTCCGCGATTTTGGTTCGCGCACCGGTCTGGACGTCCTGCGGCTGTTCCTGGTGGGCGAGAGCACCGGCGTCAAGCCCGTGTTTGCCGGCTGGGACCGCGTCGCGCCGGAGAATCCGGAACCGGTTCACGAGGTGTTCCGCCAGCTCATGCAGGACGACCCGCAGGCGGCGGTGGTGGGTGACGGCCCGATCCGTCTCCCCCATGGCCTGAGCGGCTGTTTCCTCCGCCTGGAAGCCGGCCGCTACCGATTTTATTTCCTGGGAGCGGCCATCACGCGGTCCGGGCGCCCCGATCTGGGGTTTCTGCTGCACGCCTGTCTCCGCCAGTTGGCGATGCTGCTCGACGAGACGGCGCCGCTCCTGCCGCGGATCGAGGGTGTGCTCCAGCAGAAGGAAACCGCCCAACTGCTGCTCCGGATCATGACGCTCGACGACCTGGAGCAGTTCCGGCGGGAGCTGCCCGCCCTGCTGCAGGACTTCCTGCACGTGGAGAGCGCGGCCTATTACTTCTACCAGCCGGAAGGCCGGCGGCTCTGCCGGCACGCCTTCGCCGGCTCGTTCGGCGAACTGCTGCCCGCCCGGGAGTCGTGCGACCTGGACAGCTACACCTGGCTCACCCGCTGCGCCCGGTCCGGCAACACCCTGCTCAAGACCGACCTGGCGGCCGGCGAGCGGACGAACGTCACCGACAACGGCCTGTTCGCCTCGGCGCTTTACTATCCCGTGGACACCGGCGAGGCGGTGCGCGACGTCATCCTGGCCGCCGACACCCGCCGCAACCGGGTGACGTTCCAGCACGTCCAGCGGCTGAACCAGATCCTGCCGTTCCTCGTCCAGGCCATCAGCAACAACCGCCTTTACTCCGGGATCCGGCGCCACCTCTTCGTCGACTTCGACACCAACCTGCCCAACCGCCGCGGCTTCGAGGAGGCGTTGCTGGCCTGCCTGGAACGGTCCAAGCGCGTGGGCGACAGCTTCACCGTGATCATGGCCAGCCTGGACCGGCCGGACCGGATCAGCCTGCGGACTTACGGCGATTCGCCGCGGACCTTCCTGCTGAAGATCTGCGCGTTCTTCCAGAAGCAGCTCCCGCCGCAGGCCACGCTGGCCTACTCGGGCAATTACAAATTCCTGTGCCTGCTCCCCCGCTACGAGATGGAACCGGCGCTGGAGCTGGCCCGCCGGCTGTGCCTGCAGGCGCGCGAGACGCTGCGCGACGCCGAGAACCGCCCCACGTTCTCGCTGGGCATCTCCTGTTTCCCCATCAACGGGATGAGTTTGGACGACCTGCTGCTGTCGGCGGAGCAGGCCATGACCATGAGCCGGTTCCAGGGCGGCGACACGGCCTCGCTGATGGGCAGCCAGCTCATCAAGAAACTGGCTCTGAACGTGTTCTCGCGGTTCATGGGCCAGGGGACCTTGCGAACCGGCCCCGAGGTGGTGGACGGCGTGCTGCAAAAGATCTCCGACCGCCGGGAAGGGGAAGAGAGCCTCACCACGGTGGAGATGATCAACTCCCTGGCCGAGGCCATCGACGCCAAGGACCACTACACGAGCAACCACACCCTGGAGACGTCCATCCTGGCAGTGGCCCTGGGCCGGCTGATGGTGCTGGACGACGACACGCTGGAGCGGCTCCGCATCGCCGCCAAGCTGCACGACATCGGCAAGATCGGCGTGCCGGAGCACATCCTGCTCAAGCAGGGGAAGCTCACGCCGGACGAGGAGCAGGTCATGCGCCGCCACGCCGAGATCGGCGCCCGGATTCTGCGGCCCATCAGCAGCCTGCGCCATATCGCCGTGATCGTGGAGCACCATCATGAACGGTGGGACGGCTCCGGCTACCCGCACGGGCTCAGAGAAGAGGAGATCCCCATCGAATCCCGTATCCTGGCCGTCATCGACGCCTACCACGCCATGATCAGCCACCGCACCTACCGCGAGGGCCAGACCCAGGAGTACGCCATGGGTGAAATCCGCCGCGGCGCCGGGGGCCAGTTCGACCCGCGGGTCACCGAGCTGTTCGGCCAGATGATGGCGGAACGCCGCGAGCTGGGCGTGATGGCCCCCTTCGCCGACTGGCCGCTCCGGCCCGACCAGCCGCCCATGTAACCCCTTCCGACATCCGATCGCATCGCCGCCGTCCGGCGCTCAGGTCCGGGCGCCCGCCAGGGTTGCCCGATCGTAGCCCCAGCCCCGGCACGACGGCACGTCGATGAGCACGAAGGCGCTGTCGCCGGCGGCCCGGAGCGCCAGGGCCGGCTCCAGGTCGATCCGCGCCTGGTCGCCCGTTTCAAGCGGGGCGCCGTTGGCTTCAAGGCGGCCGGCGATCAGGTAGAGGAACAGGCGGCGGTTCTCGGCGGTCGGGACGTCGAGGGTGCGTCCCGCCGACAGGTCGCAGCGGTAGATGGTGGCGTCGGTGTGAAAGGTGGCGGTGCCGGGCAATCCCTGCCCGGAGGCCACCGGCAACAGCCGGTCCCGCCACGACTCCGGCTCGAAATGGCGCTGGTCGTAGGTGGGCGCCAGATCCCGCCGGTCGGGATAGATCCAGATTTGGTGGAAATGAACCGGTCCCCGCGCCAGGTTGAACTCGGAATGGGTCAACCCGGTGCCGGCGGACATGCGCTGCACGTCGCCCGCGCCGATGACGGTGCGGTTGCCCATGCTGTCCGCGTGGGTCATCTCGCCGTCCAGGACCACGGTGACGATCTCCATTTCCCGGTGGGGGTGGGTGGGGAAGCCGGTGCCCGGCGCCACCACGTCATCGTTATACACCCGCAGGGCGCCGAACTGGATGTTGGCGGGATCGTAGTGATCGGCGAAGGAAAACAGCCAGTAAGTCTTCAGCCAATCAAAATCCGAAAAATGACGCCGCTTCGCCTCCACGGTCTGGATCATGGCCGCCTCCCGGGTCTGTTAGTGCCGAAACCGGCGCCTGGACGGAGTTGCCGGCTGCTGCTGTTGATCTATTGATGCGGCAGCGATGCGGGGGGATCCGGCGCCGGGCGGGGCTAGTCGTAGTCGAGGGTCAGGTCGAGCTCCTGGTCCTTCTTCCGGAGCCGCCGGATGAGGATCCGGAGCAGGTTGTGGTAAATGACTCGGGCCACCCCGTCCTTGCCGGCGAGGAACTGGTCGAAGTTGGCGCGCGTCAGCTTGATGAGCCGGCACCGCTCCCGGGCCACCACCGACGCCGACGCGGGCTGCCGGTCGAACAGCGAATACTCGCCGAAGCAGTCGTGGGGCTTGAGCTCGTTGAGACTCACGTCGCTGAACCGCCGCGCGGGCTGGCCGGGCTTGCTCTTGAGCAGGGCCACCTGCAGCCGCCCCTCCAGCACCACGTAGAGGGCGTCGCCGGGGACTCCCTCGGCGAGGATCATGTCGTCGGCGCCGGCCGCGAGCTCGAACGCGAACCGGCCCAACTGCCGGAGCTCGTCGTATGGCAATCCCTCGAAAATCTCGGTCTTGGCCAGGATGGCCAGGATGTCCTCGCTGAGCATGGCGGCACCTCCAGGGTCGTTCCCCCGGCCGCTCACTCCGGCGGCGGATCGGGTGATGGGGGTATCTTCGCAGAGGGCGGCCGCCCGGGTCAAGGGGAAGAACGAGGCTGGAGGCTCGAGGCTAGAGGCTCGTTCCAGAAACGCGGACGTCGGACTTCAGACTTCGGATTTCGTGCTCGTAATTCGTAATC
>CALAMB010000151.1 GCA_937925645.1 uncultured Acidobacteriota bacterium
CCGGAAACACGCGGCGATCAGCTTGGCGAGACGTCAGGATTGGCGCTGATCCCGCCGGCGGGTTCCAGCGGCCGTTCGATAAATTCGAAGCCCGCCGCATGAATGTCCGCCGTGCCGGCGGTCAGGTCCGCGACGTGGCGGCGCAGCGCGTCGGCGTCGGCCGGCGCCACCAGCACGCGGGCGGTCACGGTCTCGGCGAAGGCGGGCGGCTGCAGGTGCCCCGCGCGGCGAAGTTCGCGCTCCAGCCGGTGCCAGTCGGCGTAGGCGCATCGGATTTCCAGCACCAGGTGGCGGGCCCGTTCCACGATGCCGGCGGCGCGGATGCCCGCCTGCGCGGCGGCGCCGTACGCCCGGATCAGGCCGCCGGCGCCCAGCTTGATCCCGCCGAAATAGCGGGTCACCACCACGACCACGTTCCGCACGCCGTGCCGGTGCAGGCTTTCCAGAATGGGTTTGCCGGCGGTGCCGGCGGGCTCGCCGTCGTCGCTGGAGCGCTGGGTCTCCACCTCCAGACCCACCCGGAAGGCGGAGCAGTTGTGGGTGGCATGCCAGTGCCGTTTCCGGACATCGGCGATGAAGGCGACGGCCGCCGCCTCGTCCGCCGCGCGGCCCACGGCGGCGATGAAGCGGGACTTGTCGATCACCAGTTCGGCGACCGCGTCCCGTCCCACAGTCCGGTAGCATTGTGGCGAGTCGGAGTTGTTCATGACGTTCCTGTGCGCGGGCCGGCGGCCCGAAGGATCGAGAGACAGCATACCCGAGGCGGCGGGGCGGAATCAAGGGGGGCGGGCCCGCTGCGTTCACTCTCGCTTGAAGGTTTGCCCCAGGGCCGCGGGCGGGCTGGCCCGGAGCAGGCGGAGCAGGCCGGCCAGGCGGCGACGTCCGCCCTCCGGCAGGAGGGCCAGCAGACGGCTTGTCCACTCGGCCTGACCCACGTTCACCAGGACCAGCGTGAGGATCATGAAGGGGAACGGCGCCACCTGGAGCACCTGACTGGGGATGCCGGGCAGGAACGGCTGCAGGACCACGCCCAGCCATTGGAGGAAGGCGAACAGATAGGCGCCCGCCGCGATCCGCAGCGGATGCCAGCCGCCGAAGATGGTGAGGGCCAGCGCGATCCAGCCGAGACCGTCGAGCCCGCTGATGGTGCCCTTCCAGCCGGCCTTGACGCTGAGCGAGTACATCGGTCCCGCCAGCCCCACCAGGGCGCCGCCGGCCACGGTGTACAGGTAACGCAGCCGGATCACGTCGGCGCCGCGTACGAAGGCGGCGGCGGGCTGTTCGCCCAGGCCGCGCAGGGTGAGGCCGGGCCGGGTGCGGTAGATCCACACCCAGGCCGCCGCGATCAGGAGGAAGCTGGCGTAGGTCATGACGTCCTGGCGGAACAGCATCGGACCGACGACGGGCAGTCGCTCCAGCAACGGCACGGGCAGGATGTCGAGCCGGGGGCCGGCGGCGCCCATGACGGGTGCGCCCAGAAAGTACGCCAAATCCCTGAGCGTGAGCGCGAGGACGAAGCCGACGGCCACCTGGGACTGGCGCAGCGTGATGCCGGCGAAAGCCACGAGCAGCGCCGCGGCCGCGCCAACTGCCGCGCCACACAGGAAGCCCGCGGCCAGGCTGCCGGTGGCGACCGCCGCGGCAAAGCCCGCCATCGCCGACAGGATCAGCGTCCCGTTCAACGACAGGTTGACGACACCGGCGCGCTCGGAGATGGCCTCGCCAATGGCGGCGACGACCAGCGGTCCCGCAGTGGCGAGCACGCCGGCCAAACCGGTGAGCAGAATCGTCGGCCAGTCCATCACATCCTCGTCACGGCCGCGCCGCCGCCCGGTGGCGGAGGCCGTCGGAAAACAGTACGCCCAGCACCAGCAGACCCTGCAGCACTCCGGACAGGGACGAGTCCAGCTGCAGGGCGATGGGCAGCTGGATGCCGCCGATGGTGATGGCGGCGAAGAACACGGCCACCGGCGCCACCCAGGCGGCCCGGCACCGGATGATCAGGGCCACCATGAGCCCGAGAAAGCCGTACCCGCTGGAAATCGACGGGATCAGCCGGTGATAGACTGCGGTCACCTGCACGAACCCGGCGACGCCGGCCAGCGCGCCGCACAGGCCGAACGCCAGCAGCAGGTGGCGCCAGGCGGGCACGCCCAGCAGGTAGGCGGCCCGGAAGTTTCGTCCCACCGCCTTGAGCCGGAGGCCGAGCACGGTCCGGCTCAGCAGCAGCGCCACGGCGCCCACCGCCGCCAGCCCCAGCGCCACCGACCAGAAGCTGAGGCGGGTGCCGGCCAGCGCGGGCAGCCAGAGCGAATCGGGGAACGGTTCGGTACCGCTCATGGAGCCGATGCCCGGCCGCTTCCACGGACCGAAGATGAGCCACAGGATCAGGGCGGAGGCGATGAAGTTCAACCCCAGCCCGCCGAAGATCTCGTTGACGCCGCCGACGGTCTTCAGCAAGCCGCTCAGCATCGCCCACGCGGCGCCGGCCATCATCCCGGCCGCCAGCGCGACGGACAGCACCGCCCAGGCGGGCAGGGGCGCGTCCTGAAGAAGCCGCAGCGAACCGGTGACGCCAATCGCGCCCATGACGATCTGCCCCTCGATGCCGATGTTCCACAGGCCGGCGGCGAACGTGACGAGCAATCCGGCGGTGACGAGCGCCAGCGGTCCCCAGACCACCAGGACGTCGGCCAATCGGGTGACGGAGCCGAACGCGCCCAGGCCGATCTGTCGGAACACCTCAACAGGCGAGGCGCCGGCCAGCAGCAGCAAGCCGGAGGCGGCCAGCAGCGCCAGAATGACGCCGCCCGCCTGCCGGCCGGCCTGCTGACACAGGACGCGTGCGCGAATCATCCCGCGGCCTCCCGGTCCCAGCCCTTGCCCCCGATGAGCCGGCCCAGTTCCTCGCGGTCCGTGCGGCTTGGATCCAGTGGCGGCGAACTACGCCCGCAGAAGAACACCACGATCCGGTCGCTGTGGGCGCGGATCTCGTCCAGGTCGGATGACAGGAACAGGATGGCCGCGCCCGCCCGGCAGTGCGCGCGCAAACGGGTCCAGACGGCGGCGGCCGATTCCAAATCCAACCCCCGCGTGGGCTCTTCGATGAGGATCAGCGCCAGCGGCGGGGCCAGCAACGACAGCAGCGCCCGTTGCTGGTTGCCGCCCGACAGCTCCCGCATCAGACTGTCGGGGCTTCCCCTGATGGCGAAGTCACGGATCCGCTCCTCGGCCGCTTCAAGGGCTCGGGGACGATCGATGAACAGGCGCCGCGGCGGCTGAACCAGCAGCAGGTGTTCGGACAGGTTCATGTCGCCGATCAATCCTTCCTCAAGGCGCGCCGTGGGCACGAACACAACCCCGTGACGGCGGCATGACGGGTAGACCTGTCCCGTCAGATCCCGGCCGTTCACCCGCACGGTGCCGGCAACGGGTCGCACCAGGCCCGCGCATGTCCGCAGCAGGAGTCGCTGGCCGCTGCCGGTGAGACCGGCCAGGCCTACCACCTCGCCCGCCCTCAGGTCGAAATCCAGCGGCGCCAGCCGGAGCCGGTCGTCCATGGCCGACAGCGCGCGCAGCTCCAGGACGGGCCGCCCCGGAGCCGCCGGTTCCCGTTGGGGAAAAACGATCGGCCGGCCGAACATCAGGGCCACCAACTCCGCGGTGGTATACGGCGGCACCTGCGCGCCGGCCAGCGCCCCGGAACGGAGGACGGCCACCCGGTGGCACAGCGATTCCACTTCTTCGAGCTTGTGGGAAACGAACAGGACGGTGCGGCCTTCAACGGCCAGCCGCCGCAGCGTCTCGAAGAGCTGGGCCTTTTGCGCTGCGCTGATTCCGGTGGTGGGTTCGTCCAGGATCAGAACCCGCACATCCAGGCTCAGCAGGCGCAGGATTTCCAGCTGCTGGCGCTCGCCCACCGTCAGCGTGTCCAGGCAGGCGCGGGGGTCGATGGCGAAGCCGAATGTTCCGGCCAGCTCGCGCAGGCGGCGCGTCGCCGCCGAACGCGACGGGAAAAAACGCTCCGGCCGGCCGGACATGAAATTCTCCAGCACCGTGAGGGTGGGGTAGTCCAGAGGATCCTGATGCAGCATCCCGACGCCCGTCCGAACCGCGTCAGCCGGGTGGCGGAAGATGACCGGAGTCCCGTCGAGCCGGATCTCGCCGCTGTCGGGACGGAGAAAGCCCGACAGTATTTTCATCAGGGTGCTCTTGCCGGCGCCGTTCTCGCCGAGCAGTCCCTGGATGGTGCCGCCGGGCACAGCGAGCGTCACGCGATCGCAGGCGATGACGCGGCCGAATGTCTTGCGAATGTCCTGCAGGGTGATGTCCATGACGCCGTTCAGGGATCCCGCGAAACGGCCGGCCGGCAGGCGGCCGGCCCGGTGGTCATTGGTTCGAGACGCTCTGGCCCGTCATCCCCTGGAGCAGCTGCGGCAGGTACCAGACCTGGGTGTCGGTGGCCGTCTCGCCGGGCTTGAGGAAGACGGTGCCGTCCTGATACCGCAGCGGTCCCGTCCACAGGTTCAGGCCGCCGGCCAGGGCGCCGATGAACGCGTCCAGCTCCTGCGCGGCGGCGGGCGGCAGCGCCGCGCCCTTCTGGAACCCGACGGCGGAGCGGTCGGGGTTGTTGATGTCCGACCAGTCGGGGTCGAGCCATTGGAACGACGGCTGCCAGGTTCCGGCGCGGACGGCCTCCACGTGCTGGACGTACGCCGGTCCCCAGTTGTAGTAGGGCACGCCCAGGCAGTTGCCTTCGGCTTCGGCGCAGGCGTTCACGTAGTCGTAAGGGATGGCCCACGCGGGTTTGTCCGGAGTGGAAAACTTCTTGGCTTCCGCCAGCGCCTCGGTGGTGTCGATGCCCGACACGATCACGTCAAAGCCGCTGGAGAAAAATCCGTCCGCCACCTGGGTGGGATCGGCGGTGACGCCGGGTACGTTGAACCAGAAGCCGATCCACGACACCTTGAAGCGGAGCTGTCCCGGATCGCGCTTGAGCACCTGCGTCCAGGCGTGGCGGGCGCCCAGGTAGGTTGCGGCCGCCAGGCGGCGCGTCTCGTCGTTGATGAGCGGGCCCAGGTAGCCGATCCGGCCGGTGCGGGTGGTCATGGCCGCGACGAATCCGGCCATGGCCGCGCCGTGTTCCATCCGCCCCATGACGTTGGCCAGGTTGGGCAGCCGGGCGAAGTCACGGCCCTTCGGCCAGGCGTTGTCTCCGGAGATGTGGATGATCGGAATGTCAGGATGGGCGCGGGCGAACTCCAGCGCGCCGTCTTTCATGTCATCGGAGTTGAAGATGATCAGGCGGGCGCCGCGGTCCAGCAGGTCGTTCGCGAGCTGGGCGGGGGTGGTCCCCGGCCGGTCCGCGGGGTTGACCTTGTCCACGTAAACCATCCGGGTGCCGGACACGTTTTTTTCAACGTACTGGCCCGCCTCGAAATGAGCCTGGCTCCACCCGCGATCATTGGCCGGTCCCACCATCAGCAGGCCGAACACGAACTCGTCCGTGCGGGGCGTCGCGACGTCGGGGGACGGACCGGAACCGCAGCCGGCCAGGCCGACCAGCAACAGTCCCGCCAGCAACCGCATTCCCCAGGCTCCAGGTCTTGCCATGCGCGACCTCCGGTGTGTTTGGCCCTATTCTGGCAGAGGCCCCCGGACTCTGCAAATAAAAAAACCCGGCCGGAGGCCGGGTGGTGATGTCAAGGCCTACGGAGCCGGCCGGGCGTTCAGTCGGTGAAGAGAAACTTCTCGTCGAGGTGCTTCTGGATGTTCCGTTCCAGCAGCTTCTCGTGGTCGAATCCCCGGATGCCCATGTAGTACTCGGCCGATTCGATAAAGGCGATCTCCGGAATCAATCCGATCATCTCGACGGGTCCGATCGAGATGCCGAACCGCCGGCATTCCATCCGCAGCATTTCGATCACCCGGTACATCGGGGTTTCGCTGAAATTGTGAATGGACACCGTGATCAGCGGGTGCTGGGTGACCTGGTCGCAGCCCAGGTGGGCCTTGACGTGGGGCAGGCCGCCGTGGCCCCACTGCATGATCTGGCATACGGCGCGGGCCGCCTCCATGTCGGTGGTGTTGAGCAGCACGCTGAAGCTGATCAGAGGATGGCGGGCGCCGATGATGGTGGCACCGGTGTCCGCCGGAAAGGATTCGGGGCCGAAATCGGGGCGCCAGCGGGGCTCCTTGATCTTTTCGGCGAAGCCCTCGTACTCGCCCTCGCGGATGTTGTCGATGTCGCGGCGGGCCGGGTAGCGCGCGGACTCGCTGAACAGGTACACCGGAATCTTGAACCGCGCGGCCACCTGCTCGGCGAACTCCACGGACATCTGGACGGCCTCGGCGATGGTGGCGTCCTTGAGGGGGACGAACGGGAAGACGTCCACCGAACCGATGCGGGGGTAGGCGCCCTGGTGCCGCCGCATGTCGATCCGCGCCAGCGCGATTTCGTACAGCAGCATGCCGCCTTCGAAGATGGCGTCACGCGGGCCGGTGAAACCGAAGACCGTCCGGTTGCGGATGTGGTCCAGGGACACGTCCAGCATCATCAGATTGGTCACGCCGTTGAGCCGGGCGGACAGCTCCTCGATGAGCTTCTGGTCGCGGCCTTCGCAGATGTTGGGGATCACGGCGATGATCTTGCTCATGGTCGCCTCCTAGAAAATGCCGAGGAAGATGCCGGCCGCGATGGCCGAGCCGATGACGCCGGCGACGTTGGGGCCCATGGCGTGCATCAGCAGGTGATTGTTCGAATCTTCGGACAGACCCACGAGTTCGGACACGCGGGCCGCGTCGGGCACCGCCGACACGCCGGCCGAACCGATCAGGGGGTTGATCTTGTCTGTTAAAAACAGGTTCATGAGCTTGGCGAACATCACGCCGCCCGCCGTGGCGATGGCGAAGGCGAAGCAGCCGAGCACGAAGATCAACACGGAGCGCGGCGTCAGGAAGACCTGGGCCGACGTCGAGGCCCCCACCACCAGGCCCAGCAGGATCGTGCAGATGTCCAGCAGCGCGCTGGAAGCGGTTTTGGACAGGCGCCCGGTCACCCCGGACTCCTTGAGCAGGTTGCCGAAGAACAGCATCCCCAGCAGCGGGAGTCCGCCGGGCGCCACCAGGCAGGTGACGATCATGCCGGCGATGGGGAACATGATCTTTTCCAGCTTGCCCACTTTCCGGCCGGGTTTCATGCGGATGCGGCGCTCCTCTTTCGAGGTGAGCAGTTTCATGATGGGCGGCTGGATGATGGGCACCAGGGCCATGTAGGAGTAGGCGGCAATGGCGATGGGGCCGATCAGGTTGGGGGACAGGCGGGAGGAGAGAAAAATGGCCGTCGGGCCGTCGGCGCCGCCGATGATGCCGATGGAGGCGGCATCGTTGGCGGGGAAACCCATCGCGAGAGCACCGAGGAAGGTGGCGAAGATGCCGATCTGGGCGGCGGCGCCGAGCAGCACGCCCTTGGGATTGGACAGCATCGCCGAAAAGTCGGTCAGCGCGCCGATGCCGAGGAAAATCAGGGGCGGGAAGATGCCCGCCCGGACGCCGAAGTAGATCATCCCCAGCACGCTGTTGGTGGTGGTGTTGAACACGTACTCATGCGTGAGTGGATCGATCATGTAGATGGAGATGGCGTCGAAGATCTGGAGGGGCAGGGGAATGTTGCCCACCAGGATGCCGAAGCCGATGGGAATCAGGAGCAGGGGTTCGTACTCTTTGGCGATGCCGAGGTAGATGAACAGGCACCCGATGGCCAGCATGATGAGGTTGAGATACGAGAGGTTGACCACACCCACGCCGGAGAGGATCTGTTCCACGTAATTCTGGATCTCGCCCGTGTGGATGTCGCGGTTGAAGACGCCCTGGGCGATGTTGGTCACCAGGCCGACGCTGTCATGCTCGGCCACCGCGATCACCCGGAACAGCCCGGCCTGGCGGCCCTGCTGGTCCAGCAACTGCCCCTTGGCGCCGGCTTTGAGCACCGTGGCGCTCATGTCCCGCCAGCCCTTGTCGATGCGGAAGTAGCGGGTCGGATTCTCGAGGGTGAAGAGGATGTTGTCCATGCGGGCGGTGGGCGAGGCGATCCGCGCCACGTCTTCGGCGAAGTGGCCGGCGGCCATGTCCAGTCGGGCGGTGCTCGAGTCGGTGCCGGCCAGCACCACCTCGAAGCGACCGATGGCGCGGTCGTCGCGGTCGAACAGGAGCCCGGACGTGCCCGGCTGAACCAGCTTTTTCGCCTTCAGATCCCACTCCGGCGCCGCGAAGCCGTGGCGGGTGCCCTTGAGCAGGGTCGCATACGGCGTGTCGGGGAACGACACGCCGAACGTCGGCCCGGCCCAGGCCCATCCGGCCAGCAGGATCCATCCGATCATCAAAACTGCTATGCGTCTCACGTGTTTCCTCTGTGTGCCTGGGCGGTGAAGCCCGGCCGGTAATCGGCGAAGCACCGGGCGCCGGTCACAAGGTGGTCAAAGCCGAGCGGGCGATCTCCACGAGCAGGTCTCCCTCGGAAACAACGTCCCCGTTCTTGACATGCACCTTCTTGACGGTGCCGCTGTAGGGCGACCGGATGTGGTTTTCCATCTTCATGGCTTCCATCAACACCAGGTTCTGGCCTGCTTCGATGGGACTGCCTTCCTTGACGAAGACCTCCATGATAAGGCCCGGCAGCGGCGACATCACGCCCTCGCCGGCGACGGGCCGGCTGCCCCGCGACTGGGCGGCGGGGGCGGACACCGGGGTGGCGGCGGGCGCCGGGGCTACCGCGGAAGGGCGGTGCATGGCCGGGGCGGAGACGATCTTGCGGCCGATCTCCACGAGGTCCACCGCGTACTCGACGTTGTTGACCACGACCCGGGCCGTCTCGCCGGTCAATTCCTTGATCTCGGCGGTGTACTCGCGTCCGGCGATCTTCAGGGTGTAGCGGCTCATCCGGTATGGCTCCTCTAGGTCGGGTTGAAAATGCCGCGCGGCAGCGACGACGGCACCGATTGCCGCTGGCGGGGCAGGGTCAGGCGGCCGCCGCGGTCAGGCGCGGTGAGTCGCAGTTCGATCTCGAGCACGGTCAGGATGACGGCCAGCACCTGGGGATCCAGGGGGGCGGCGTCGACGACCGTCTCCACGGCGGCCGGGGTCGGCGCGGCCGGCCGGCGCCGCCGCTGGAAAAATGCGGGGACGGCCGAGAACGACCAGATCAGCAGGCTGGTCAGGGTCAGGCCAATGAACACCACGCTCATGCCCAGCCCCGTTATGATCAACGCGTCGATCAGGCTCACGGCTCGCTCCTCGATTACAGGGGAATGTTGCCGTGCTTGCGCGGCAGGTTGGTGTCCCGTTTGGTGCTCAGCATCTCCAGCGCCTTGACGATCCGGAAGCGGGTCGAAGCCGGGTCGATGACGTCGTCGATGTAGCCCTTCCGCGCCGCGGCGAACGGGTTGGCGAACAACTCCCGGTAGACCTGCTTGAGCTCAT
>CALAMB010000152.1 GCA_937925645.1 uncultured Acidobacteriota bacterium
TTCAGACGTGTGCTCTTCCGATCTACGCCGTAACTGTCTGGCCACTTCGTCGCCCATCAGGAAGTAATCGGGCGGGCACTGGAAGTATTTCGACACCTGGTTGATCCGGGCCGGGGACCACTTCACCTAGCCGAACTCCAGGTCGGGCAGGATGTGAACCCCCCGGTGAGGATCTCGAATAAATCCTTCTGCTCGTCACTATCAGCTATTGAAGTTCTGCATGTTTCGGCACACACATGCTTTCTCGGAGATCTGAAGAACATGCTTGCCCGGAGACTCAAACAAGCACAGCACCCGGCATCGATGCTCGGTGCGGCCAGGTAGCCCTAAACACACCGCGTCAAACGGCGAGCATCCACCGCACCCGGCAACGCATGCAGTGATTGTGTAATTCCGCGCAACCTATTGATAAAATTGGCGCACCCGGGGGGGCTCGAACCCCCAACCCTCGGTTCCGAAGACCGAACGTAGGATCTGACTGCCCCAAAACCGGGTGGTACTCGGCAGCACCAAATCGTGCCAAGGCGATTGGAAAATTTGGAGTTACCCAAAATTCCCGCACTACCACCGGGAGCGGCCGGAGATCGCCGATTATCGCCAGTTATTGTGGTTCAGTGTGACACCAGTGTGACAGCCTTAAGAATTTCAATTCCCCACCTCGAATTGACGATAGGCTGCTCACGTGCACCCTCCGCGTATTGCCGGTCACCCACGAAGCCACCCTGAATAATCAGTATTCACTAATCTCAAATCGGCGTTCGGATTGATTCTCCGATGCAGAATCAGATCTTCATTTCCAACCATCTGGAGTCGCCAGTAAACACTACAGATCAGATTTATCCACACTGCATGCTATAATCCAGAAAATCGACAGGGCCAGAGCAGAATTGGATCCAGAGCATTCTTCGGGACGCCCGAGATGTGATATCGCTTGAGATGTGAGCGCAGCTTTCATACGATGATCCCGAATCTGAGTACTTTACCATTGTGCAAGTCGGCTAACCCTGAACAACATCGAGGGAGTTAACCCGAGCGTGATTACCTTGGGATGTTCTGTCGTTACCGAAGACGGATTTCCACCACGGGTTGATCCAGTACTGAACCTTTGACGTCCGGGAAACCTTTTGTCGCATCAGCCGCTCTTCATGATCGTTCCGTCGCTGGAGTGCCCCGCCAGTTGCCGGTATTGCTTCGGCCCGAACCGCGGACCGAAGATGACCGAGCGAACGGCTGGTCAAACTATCGATTTCATCAAACGAGTCGATCAGCAGGACCCTCTCGACAAGATTCGGGTGACTTTTCATGGCGGGGAGCCGCTCGTCGCCGGGCATGAGTTTTTCGAACGTTTCCTCAATCGACTCAAGCGGAGTTTTTCCGGCCGTCCAATCGACCTGAGTATCCAGAGCAACCTCTGGATGCTGGACGACACTTTCTGCGCCATCTTCAAAGAGCACAGCGTGTCCGTCGGCACCAGCCTGGACGGCCCCGAGACCATTAACGATCTGCAGCGGGGAGTCGGGTATTTCAAAAAAACAATGGCCGGCATCCAGCGGGCCCGCCAGTGGGGGCTTGACGTCGGCTGCATCGCCACCTTCACCCGGACCAGTTGGCAAAATTGGCGGGACATCGCGAGCTTTTTTATAAGCGAACAAATTCCGTTCTCCGTCCACGCTTCGGTGCCTGCGTTGCAACAATCCGATCCCGACTACGCGATCTCCCCGGACGAGAAGGCCGCTCTTCTTCTCAAGCTGCTCGATTTCTACATTTTGAACCGGAAGAGGATATCCATCTCCACATTCGATCAGATGGCGAAAGGCATCCTCGCCGGCCAGGGGCAGATCTGCACCTTCAAGGATTGTCTCGGAATGTTCCTGGCTATCGATCCGGCCGGGAATATCTATCCCTGCCAGCGTTACTGCGGACATCCTGACTTCCGGCTGGCCACCCTGGACGATCGCCCCTCCCTCGACTCGCTCTACCAAAGCCCCATCGCTATTCGGATGAGCGAGCGGGAACGACAGATCGCCCAAGTTTGTCGTGAATGCGACCATTTCGATTATTGCAAGGGGGGCTGCGGATACAACGCTTGGACCGGGGGCAACGGTTCACCGAAGGATCCCTACTGCCCGGCCTATCAACAGATCTTCACGGAGCTCAGGGACCGGCTGGTCCGGGAAATGGGATCCGAAGAGAACATCGCGGCGGTTGCCGATAGTCCGTATGGCAAGGGCGGAGACCTGTTGTTGAAGCGAGGCCCATTGATCGAGATCGTCCGGTCCGGCCCCCACCCCAGCCAGATTGCCAGGAACGCGCGGCGCATCGTTGCCGCGGTGGAGTTGGCCCGAGGGCCGGACATTCCTACGGTCGCGGACCGCCTGGTCAACTGGGGCATTTGCCGTAACCGTGACACCGCCCAGGCATCCCTCAACCACCTGAAGAAATCGCTGGCCCCGGAGACGCTGCGCCTGAATAATCTCTATCTTCATCTCACCTTCGCCTGTCAGCTGCGCTGCACGCATTGTTATGCCGGCGCCCGCACGGATGAGAGTGTCGAGCTGTCGCCCGGCTGCATGGCGGACCTGCTCGGTCAGGCAAAGCGCGTCGGCTTCCGCCAGGTCATCCTCACCGGTGGGGAGCCGCTGTTGCATTCGCGCAGGGATGAGCTGCTGACCCTCCTAAAACGGACCAAGCTCGACGCCAGTCCCATGAAACTGGTGCTGCGGACCAATCTGGCCATGCATCTGGACGAGAACGACATCCGAACAATCGCCGCGGCTTTCCATCAGGTGGTGGTCAGTATCGATGGGTCCAGGCAGACGCACGACGATCGCCGCGGCGCGGGTAGTTACGACGCCAGCGTGGCTAACATGACAGCCTATCAGTCGCTGGCCGGAACGCGGCCGGGCGCGGCGGAACTTTCCATCGCCGCGGTCCTGCCATCCCGCGAGATCGATGGCGAACCGGGGCGGGCCGTCCGGACACTGGCGCAGCGGCTCGGCATCCGGCGCACGCGCTTCCGGCCGCTCCTGCCGCTGGGCCGGGCGGCGGGCTGGGACGAGCCCCCGCAGTCCGAAGCCCTGGGAGCGTATCTCGATCCCATGGATCTCATCGAGGGCGGATTTGCACCCGTAGCCGGCTGCGGGATGAGCCAGAACCTGTACGTGGAGCCCTCTGGGGACGCCTTCCCCTGTTACGCCTACCACCAAAGCCACGCCATGTTGGGCAACGTGATCCGTCGGGGCTTGCCTGCGGTGACCGGCTCGGAGCGATTCCGGGGGTTGTCCTGCCATTCCGTCGACACCAATCCCACCTGCAGCCGCTGCGACTACCGCTACCTCTGCGGCGGCGCCTGCCGGGCCTGGGGCGGCGAGCCGGCGCAGCGGGATCTCGACGCCCCCGTGCTCGAGTGCGCCGGGCTCAAACACCGCGCCGTTCGGTTATTCGAAACGGCGTGGGATTATCTGGATATCGGGGACAGGGATCCCCGCTCTCCCATTCATGGAGCCGTGTGAAGGAGGTCCGCCATGTCGCTTTTAGGCCCGCCGAACGTGAAGAAACTGGCTCAGAAAAGGAATATCGCCGGATTGAGCCAGGCTCTCGGATATCAGAAAGATTCTTTCGTCCGCCTTTCTGCAGCCCAAGCCTTGGGTAATTTGGGTGACATTAGCGCGCTCGAGCCGTTGATCAAGACGCTGGGTGACAGAGACGAATCCGTTCGAACCGCTGCCATCGCTGCACTGGGAGCGTTGGGCGATGGCCGGGCATTGCCGCCGCTGGTCGCCGCGCTGACGGGGACCGCGTGGCGGGTCCGCCAGGCCGCCGCGGAAGCTCTCGGCAGCCTGGGCGATCCGCGGGCCTTGGCGCCGCTGATCCAGGCGCTCGACGACTCTGAGCCGCAAGTCCGCCAGGCCGTCGCCGGGGCCTTGGGCTGGTTGCGTGATCCCCGCGCCGTGGCGCCGCTGATCCGCGCGCTGGGGGATGATCAAGGCGATG
>CALAMB010000153.1 GCA_937925645.1 uncultured Acidobacteriota bacterium
CCCAGGCGCCCAACCACTCTGTCTGTGCCGCTTGAATGCCCGTCCGGTCAAAGGGCTGCCCATCGCCGCGGGTTTTTCAACGGCACACCAGGTCGCGTGACCTGCGCTGCCGCTACCGTGATGGAATGGTGTCGCGGCGTCGGGACATCGAGGCGGCTGGCCCGTCGCGCCGCTCGCTGCCGCTCGCGGTACCTCCCGCCTGCCGGCTGCTTGATCTTGCTCATGGCTTCAGTTAAACAATCCTGCCAAGAATTGGCAGAAAAACGGGAGTAACTGAGTAATCGTAATCGAGACTAGAGACTAGAGGCTGGATGCTCGTCACCGGTTGTCCGTGCCGGAATCATTCGTAGTTCGTAATCGTAATTCGTAATCGTCATCGTGATTCGTAATCGTGATCGTAAACGGGGATCGGAGCTCGCGGTTCGGAGTTTGCGGTTCGGGCGTAGAGGCTCGTTCCCAACGATCAACTATCAACCATCAACTATAACGGAAATCGGACCTGGGATCCGGGTCCTGGGTTCCAGATCCCAGATCCCAGCACCCAGGATCCAGTTCCCATCAACCGCACGAATGGACTCGTTTCCAAATAGCCAATCAAATATAAGCAATCAGCAATAACCAATAATCCCAATAATTCGAAATGACCGATGACCATTGATCAATGAAAAATGATCAATGAAATCCGCTCTGTTCCCATTCACCCAGTCACCGATTCATCCTTTCACCCGTTCACCGCTTCGCCGCCCCGCTCGAGCATTTCTTCCAGCAGCTCCGCGGCGGTGCGGATGAAATCGGGGCAAAGGGTCTTGAACATCCCCTCCGCGCGGGCGCGGGCCAGTCCCTCGGGAGTGCCGATGTCCACGCCCAGCAGCTCGCGGCACCGCACGGTACCGTGGCGGGCGGTGAACCGCGCCAGAAATTCCTTCGTCAGCGCGTAAGCGCGCTCCTTCGCGTCGGTGTCGGCGCCGGCGCGGGCGCCGTGCCGCAGCCCCAGGGCCATCACCGCCCCGCTCACCGCGCCACACACCCCGGCGGAGCGCCCCAGCCCGCCGCCGAATCCGGCGGCCACGCCCATCGCCAGATCGCGGGACAGGCCCAGCTCCGGGCCGTAGGCGCCGATGACCGACTGGGCGCAGTTGAATCCCTCCCGGGACAGCGCCGCCGCCAGTTCCACCTTGCGCATCACATCCTCCAGGGTCATGCATGTCGTGCCGTGAGCGTCCCGCCCGGCGGCTTGCCGGCGGCGCCGACGGCTGGAAACACCGTCAGCTCTCGCGGAGCGCGGCGGCCTCCTCGGCGGTGCGCGGCCGCATGTGGAGCGCGCCGGAGAAACACTTCTGGGCGCAGAGCGAGCAGCCCACGCAGCGGGCCGGATCGGTCCGCGGAACTTTCTCGTCATCGAGCTCGATGGCCAGGTACGGACAGCGCGTGCAGTTGCCGCAGTGCCGGCAGAGCTCCCGGTCCACCGCGGAGATTTGTTTTTCCGCCGACAGCTCCATGAAATCGCGGACGGGGTGCGGCTGGAGCAAGCCCACCAACTCACCCATCGACGCCATCCCCAGAGTCTGCAGCAGGTGGCTGAGTCCGGCGTGGAGGTCGTCGACGATGCCGAGGCCGTACTTCATGGCCACGGTGCAGAACTGGACCGTCTCGGCGCCCAGCGCCAGGAAGTGGGCCGCGCCGAGATAGTCCATGGGCCCGCCGTTGCCGGAGATGGGTACGCCCAGCGCGCCCGCCTTGGCCAGCGTCAGGTAGCTGATGGGGAGCACCCCCTCGCCCGACAGGCCGATGACCACGCCCTCGGCCCAACGGCCGTCGGCGCCGGGGCGGAAGCCGAGGCTCGGGAACGTGTTGGCCAGGGTGATCCCGGCCCGGGCCGCCGGGTGCCGTTCCAGCACGCCGCGGATCGCCGTCACGATGGGCTGGATCGCCGTCACCGCGCCGGTGAGCTTGAAGAGCTTCGGCACGCGCGGATCGCCGCCCTCGAGGATCCAGCCGATGATCCGGGCGGTGAGCGCCGCGTTCTGCGAGACGATGTCGCCGTGGGTGCCGTCGCCGCCCTGGGGGCAGGAGAGGCTGTACTCGATCCCCATGGCGCCGGCCGCCTCGAGCTTGCGGGTGTTGGACTGCCACACCGCGCGGTCCGCCGCGTCGTCGCCGGTCACGGGCCCGCCGGTGGACGCCATCGTCAGGCGGTCGGGGTACTCCCGCACCAGCCGGGCCACCTCGTCGCAGACCCGGTCCAGCGAGTGGCCCGACACGTTGTCGCAGTTGCCGTACGTGCGGTCATTGAGCACGTACATGTAGGCGCCGGGGATGTGGATGGGCACGCCGTCGAACGCGGTCTTCATCACTCCGCCGGCCCAGCCGGCCGCGTACGCGCGGCGCATCTGCTCGTAGCCGTCGGTGGGCGGCGCCGCCGACAGCAGGAACGGCGAGGGGATGGGCCGCCCGAAAAACGCCGCAGCCAGGGGTACCGGCACGAGCCGCCGGCCGGCCAACTCGACGCGGCTCTTGACGGGCTTGGCCACCCGGGGCGCCTTTTCCCCGGCCAGCCAGGCGTGCACCGCCTGGGCGACGTTCTTGCCGGCGGCGGCCGCCTCGACCACGGTGGTGGG
>CALAMB010000154.1 GCA_937925645.1 uncultured Acidobacteriota bacterium
GAATCAGTCGCCACCACTTGGCCGGCGGAGGGTTGCTCAGACCAATTGAAGGCTCGCCAGTCGGCATCCGCAAAGCAAAACAGGCGCCGGAGTTCGGTGTTGAAGATGATCAGCCCTTCCGCTGGCGTGTCGATGTTCAGCATCTGATCAGTGGTCAAACGCGGCGGCAAGAAGCCTTGGAACGTAGAATTGACCTCCAGCTTGGCAGAGGTCGCGGGAGTTACCGTCCCGACGCCGACGCTCCCGCCGGCGTTGTGCAGGTTGCCGCTGTCGGTCACCCACGCGCTGCCGTCCCAGTACGGCGTGTTCCCGGCGGCCGCGCCATCCGGCAGGAGACCCGGCAGCCCCGGCTCGCCCTGGGGACCGGTGGGGCCCGGAGCCCCTGACGGGCCTTCCGGCCCGGTGGGTCCGGTGGGGCCGGTCTCACCCGCCAGCCCCTGGGGACCGGTCGGGCCCGGAACGCCCGGATCGCCCTGGGGGCCTTGGGGACCCGTCGGCCCCGCGGGGCCCACCAGTCCGGTGGGGTCCCCCACCCAGCGCCCCGCGCTGTCGATCACCGGGCCCACTCCCGTGATGGCGTAACTGGTGGCCTCCAGGTCCAGGTAGTCCACGTTCCCGGCCATGTAGCTCATCACCGCGACGAGGTAGGTGGCATCGACGGTTCCGGCCGCCTTCTCCGCCAGCAGCAGCAGGTTCTCCAGGTCGCCGGTCAGGCGGAACGATCCCGCCGGCGGGTTGACGGTAAAGGGGCTGCCGGGGATTTCCCGCCCCTGGCGGTACAGGCGAACCCAGACGGCCGGGCGGGCGAGGACCTCCGCCGGCAACGGCTGGCCCCCGGAGCCGAGGAACAGGAGCGGCTCCCCGTTGACCCACCGGATCCGCTCCTCGCTCCCGCGGTGGAGCAGCCGGCCGTCCGGCGCCGACAGGTAGTCCACCTGCAGGGTGAGGGTGGCGTGTTCGGAATCGACCGCAGCCAGCGCCGGCCCCAGATGCAGAGGCACCACCACCGCTCCCTCCCGGGCCAGGACCAGCCCGACGCCCGACATCAACAGGACGGCTGCAGCCATCAGTTTCAACCGGTTCATTATGCACACCCCTATGAGACAATTTTTGAAATTGCGCCGCGGGGCGCCCGGTCCGCCAACCGCGGCTCGGGCGCCCGCGCCGCGCCGTCCCGCCCTACGGCAGCGTCCGGACCAGGCGGAACCCGTAGCCGAACCCGCGGCCGCCCGGATAGTCACGCCCCCGGAAGGCCGAGCGGCTGACCTGGGCGGCATCCGTGTACCAGCCGCCGCCCCGGAGAATTTTGGCGGTACCCGAGGCGGGGCCCCGGTAGTCCACGCTTCTCCCGGGATACGCGCCGCACCAATCCCAGCACCATTCCCAGACGTTCCCGATCACGTCCTTCAGCCCCCACGGATTAGCAGCTTTCTGGCCGACGGCATGGGCCGATCCGTCCGCATTCGCACAGAACCAGGCGGCCGATTCCAGGCCGGGCAGCAGGCCGGCCGTACACGAAGTGCAGACGTCGCCATCGAAGTTCGGTTCGGCGAACCAAAAGGGCGTCGTCGTGCCCGCCCGGCAGAATCGTTCCCGTTCCCCCTCCGAGGGAAGGCGGTAGCCGTCGGCCGCCCAGTCGCAATAATAGGAACCGGTATTGTAGTTCGTGGCGTCAATGGGCGTGGTGAAGGTCTCGTCCGCATAGTAACACGGCGTCAGGCCGCTTTGGACCGACAACAGGTTGGCGAACAGCAGCGTTTCCCACCAGGTCATGCTATTGGCCGGATGGTCCATCGTCGGGCTCGCTCCAGTGTTGGAGGGATCACCCGGCAGGCTTGTTTGGAGCGCCTTGAGATCGGCCCACATCTGTCGGGTCACCTCCGTTTCCATCACCAACAGATCCAATGTCAGGGTGTGCGTGAATTGAGTCTCTCCCTCACAGGACCCAGAAGGTTCACGACAGGGTTCCGAAGCGGGAGATCCCTGGCGGAAGAATCCTCTCGGTACATAGCGAAGTTGTCCCACAATAGAATCAGTCGCCACCACTTGGCCGGCGGAGGGTTGCTCAGACCAATTGAAGGCTCGCCAGTCGGCATCCGCAAAGCAAAACAGGCGCCGGAGTTCGGTGTTGAAGATGATCAGCCCTTCCGCTGGCGTGTCGATGTTCAGCATCTGATCAGTGGTCAAACGCGGCGGCAAGAAGCCTTGGAACGTAGAATTGACCTCCAGCTTGGCAGAGGTCGCGGGAGTTACCGTCCCGACGCCGACGCTCCCGCCGGCGTTGTGCAGGTTGCCGCTGTCGGTCACCCACGCGCTGCCGTCCCAGTACGGCGTGTTCCCGGCGGCCGCGCCATCCGGCAGGAGACCCGGCAGCCCCGGCTCGCCCTGGGGACCGGTGGGACCGACGGGACCGGTGGGGCCCGGTGCCCCTGACGGACCTTCCGGCCCGGTGGGTCCGGTGGGACCGGTCTCACCCGCCAGCCCCTGGGGACCAGTCGGGCCCGGAACGCCCGGATCGCCCTGGGGGCCTTGGGGGCCCGTCGGCCCCGCGGGGCCCACCAGCCCGGTGGGGTCCCCCACCCAGCGCCCCGCGCTGTCGATCACCGGGCCCACTCCCG
>CALAMB010000155.1 GCA_937925645.1 uncultured Acidobacteriota bacterium
CAGTCCAGCCACCCGAGCGCTTCTGCAGCATCACACAGAATGCATCGCGCCCCTGCCTTTTGGCGGTTCTCTCCGCTTGGCGCAGGTTCCGCAGCACCATCGCCAACGGCGCGGTATGGTGGGCGATCACCACACCCGCCGAGATTGTCGCTTTCTCGCCCATCGTCCGTAACAAACGCCCTTTCATCCAAACATAACCGTCATTAACCCGTACCTGGCTGCCCTCGAGCCATTTGGCACAGACAGCCGGGCTCGGCTCGACACCGGAATACAGGCAGCGGAGCGTTTCCATCGCCGGCAGCAGATCGTCCAGGCTCAGCAGGGCCAGGAGATCGTCACCGCCGGAATACAGTATTTTCCCCTTGAACTGTCGCTCCAGAACCCACGGAGCTATCTCAAGCGCAAAATGATTCAACGAAGTCGAAATGGCGTTGTGCCGTCCGGGCGACGGCAACCGCTGGGCATTTAAGTAGTCAGCCAGAGGTCCCTGATCCAGTCCTTTTTGGTCAATCGCCTTGAGGATTTGAGGATGCCAGGCATCCCGATACACACTACCCAAAGAAGCTTCTGTACCGCTGAGCCACGCGCCCATCTTATCTCCATCCATGAGAATCAAGGCGTAGTAGGTTTCCGGCTTGCTGCCGGAGAGCGCCTGAACGATCGATTCAACCTTGCGCATGGCCTTATCATCACCGGCTTCACGAATCCGGTCCATCAGTGTCGGCAATCGCCGAATCAGATCTTCATGCTCGTTTTTGAACATTTGTTGGACAAGAGCTCGAGGCAGAGCGGATTCCCAAAGATCCTGGCCGAACACCTTGATCAGATCTGCCAACTGGATCCAGGATGGGTGTTTTGGATCAGCCGTCAGCATACGCTCCATGCCTGCCGCAAGAGCCATGGTGTGCGTCGAAACCGTGTAGCGCTGCACTCCAGCGGCCATCTGTTCCACTTCTGCCCGGAAGAGTGCGGGCCAGAACCTTTTCAACGTGCACAACGCGCAGAGATGCTCCCCTCGCTTGGCCAGGGCCGGCGCTTGTTCCGCCACGCGGGACCAGACGCTTTGATTCCGCTTGCCAGGAGGTTCGGTGAGGAGGTTTGGATCGTCGGTAAGCCATTCTCTCTCGCCGCACAGGCTGCACCGATACCCCGCATGGGCAACTTGCTCGAATGCGCGAAGTGACTTGCCAGCGGCCAACAGCCGATCCGCCAAATCATAAATCGCGGGATAGCACGTCCCCGGATTCGGCTGATAGAATTTGGCCCCCGATACTTCAACCGCCCCACTGACCACCCGCCAGGACGGATGGTCAAAGAAACCGGAGGAGCCGTCCGGGTAGACCAAGGTCATCGATCGGCCCAATTCTTCCACCGCCGCCTTAAACTGGCCGTCTTCTGTCCCAGCCGGCCAACGGACTGCACACCAATGGAATTCGGGAAATCCCAGGAGCTGCTTCTCTATCTGTGATGCCATGCTAGCTGGAATTTCAGCCGAGCGCCCTCCTTTTTGCAATAACAGCCCGGCCGCCCCTTCGACTTGAAGCCGAACCCAATTACGGATCCGTTGCTCCATTTCCGACATGAATTCGTTCATACCTTCGCTGGAAATCAACGCGATGAAACGGTTGGGGAGTGCTGCGGTGAACAGAGGATTGGCGTCCGATTTCAAATGCTTCCAGCCCGACACATCGGGGATTGAAACACCCAATCCTTCCAGCCAGGCGTCCACCAATGGAGTCCCATGAAGGTTGGGCAACAGCAGGGCATCGGGTCCGAACCGCTCGCAGACCATTTTCATCGCCTCCCAGCTCAGGCGGGAGAGAAAATGCGATCCGGCCCACAGGTCGGATGTCGAACGGGACTGGGCAATCCACGTCTGCACCGGCCCCATCGAAACAAGGACGAGGGCGGGCGGCCCTCCCGATGCGGACGCCCCTGCGAAGGCCGACGTCAACCGGGCGTGTTCCCAGATGCTATGGTCCGGCACACGCGTGTCGGCCGGGAGGATGCTCCACAGTTCGCCCATGTCATATTCTGTCTCCTCGGGGGGCAGCGACGCCAGCCGCCATATCGCCAGGAACGTCAAGCGGTGATCTATTTTGCCCGAAGCATCTCGCCGGATGAGTTTCGAGAGATGTCGACTGGAAGCATCTTTAATCCACTCCCAAGGGATATCCTCCAGCTTCTGCTGGATCGCGTGACGGCGGCCGGACAACGGGTGAATGAACACCGGTTCCTTTGCATAATCGACCTGCGTCCATTGCTCATACGGACCGGCCTGGCTCTCTCTCGGAAATTGCGGACGGTCGGCGGCAGAAGCCCACCGGTCCGCGCGACGGATGATCGCTGTTTCAGCTGGTGTTGGATTGAGTTGCAGCTGATCGGCGATCCAGGCGACAGTACCCCCTTCGTGACCGGCTGGATCTTTCATGAGAACAAGAGCTTTTTCGGGAGGGTCATGAAGCAGGGCAGCTAGTTTTACTTTCCAGAAATCTGATGAATTCATCATGCCTCCTCGACTACCAGCGCGTTGCTTCACGATCTAAATATTGATGAATCACAGGCCAGACTTCGGACTCGTACAGTTTCACTTTGTTTTGGTCTTCGCGGGAAAGCAAACGGATCATGTGTTCAGGGATTCCGGCCGGCACTTGGACAATGCAGCCTTTGAATCCATTCGCCTCTTGGACAGTTTTCAGTCGAAGTTGATTAGTTAATCTTTGATCTTTCCACTTGTCATCGTATCTATTTTGCCCGATATAGTGGTTAGTCACGGGATATGCGATCACATGGCGCCTTTGAAAATTTTGTCCCTGAAAGTCGAACTGTGTTCTGAGACCTATTTTCAGACGGGCAAGTTCCTGCATAACCAAATCCCAACTTGAGAAAGTGTTTTTTGTGGTCCAGACCAATAATCCTTTATTATCTGTACCTATAGCAGCAGGCCAACATCGTGCAAGACATTGGCCCAACGGCTGAGACATGCTGCTGAG
>CALAMB010000156.1 GCA_937925645.1 uncultured Acidobacteriota bacterium
GCCTGCTTGTCCAGCGCGGCGAGGATCGCCCGGGCCCGCGCGGCGTACGGGTGCTCCAACTGGGACAGGTGCTCGAGCAGCAGGCGCGCCGCGGCGTACTGCCGCTGGCGCAGCAGCGCGTTGGCCAGGTACCACTCCTCCTCGGGCCGGGGCGGTCCGCCCGTCTCGACCGCCCACTGCAGGTAGATGGCCGCGATGGAATGGCGCCCCTCGAGGTAGGCCGCCACGCCGGCGTGGAGCATCACGGCCTCGTCGTCGGGATGGCGCTTGAGCCACTCGGCCGCGCCGGCGATGAACCGTTCGTAATCCCCCCCGACGTACCCGGCCATGATCCGCTCGCGGGCACCGTCGGGCGCCGCCTCCCCGCCCCGCACCGCCGGCGGCACATAGGCGATGGCCTCCGTCTCCATCAGGTTGGCCAGGGGGCCGCCCAACTGCCGCAGGGCCACGTGGCGCAGAATGAACAAGCCCGCCACCAGCACCACGACCGCCGCAGCCGCAGCGCCGAAAAGCCAGGCCCGGCGCCGCAGCGCCGGACTCAGCGCGGCGAATTTGAAGAACCCGCCGGAGAGTTCCGACCGGATCTCCGGCGCCAACGTCTTGAACTTCAGCAGGTCGTCGAACGCCGCGCGGCACTCGGGGCACGCCTCCAGGTGATCCAGCATCGCGTCCATCTCTTCGGGCGGCATTTCCCCGTTGAGGAACAGCGAGATTTTGACCGGGTCGCAGTCCATCATGGTTCACGCTCCTCGGCGCCCCCACCGGGTGCCGTCACCTGTATAAACGGATCAGGCCGCCGGGTGTCCGAACTTTTCACAAATTTTTCCATTCCTCCCCCAGTTCCCGACACAGCTCCCGGAGGCGGTCGATGGCGTTCCGGAACCGGCTGTGGAGCGTGCTGATGGGGATCTTCTTCAACTGGCTCACCTGCCGGAGCGACAGCGGCGGCTCCCGCAGCAGCATCAGGTAGATGAGTTCGCGCTGGAACGCCGGCAGGCGGTCCAGCCGGCGGCTCAGCCGGCCGGCCAGATTCTGTTTAAGCTCGGCGGTCTGGCGGGCGATCACCCGGATCTCGGGACCGGCGCCCGGGGCGGTATGATCGTGCTGCTCCGCGTCGAACGCGCACGTGCTCCGGACCTGCGTCCGGCGGCGGCGGAGTTCGTCGATGAAATGGTTGATGAGCACCCGGCAGAGATACTTCTCCGCCTCCCGTTCGTCGGCGAAGGCGCGGTTCGACTCCAGGAACTTGCGAAAGCCGTCCTGGAGGCAGTCCTCCGCCAGGGTCGAATCCTGCAGATATTTCCGGGCCAGACGGGCGAAAAACACCCGGTGCTTGGCGACGAGGATTTCCAGTGCCGCTCGGGCTTCGAGCAAACCGACCTACCAGTTCTCCGGTTTGGCGGGGCGGCTCATCAAACTCCGGGCGGCTTCGCGGGGATCCTTGCCTTCGAAGAGGGCCGCGTACACCTCGGCGGTGATGGGCATTTCCACCCCGTGCTGCTGGCTAAGGGCATAGGCCGACTCGGTGGTCGCCACGCCCTCGGCGACCATCACCATCTCCGCGAGAATCTCGGGCAGTTTGCGCCCCCGGCCGATCTGCTCCCCGACAAAGCGATTGCGCGAGTGCCGGCTGGTGCAGGTGGTCACGAGGTCACCCATCCCCGCCAAGCCGGCGAAGGTGGCCGGCTTGGCGCCCATGGCCACGCCCAGGCGGCTGATCTCGGCCAGGCCGCGGGTGAGCAGCGCCCCCTTGGCGTTGTCGCCGAAGCCGAGGCCGTCGCAGATGCCGGCCGCCACGGCGATGATGTTCTTGACGGATCCGGCCAGCTCCACGCCCACCAGGTCGTCGCTGGAGTAGACCCGCAGCTTCTCGCACATGAACGCCTGCTGGACCAGCGGCGGTACGCGCGGATTCGTCGCCGCCACGACCACGGCGGTGGGGATGGACCGGCCCACCTCTTCGGCGTGGCTCGGTCCCGACAGCGTGGCCAGGAGGCCGTGGAAGAAGACCGGCAGCTCCTCGACCATCACCTGGGACATCCGCTTGAGCGTCTTGTTCTCGATCCCCTTGGCGACGTTGACCACCGGGCAGGGCGTGACCTTGCAGGCCGCGAGCCGGCGCAGCACGCCGCGGGTGTACTGGGCCGGCGTGGCGTTCACGATGAGGGTGACGCCGTTGAGCAGCCGGGCCATGTCGACGGAGGCGTCGATTCCCGCCGGGATCGTCACGCCGGGCAGGAACCGCCGGTTCTCGCGGTGGACGCGGATGTTGTCCACCTCGTCCTGCTCGTAGGCCCAGATCCGCACCTTGTGGCCGTTGCCGTGCAGCACCACCGCCAGCGCGGTGCCCCAGCCGCCGGCGCCCAGAACCACAACCTTGTGTCGTCGCATCTCCATGGTGTCAGCTCCCGATGGCGGCCATCTTAGCCCAGGCCCGGCGGCTTTGCAAGCCCCTCCCGCTCCGGACCGTAACCTGATACAATGTAACCATCCGCACCACGCGGCAAACCGGCCCGACCCAGGAAGCCCATGCACGCGCCGTCCGACACGCAGTCGAGTGTTTGTCCCTACGACGTGGTCCTGGTCCATTCGTCCGAACTCTTCCTCAAGGGGAAGAACCGGATCCGGTTCGGCCGACGCCTGCTCCGGAATCTCGTCGCCGCCTTCGAGACGCTGGGCGCGCGGGACATTCAGGAAACCATGGGCAAGTACCTCGTGCCGCTGCGGCCCGGCGACGATCCGGCCGCGGTCGCGCGGCTGCTGGCCTGGATCCCCGGTGTCGAGACCTTCGCCTTCGCGCACCGCCTGCCCGGTGATTTCGCCGCCCTGCAGGCCTTCATCGCCAACTTCGCCGAGACCCGGCCGCCGCGCACATTCGGCATCCGCTGCCGCCGGGCCTGGAAGGGATTTCCCCTCGACTCGCCGGCGATCGGCCGCGAGCTGGGCCATATCATGGTGGCGCGCGGCTGGACGGTGGACCTGTCCGCGCCGGAGCTGCCGGTGCACGTGGACGTGCTGCCCGACAGCATCCTCGTCTTCTTCGGACAGCACCGCGGCCCCGGCGGCCTGCCGGTGGGCGTCTCGGGGCGGGTGCTCGCCCTCGTTTCGGGAGGCATCGACAGCCCCGTGGCGGCGCGGCTCATGGCGCAGCGGGGCTGCCCCGTCACCTACATCCATTTCCACAACGTGACGGTGGACGCCGCCAGCGTCCAGGACAAGGTCCGGCGCATCGTCCGGGTGCTGCAGGCCTGGCAGCCCGCCAGCCGGCTCTTTCTGGTGCCGTTCGGACCGCTCCAGCGGGCGATCATCATCGCCGCGCCGGAGGACATGCGGATGATCCTGTACCGGCGCATGATGATCCGCCTGGCCGACCGGTTCGCCGACCGCGAGGGCGCCCAGGCCCTGGTCACCGGCGATTCGGTGGGCCAGGTCGCCTCCCAGACCCTGGAGAACCTGCAGGCGATCTACGCCGACGCGCGGCGGCCGGTCCTGACCCCGCTCATCGGCTTGAACAAGGCCCAGATCACGGACCTGGCCCAACAGTTCGGGACGTACGCGCTGTCGATTTTACCCTACGGCGACTGCTGCGCCTACCTGGTGGGCCGCCATCCGCAGACCCGCTCCCGTCTCGAGGAGATCCGGGCGGTCGAGGCCGGCGGCCGGTTCGAGGATCTGGAAACCGCCGCCTTCGAGGCGGTGGAGATCGTGAAGGTGTGACGGGCGCTTTCCGCGCGAGGAGAGTGGCGATGCCGCGATCGCTCCGCGTCTGGCTGCGATTGGCGATGGGGGGCCTGCTGCTGGCGGGCGCCGCCGCCTCGCCCCAGGCGTCGCGCTTCTTCATTCATCATTACACCGTGCAGGAGGGGCTGGCTCAGGACCAGCCCATCGACATTCACCAGGATCCGGACGGTTACATCTGGATCGGCACTCTCGGCGGCTTGAGCCGGTACAACGGCAGCGCGTTCACCACCTTCTCCGTCGCGGACGGGTTGCCGTCCCCCACGATCACCACCATCCACGGCGACCGGCGGGGACGGCTCTGGGTGGGCACGCCGGCCGGCGCCGCGGTCCTGGCCGGCTCACGGTTCACCCCCCACACCTTCCGGACGCTCCCGGAGGCGCCGTCGGTGCGGGACATCGCCGAAGCGGCCGACGGCACCCTGTATTTCGCCACGTCCCGCGGTCTCGTGGAACTCCGCGGCGACCAGGAGCGGCTGTTCACCCAGGCCGACGGGCTGGCCGACGATTTCCTGCTCGGCCTGGCCGTCGCGCCCGACGGCACGCTGTACATCGGCGGCCAGGCGGGCTTGAGCCGGTTGCGCGGGGGGCGGCTGGCGCCGCTGCCCCAGGTCAACGGCCCGGGGCGAAACGGCGTGCAGAGCTTATTTCATCACGCGGCGACCGGCGATCTTCTGCTCTGCCGGCCCGACCGCCTGACCTGGCTGAGCGCCGACGGCCGGCACACCGAGATCCGTCCGGGCGCCGACCCCGAGACATTCTACCTGGATGCGGCCATCGACCGCCAGGGGACCGTCTGGGTAGCGACGTCCGCCGGCGTCTACTACCGGTTCCCGGGGGCGCCCTTCCGCCGGCTCGACGTGGTCGACGGCCTGTCCAACCGCTGGGTGTACCGGGTGATGGTCGATTACGAGGACATCGTCTGGCTCTGCACCGACA
>CALAMB010000157.1 GCA_937925645.1 uncultured Acidobacteriota bacterium
CGCGGGCGCCGGCGGCGTCCACCTCGGCGGCCGGCGCGATCCTGCGGATGCGGCCGTCCTCGACGCGGATGGCGTGGTCCCGCAGCACCCGGTTGTCCTCACCCAGCGTCAGGATGACGCCGCCCCGGATCACCAACGGTTGACTCATATATTTCCCTCGTGCTCGTAATCGTAATCGTGATCGTACTCGTGATCGTAATCGGGGCTCGGGGCTCGGGGCTCGGGGCTCGGGGCTCGAGGCTCGGGGCTCGGGGCTCGGGGCTCGGGGCTCGAGGCTCGTTCCCGACCTACGGCCATTGGACTTCGGATATCGGACATCGGGGCTCGCGGTTCGGGGCTTGCGGTTCGAGGCTCGGGGTTTCCCGTTCATCTAACGTTTTCCCTCTCCCGTCTCTCGTCTCCCGTCTCCCGTCCTCCGAATGCCCAATGATAAATGACCAATGAAAATTGATGAATGACAAATGAATTCCCCCTCTGCGTCCCTGTGGTGACACGGACATCGGATGTCGTCTCGGCAAGCTCCGCCTCGCCTCCAGATAGCCAATAAAATATAAGCAATCACCAATAACCAATAATCCGAAACGCCCAATGAAAATTGCCAAATGATCAAGGACAAATGAAATCCTTTGTGTCCTTCGTGCCTTCGTGGTGAATCGGACATCGGACATCGGACTTCAGAGATCAAGATACGCGTTCGCGCTTGCCGTCACCCCGCGGCCGTGACGCGATCGCGGACGATCCATCGTACCCCGAAGCGGTGGCGGGCGGAACAAAAAAAAGGGGCGGAACGGCCGCAAGCCGGTCGCGGCGCGACGGGCCACGACCCTGGCAGCGCCCGACCGCCGGACGGTCGCCGTTGACACTACCGTGACCGGGTGCTAGCATGAAATCAACTGATCATCCAGTGAACAACTGATCCAGGCATCCGATTCACCCCAACGTCCGGGGTGCATGTCAACAGCGCTTGCCTCCTGTTCTCAGATCCGGCGGGTCCCGTCAGGACAACGACGATCCGGAGGTTCCCATGCCCCGAGCATCCTTCACTCTTCTGACCGCCCTGCTGATCGCCGCGTGGGTCGTCGGCGGCATCAACTGCTGGTCCACCGGCGGACCGTACGGCGGCGAGACGCTGTTCATCACCGTGGACCCGCAAACCCCAAACGTCCTGTTCACGGCGGTGAACGGCGGCGGATTCTTCGTGAGCCGGAACTGGGGCCAGAGTTGGGAGTTCATCGACGGGTACGAGTATCCCCGGAATGTGGACGCGTGCCTCGTACATCCCCAGGACCACCACCTGGTGCTGGCCGGCGGCGGATCCGTCGTCGGCGAAGGAATCTATCGCAGCACGGATGGCGGCGTGACCTGGGAGAATCTCCACTTTACCGATTACATGACTCCGTCCGTATGCGCCTTTGCCGTCCACCCGGAGCAGCCGAACGTCATCTATGCCGCTTCCAAGCAATCCGACGGCATCCTGGCGAGCGCTGACTGGGGTAAGACATGGTCCCAGGTCGCCCCGATCCCGGGTTATACTTTCACGGACTTCGCGATGCTGGCGACTCCCCCGTATTCCTTCTTTTACGCGCCGAGAATGAAATACACTCCGGATACCGGCATCACCGAATATGGCATCATCCGCAGCACGGACGGCGGGCGCACCTGGCATCAGTCATTTCCCCCCATCGGATCGGCGTACAAATTGGCCTGTCATCCGGATCGTCCCGGTTGGGTGTATGCATCGATCATCATCGACAATAAGCCGGCCATATATCGCAGCACCGATGGCGGAGATTCCTGGGATCTCCTGCTCCCCAACATCAGTTTCTGGGGTATGGTTTTCCATCCCGCCGATCCCGATCTGATCTACTTCGCCGGCACCCGATGTTTCCGCAGCACGGATGGTGGCCAGACGTGCACGGAAATCTACCCCTTGAGCGGGCGCAGCGCGGCTCTGGACCGGTCCAGTCACAACGGCGCCCTGTACTTCGGCACCAGCGACGGGATCGTCCGATCCTGGGACGGCGGGGGGATATTCAAGCCCGCGACCTTCGGCATTCTGGACTACATGTGGTCGCTCGCTGTATCGCCTGCGGAGCCAGGCGTCGTCTACGCGGGAGACATGAAGGGCCTGGTTCACCGAAGCGTGGACGACGGGAGCCGCTGGACCTGTCTCGGCCGGCTCAGCTTGAACTGGGTGGTGGGATTGGCGATCAATGCATCCACCCACCCCGCCACCATCTTCGCCTCCGACTCCGCCAGACTGTTCAAAAGCACCGACGACGGGGCCTCCTGGAGTGCCGAGACGGGTTACGCCCAATCCATTTACGACATCAAGGGCGACCCCACCGACCCGTCGCGGTTTTACGCCTCGTCCGGTTACACGAACACCCTTCAGGGAGCATCGGATCGCTACAAGGGCATCTACGCCACGACCGACGGCGGGATGACGTGGACGGCCACCGGCCGGCTGGCGGGCATCAACATCTCCGAACTGCTCATCGATCCGGCGGCCCCGCAGACAATCTACGCCGCAGGGCTCGGCGGCCTGTACAGGTCCGTCGATTACGGGGCGGGCTGGGAACCGGCGATGGGCGGACTGGTCAACGACCACGTCCGGGCCCTGGCCATCGACGTCGGACCGCCCGCGGTGCTCTACGCCGGCATCCGCTGCGACGAGGACGGCCACATGGAGGGGACCGGTGTCTACCGGAGCACGGATGCCGGCGACACCTGGACCTACTGCGGCCTCCTCTTCAAGGAGGTCATCTCCCTGGCCTTCGACCCGGTCACCCGCATGCTGTACGCGGGCACGCGCTACGACGGCCTGTATCAATCGGCCGACGGCGGCGACACCTGGGAGCTGGCTTCCCCCCTGTTGGCGACAATTCCGGAAATCTGCGACATCGTCACGGACAGCCGGGGGGCGCGCCGGGTGTACGTGACCACGAACAAGGGGGTGTTCAGCTATATCGGCACGGAGGAGCCGATGGTGGTGGTGGAGGCGCGCTCGACGCAGACGGGGATTGTGAACCCGACGCTGCCCAACCAGGTGCTGCCGGCGGCGGCGGTGACGCTGCTGTTTTCGAACAATCCGTTCCCCACCGCCAGCACGGCCAACCCGGTGATCCTCGAGCTGCAACTCCCCGCCGGAGCAACGTTGGGCCAGACCCTGGCCACTGGCCAGTTGACGGATTTCACCCTCCAGCCCGCCGGGCGCACGGTGCTGCCGCTGGCGGTGTCGGAGTACGCCTGGGACCCGTCGCCGGCCGTGCACATGCCCTGCACCGGCGGGGCGGCCACCGGCATCCCCGACCCGGCGGTGCAGCTCTTCCGCTGCGTGGCGGGGGAGGACCGGATCTGGCTGCGGCTGCTGCGCAGCACCGGTTCGTGGACGCCGTCGAGCCCGGAGCACGCCCTGGGCGTGACCATCGGCGCCGGCGCCGGCGTCTGGCCGACCACCGACGGCAGCAACTGGGGCGCCACCGGCCGGTTCCGCCAGGAGAACACCCAGTTCTTCGGCGACATCCGTGGCTACGATTTCGCCGCAAATGACGGGAAGCTCACCCTGACCCTGCGGGCGTTCTACCAAAAGAGCGGCGCCGACATCGAGACCGTGTTCACCCCGGCCGTGGTGGATCTGTTCCGATTGGACCTGGACTGGCCCGACACCTACTGGACGGCGTCGCTGCTCGGCGCGGTCATCACTGACTGGACCGCCGCCGACCTCGACGGCGACGGCCGCGAGGACGTCGTCAGCGTCGACGGGGCGCTGGGGCGGCTGTACTGGGCGCTGGGACGGCCCGACGGCACGTTCGCCCCGCCGCTGTGGCGCGCGCTGGGAGGCGAGGTGCCGGTCGCGGTGGGAGCGGGCGACACTACCGGCGACGGGCGGCCCGAGATTCTGGTGGCCGACGCCGGCGGCCACCTCACCACCTACGATTGGGCGGACCTGGCCGATAAATCGGTGAGTCCAGAGCGGGCCCTGGCCCCCCGCCGGCGGACCGACATGTCCGGCGTGGCCAGCGCCTCGCTGGTCCACGACGTCACCGGTGACGGCCGGAAAGATTTTCTCTATACCGACGCCGGCGCCGGCACCCTGACCATTCTGCCCGGCTACGACTTCGCCGCCCCCGACACCCGGTGGTCGGGCGCGCACCCGCTGGCCCTGGCCGTGGGCGACTTCGACGGCGACACCGCTCCCGACATCGCCGTGGCCAACCGGGACGACGCCTCCGTCAGCGTGTTCCTCAACGCCGCCGCCTTCACCCGCGCCGAGTATGCCGCCGGCGGCACCCCCGCCGCCCTGGCCGCCGCCGACTTTGACCGCGACGGCCACGCCGACCTGGCCGTGGCCCTGACCGACGCCAAGGCGATCGCCGCCTGGCGCGCCCGGGCCGACGGCTCGTTCGCCGCCGGCGCCGCCCCGCGGATCTACTTCCGGAACGTGCCGTCCGCCGTGGCGGCGGACAATTTCGACGGCCAGCACGGCGCCGACCTCCTCGTGGGTTTCGCTGACTTCTACAAGCTGGCCCTGTGCGTCTCCGACAGCAGCGGCGCGCTGGCCTACGCCTATACCCTGAACACGCTGGCCGACACGGAGCTCGACCCCGTCAACCACGTCACCCTGACCGAGGATGCCGTGCTCAGCGTCGCCGGCGGCACTACGCTCGGCGGCATCTGTTCCCGCGCCGGTGTGGCCGCCGTGGCCGGGCAGGCATTCAACCTGGTCCACTTCCCCCGCAGCGCCGACCTGTCGTTCTCAGTGGTCAACCTGGCGGACGCGCCGGCCCTCCTCAACCTGGAACTCTACGCCGACGACGGCCGCTTCCAGGCCGGCACCACCCACACCGTCGCCCCCTTCCAGCAGTACGCCCGCTACCTCACCGATCCGGCCCTGTTCGGCCCGGCCGCCGCCGCGGCAGACCGCTGGGTGCGCACCTTCGTCACCCGGACCGACACCTATGGCTTCTGGCTGGCCAACCCGCCCGGCGCCCTCGATTACCTCGATGGCCTGCCGCTGCCCGACATCCGCGCGGCCGTCTCCGCGTTCGTCCTGCCCGGCGGGACCGACCCCGTGCGACAGGTGCTGCTGCTCAATCCCGGCCAGGAGCAGGCCCAGGTCACCGTCCAACAAATCGGCGCCGGCGCGGTCAGACACACCGTGCGCCGGACCCTGCCCGGCCGGGGCCGCTGGGCGCCGGACCTGGCCGCTGAGCTGCCCGCTCTGGCCGCGGAGGATTTCCTGCTGGTGACGGCCGACCGGCCGCTGCTGGGTTGCGAACTGTTCGGCGACGACGGCAAGCTGGCCGCCGTCGACGCGCTGCCCCTCCCCGCCGAACCGGCCACGCTCCGCGCGCCGCACATCGCTTCCGGCCCGCTGGGAGTGACGTACGAAACGTACCTGACGCTGGTCAATCCCGGTGCCGAGCCCGTCGATGTGGTCTGCCGGCTCTTCGACGACGCCGGCGAACTGCTGGGCCAAAGTACTCTCGTGACGGTACCGGCCCGCGGCAAGCTCCACCGGGAGATCCACGATGTGATCAACATCGCCGGCGCCATGACCGGCCACCTGACGGTGGACTACCTGAGCTCGGGCGCCGTCGCCGGCTGGGTCACCTTCGGCGAGGCCGGCGCGGGCCGGTTCCTGGCCAGCCTGCCGCTCGCGGCCGGCGGCGCGGCGGATTACCTCATCGGCCACATCGCCAACGGCAGCCTCGACACGTTCGCCTTCTTCACCGGGGTGGCCGTCGTCAACCCCCACGAAACTCTTCACCAGGTTCGGCTCTCCGCGTTCAGCCAGGACGGCTTGCCCCTCAGCGTGACCACCCTCGCGGTGCCGCCCAACGGCCGCGACATCTTTCTGCTGGACCAGCGCCTGCCCGACCTGACCGGCATCTTCGGCGGCTACCTCCGCGTCGAGGACCTCACCGACCCGGCCGCCCGGCTCTGCGTCTTCGCCCTGTTCGGCGACCAGCCCCTGAACTTCCTCTCGGCCGTCGCCGCCCAGCCGGTGAGAAGGGAAC
>CALAMB010000158.1 GCA_937925645.1 uncultured Acidobacteriota bacterium
GAACCGGCGAGGCGACGGAGAGAGAATCACCGCGGAGGGCTCGGAGGGCGCGGGGATCTCATCTGTCATTGATCCACTGACATTTTCATTTGGGATTTCGGATTATTGGTTATTGGTGATTGCTTATATTTGATTGGCTATTTGGAGTGCGAGTGAGGGATCGGCGGATTGAGAGAGAGTTGAGAGTTGAGGGTTAAGGGTTGAGGGTTGAGGGTAAACCCTTATCCCCGAGCCCCGAACCGCGAACCCCGAACCCCGAGCCCCGATGTCCGAAGTCCGATGTCCGATGTCCGCATGGCGGGAACGAGCCTCGAGCTTCGAGCCCCGATCCCCTAGCCGCGAGATCCGATGTCCGACGTCCGATGTCCCCATGGCGGGAACGAGCCTCCAGCCTCGAGTCTCGAGCCTCGAGCCCCGATTACGATCACGATTACGATTACGAATTACGATTACGAGCACGAAAAGAAGAACCTTTGTGTTCTTTGTGCCTTCGTGGTGAAAACGCTTTTTAGAAATCGAAGATATTTCCAGGGGCGAGGATCAACGCCGGGTCGAGCTCGCGCTTGAAGGCGCGCATCCAGTCGATGGCCCGCGGCGGGAAGCAGTAGGGGAGGAATTCCTTCTTCACCTTGCCGATGCCGTGCTCGGCGCTCACGGTGCCGGCGGCGGCCTGGACCAGGCGGCACATCTCGTGGACGGCCGCCCTGGCGCGGGCCTTGGCCTCGGCGTCGGCGGCGACGATGTTGAAGTGGGGATGGCCGTTGCCGACGTGGCCGTAGCCGTACACGTCTTCCAAACCGTGGGCCCGGCAGATGGCGCGGACGGCGGGGAACATGGCGGCGATCCGCCGGTAGTGCACCGCCCAGTCGGTGGAGACCTTGCCGCCGCCGGCGTCGCGGCACCGGATGCCGCGCTCGTTCAGGGTGGACGGGATGGCGTGGCGCAGCGCCTTCATCTCCTCTTTCCGCGCCCGGGTGTCGCCCACCATGGTGTCGTCCACCCTGGCGCCGCTCCCCTCCAGGCGCTCCAGCCACGCCTCCAGCAGCGCGTCGACGCCCCCCGCGGGTGCCTCCTCCTCGACGAACAGCATGCCGCCGGCGCCGGCGGGCACCGGCGCGCCCTTTTCGTCGCGGATGAGCGCCAGCGACCCGCCGTCGAAGTACTCCAGGCAGCGGACGCCCGGCGCGCTGTCGCGGAAGGACGCGGCGGCCGCCAGCGCCATCGCCTCGGTGGGGAAGAAGGCGTAGAGCGCCAGGTAGTCGGCGGGCAGGGGCAGGCACCGGAGCTCGATCTCGGTGATGACGCCGAGCGTCCCCTCCGAGCCGATGAAGAACTGGATGGGATCCTGGAAGCCGTAGTAGCCGGCGGCGTTCTTGTCCACCGCAGCGGCGTGCAGTTCCAGCGTTTCACCGGACGCGAGCACCACCCGCAGCCGCCGCACCCAGTTCCGGACGGCGCCGTACTTGAGACTGCGGGCGCCCGAGGCGTTGGTGGCCACGGCGCCGCCGATGCAGCAGTCGGGCTCGCTGGTGGGGTCGGGCGGGAAGAAGAGACCCTGCGCCTCGAGCTGCGCCTTGAGCTCGGCCAGGTTCAGCCCCGGCTGCACCACGGCGGTGCAGGTGTCGGGGCGGATGTCGGGCGGGGCCTGGAAGCGCTCCAGACTCAGCAGGTACCCCGACGGCGCCACGCAGCTCCCGGTGGTGGAGGAACGCAGCCCGACCGGGGTGACCGCCCGCCGCTCCGCCGAGGCCCACTCGAGGATCTCCCGCACCTCGGCCTCGTCGGCGGGGCGGAACAGCCCCTCGGGCGCGCCGCGGTAGCCCAGCGCGTCGGCGTTGTAGCCGTCGAGGATTTCAGGATCGGTGACTGGCGCAACTCTCATCGCTCGCCCTTGTTGTGCTCGTCTCGTAAACGAGGCTCGAGGCTAGAGGCTGGAGGCTCGTTCCCGTTCCCTCAATTCGTGCTCGTAATTCGTAATCGTAATCGTGCTCGTGATCGTAATCGTGCTCGTAATCGAACTGTTTGAAGGTTTGAATGTTTGAACGTTTGAATGTTCGCATCTGCTCACCCATTCATCTATTCACCCATTCACCCATTCACCCATTCACCCATTCACCCATTCACCCATTCACC
>CALAMB010000159.1 GCA_937925645.1 uncultured Acidobacteriota bacterium
GGCGCCTTTTGTGCGAACAGGCGCAGGACCGCCTGGGCCTTCCGCCGGCCGCCATCATGAATCGGTTTTCTATTTGCGCACTATGCGGGGATCCCGTGGAAAACCGCTATCTGGACGAAAAAGATCGATGCGGGTCGTGCTCCGGAGCGTCCTGATGAATCATCCCGCTCGACTTCCGCCGGCCCGGAAGCAGCGATGGTCCAAAGTCGTTAGGAGGTGTACATGATGGCGATCTCGAAATCCGCGGCATTTCTTGGCTTGCTGGCAGGTGTGCTGCTCGCCGCGCCGTATCCCGCCGCCCAAACCCTTCCCGAGACCGTCGCGGTGGTCACGGACACGACGGGAGAGGTGACGGATCTGGGCAGCTTGAGTTCGGGCGAAGAGTACTTCGCGGCATTTGACGTCGGGGGCAGCGGGCTTGTATTGGTCTTGAAAGAATATCGCGTTCCGTATTATGGCCACACCGAAGGCACCCACAGCCTGTTTGTGAAGTTCTCCCAGATGAAGGAAATCACCCGGATCAAAAAGGGGATTTTCAAGGTCGCCTTGTCCGACGGCACCTCCCTGGAATGCGGAATCGAAGACAACGCGTTCATCAAGGGACGCTGCAGTCTGGGAATGCTGACGCTGACCTTCGACAAGATCCAGTCGCTGCGGATCATCGCTTGCAAACCAGTTGTCATCCCCCCCCAACCCGGCGCGAAAGGCAGGATCATTCTCCGGGACGGCCGGGTGATCGAATCGGGCAACATCAATGCCTACTACTATGTCCCGTCAAGGTACATCAACGTATCCGGAGACCACAAGTTCAGCCAGACGCTCTGGATGGAAACAAAAAAGGGCGCAGCCGTGTTGGAGATCAGCATGCCGTTTTCTGATGTCGGCACGGTCGTGTTTGACAAGGTCAAGGCCGCGGCGGACAAGTCCAGCTACAGCACGGGGGAAAGCGTTTCGGTGACGTTGAAAAACGGCACGGTCCTGTCCGGGCGGGTTTTCGACGATTCGTACCGAGACAAGAGTTTTGGGACATTGTGCGGCACATCGGGAGACTATCTGTTTCGGATCAACGGCCTGGGCTGGGTGGTGGACACAGTCCATTTTTCCGATTCATCGCCGGCAAAATGAACGGACCGTGGTGCGTGTTCAGCCTGCTCGTCGATTCACGATTACTCACTTGGGAGGATGTCATGCCATGGCTTAGAAAGGTTCTCTCGGCCGTCGCCCTCGGGCTATGGCTGGCCGCTCCGCTGGTCCAGGCCGCAGACGAAGCGAAGGTGGTGAGACTGGCGCGCGAATGCGCGGCGGGCAAAGCGAATGCCTGCCGGGAACTCGCCCGGATCGCCTTGACCGACAAAGACTGGTACCTGCGCCGATTCGCCGTCAAGCAACTGACCGACCAGACCGTCCTGGCCAGGATCGCCACGACCGACCAGGATGACCGGGTGCGCGAGGCCGCGGTGGGGCGGCTCACCGGCCAGGATCCGGCCCTGCTCGCCGCCATCGCCCTGAAGGACACCGACGAAGATGTGCGCGAGGCGGCGGTGTGGAAGATCTATGACCAATCTTGGCTCGCGGAAGTCGTCAAAACCGCCGATGACAAGAAAATTCGCTACATTGCGCTGGACAATCTCACTCATCCGGATCAGGCTCTGCTGGCCGAGATCGCCACATCTGACGAGGTCCTTAGGTTGAGAAAGGTTGCGCTGAGAAAACTGACCGATCCGACGATCTTGGCGAGACTGATCCAGACAGACCTCGACGAGGAGGTCTATAAAATCGTCCAGGAGAAGCTGACGGATCCACCCACGTTGGCGGATCTCGCCCGGGAGGCTGGCAAGCCGTATGTCCGTCGCTTCGCAGTGGCGAACGTCATCGACCAGAACGTTTTATCCGAGGTTGCCCGGACGGATGGTGATGCGGATGTTCGTCGCGTGGCGGTTGCACGCCTCCTGGATCCGGTTCAGCTGGCCACTATAGCCCGGTCAGACAGCGATGCCGCGGTGCGGTTGGCCGCGGTGTCGAAGCTCGACGATTCGGCCCTTCTGATCGAGCTTGCCCAAACGGATGCCGACGAAACGGTCCGGAAACTTGCCCTGGAAAGAGGCAAACTACCGCTTTTTCAAAAGATTAGGGTTTCTGTGGACAGCAACTGGTATGCAGATGAACTTCGGCAGATTGTCATCGCCCACTTTGCGGGTATCCCAGTCGGCCAGGATACTTCTTCGGATGGGAATCAAACCCTCGTCGTGCAACTGTCAATTCCGAACGCTAAGCCCGTAAAAATTGTTTACCATCAAGAAGGACTAATCGTCGGAGGGTCCTCCATACACTACCCCGGCGCGTGGGCAGAGGCCCAGCTCACTCTGGAGGCATACCGGATCAGGTTCACCCAGTCGGCCGACATCTCAGCACCTGATGAGATTTCAGACACCCAGTACACAAGACCGGAAGACGCACCGGTTCGAGACGCAGTCAAGAAAGCCGCCGAGGCCGTACTGGAGGATCTGATCCTGTCCACAGCAAACGACGAGGCTCAGAAACTGTTTGAGAATATGGCCCTGAACTCGCAAAATCAATACAACCGCATGAGGGCCGTGCGCAGGATCAGAAGCCAAAGTCTGCTTGCCCGTGTAGCGCGGAGCGACCGGGAACCGCTGGTGCAAGAGTCCGCAGTCGAAAATCTGACCGATCCGGTTCGATTGGCTGAAATAGCGCAATCGGATGGCACGGATCGTATCCGCCGTGCTGCCACAAAAAAATTGAACGACCCGAATGTTCTGTCCAAGATCGCGACGACTGAAAAGAATGAGCAGGTGCGATCGTCCGCGGTAGAGAAGATCATGGATCAGAGCCTCTTGGCCAGGATCGCTCGAACGGATCAGAATGCCGGCGTACGCTTTAGCGCGGTTGGAAAACTAACGGACCAACCGCTGCTCGCAGAGGTCGCCCGGACAGATGGCAACGAATTCGTGCGAAAAGCGGCTGTTGCCAACCTCACCGACCAACGGGTCCTGGCAGAAGTCGCCCGGAATGACAGTGACGCATATGTCCGCCGTGAAGCGGTGGAGCGGCTCACCGACCCGTCGGTTCTGGCTGGGATCGCTCGGTCGGAAAAAGTTGATCACGTGCGTGGCCTGGCAGTGGAGAAACTGAACGACGAATTGATTCTCGCCGAAATAGCCAAGCGGGACGAGGATTTCGACGTCCGCAGAATCGCTGTTGCCAGAGTTTCAAACCAACAGATATTAATTGAGATTGCTCGATCTGACACCGTCGCTGAAGTCCGACGAGCCGCGGTCTGCAAGCTTTCGGATCAGCAAGCCCTGTTCGGGATCGCTCAGTCGGACAGTGATGGGAGAGTGCGCAAAGCGGCGGTGGAGACTCTTACCGATGAAAATCTCCTGGGCGTTCTTGCCGGCGCGGATGACAACGAGAACGGGGCGCGCGGAGCAGCGCGGCAGCGCTTGTACCAGTTGAAGAGCGGGCGGTGAATTTGGCCATGAAAAAAAATGTGTCCGTGCTATGCCGGCAACATCTCCGGACAGCCCTTCTTTTGACTCAGTCCAGTGCTCGAAGGCGTTGCACTTCTTGAAAAAGGATCCATGATTGAAGATGTCAAAAAAGGTCATCTTATTGGGCTTGCCGTAGACGTCCTCGATCTTGCCCAGGTTCTGGTTGGTCCCTACCAATTCCACCGGCATACAGATTGACCATGCCTGGCAATTTCACCCGGAGCGACACAGTAGCACCCAACATCAGGCAATAGGACACAGTGATCTGTCACACTGGCCGGCAAATCCAATATTTATCGAAATTCGTGTAAATTATTGAAAAAATTGGCGCGCCCGGCAGGGCTCGAACCTGCAACCCCCGGCTTAGAAGGCCGTCAGACGGACATTTACAGCCCAT
>CALAMB010000160.1 GCA_937925645.1 uncultured Acidobacteriota bacterium
GTGGATCCCGTTGTTCATGTTGCACATTCCTTCGAAGAGGCGCGGGCATGGGAGATCGAACAGGAAATTCGCCTGACGCCCGCCGAGCGTCAGGCCATCGCCAGAGCGCTCAGGGAACGGGCATTCGGGACGAACGCTCCCGATGTCCGCGATGCGCCCATCGCCTATGAACGCCGCTCACTTCTCGACTGATATCCGCGAGTTTATCGGGCTGCTCCATCAGCACGACGTCCGCTATGTGATCGTCGGCGGCGAGGCAGTCATTTTTCACGGCCATGCCCGGCTGACCGGAGACATCGATTCGTTGGAATACTGTTCACCGGTTTACTAAGACGCACCCTCTGCCGCCCGGCGGGCGATAATCAGCATTTCATAATCGTCAGGGGTAAGGGGCCGGTTGCGGTCGAAGACGCCAATGTCGCACCCCCGGATCGTGATTTCGGTGAACCCGGCCGACGCCAGCAGCCAGGCAATCTCGCTGGGGGCGTAATACCGCTCGTCGGTTTTCAGCGTCCGGGTCCGGCCGGAGTCGTCGGTGACCTCCACGGTGGAGCGGTCCCGGAAGGTGAGCAGGTCGAACGACCCGGCCTGGGTGGTCACTCCCGACGGGTGCTGGTCGAGAAAGTCCTTGACCGAGTGGTACAGGGGGAACAGCGCGTTCAGCGTGGTCAGGATGAAGGGGGCGCCGGGCGCGAGCGCCCGCGCGGCGCAGCGCAGGATCTCGAAGTTCTCGGCGTCCGTCTCCATGAGCGGAAACGCCCCCTCGCAGATCAGGATGGCCGCGCCGAACGGGCGGGCGAAGCGGAAGCGGCGGGCATCGCGGCGCTCGAAGCGCACCGCCACGCCGGCGGCGCGGGCCTTGGCCCGGGCGCGGCGGAGCTGGTCCGCCGACAGGTCGATTCCGGTCACCGTCCAGCCGCGCCGGGCCAGCTCGATGGCGTGGCGGCCGGTGCCGCAACCGATGTCCAGCACCGTCCGGGTGCGGTCGGGCCCGAATTCGGTCTCGATGAAGTCGCACTCCGCCACGGTGCCCTGGGTGAACACCTCGCGGTCGTACGACTCGGCGTAGTTTTCGAACAGCTCCTCGTACCACGGTTTCACGGGCGTCCTCCACAGCGAATGCAAGCGATTATAGCACCTGCCTAATAGTATCAGTTGATGGTTGATGGTTGATGGTTCGTGCTCGTGATTCGTAATCGAGGCTCGAGGCTCGAGGCTCGGGGCTCGCGGCTCGTTGCCGGTCATCGGACATCGGACTTCGGAAATCGGACATCGGCCAGGCGGACGAACGCGGCGATCAGGCGCTGGGCCGCGACCAGCGCCCGCTCGACCCAGCTTCCCGGCCGCGGCCGGAGGGACACGCCAAGCAGCTGGCCGGCGGCGGTCCGCACGTCGAAATACGTCCCGATGCGGACGATCCGGTCACTCTGGAATTCCATGTGGTCGACGCCGTCGAACGCCGCCGTCCGCTGAGTAGGGGCGTAGCCCGGCGCCAGCGGATGCAGGTGCGTGCCGGTGATCCGCCAGGGCACGGCGCAGCTCCCCCCGTCCGGCGCGACGCAGACTGGGCCCCGCAGGGTCAGCGAAAAATCGGGGAACGCCGTCAGGACCGCCTGGGCGAACGTGCGGACGGCTTCCTTTCCCCGAGCCGGTGCGCTCATGGCCGGATCGTCCCACTCCACGTCATCGGTCAGAAATTCCATGAATCGATCGAAATCATGGGCGTTCCAGGCCCCGATGAGGTCATGAACCAATTGCACTCGCTCCAGGGTCAACCCGTCCGGCTCCAGCGCCATGCCCACCTCTCCGGGATGATCCGCCCGGTCCAGACCGAATCACGATGTACAGTCGCTTCGGATTCGGACCGCTCAATCACCCACCAGCAGGATATTCAGGCCACTCACAGCCGCCGGAGCGGCCAGGGTCCTTCCCTAGTCCACATCGAGGCCGAGAGCCTTGGCCCGCCGTGTCCACAGGCGCCGGGCCAGGGCCTGCATGTCTTCGGTGGTGTCGGCTTCGTCGACGATTTCCAGCCCCAACAGGGTCTCCACCACGTCCTCCAGGGTGACAAGCCCCTCGGTGCCGCCGTATTCATCGACCACCAGGGCGATATGCTGGCGCCGGTCCAGCAGGAACTCGAGCAGCGCCGACAGCGGCATCTCCTCGGTGACGCTGTGGATCTCCCGCCGGTGGCGGCTCACCGGATTGGCGCCGCCGCCCTGGATCTGGGCCAGCAGCAGATCCTGCTTCAGGACGAAGCCGGTGACATCGTCCAGGTTCGTCCCGTACACCGGCAGCCGTGAAAACGGAGTCCGGTCGATGGACTGCAGGGCGCGGGCAACCGTCACATCCTGCTGCAGAGCCACGATCACGGTGCGCGGCGTCATGATGTCCCGTGCCCGCAGCGACTCGAACTGGAAGAGATTCCGAATGATCCGCGACTCGTCCGCCTTGAGGTGGCCCACCTGCTCCCCCAGGTGGGTCATGGCGAGAAACTCCTGCCGGCTGAATTCGGGCGCCTTGTGCCGGCGGGCGATCCACCGGGTCAGATACTCCATCACCCGAAGCAGTGGACGCATGACCACTATCAGCACCCGCAGAAAATGGGCGGTGGGCCGGGCCAGCTGCGGCCAGTAGACAGCGCCCAGGGTCTTCGGGACGATCTCGGACAGGAACAGGATCAGCAGGGTCATGACCGCCGAGAACACGCCGAACCAGGCGCTGCCGAAGACCACCGTCGCCTTGGCCCCGGCGGCGATGGCACCCGCGGTGTGGGCGATGGTGTTCAGGGTCAGGATTGCCGCCAGCGACTGGTCCACGTTCTCCTGCCGTAACCGGCGCAACAGGGCCGCCAGTTTCGGCTGGTGTTCGCCCAGGCCGGCGATATGGGACGGCGTGATGCTGAGCAGCACCGCTTCGGCCACGGAGCAGAGGAACGAAACGAATAACGCCAGAAACACGTAGAGCAGCAACTGGGCGACGTCCGTGGTCCGGACCGCTGCCAGGCCGGTGGCTTCGCCGGCCGGGTTCACCGTGGCGCCCGGGTTTGCGGCCAACACCACGCCCGCGCCCAGCAGGGTGATGCCGGTGATCACGCCGGCCCGTAGAGCCCACGTCGGCGGGTGCCGCCCGATTCCGCAGGCCGCCCCACGCCGGATGTGCTCGTGAATCTTGTCCGCTGAATTCAACATGATGTGCTCGACTGCTCAGTTGTTTTTCTCAGACGGTTTGTGATGCGCGCGACTTTCAATCGCCCGCCGACTCGATTCTCAGACCGTCCACGGCTGCGGAGGCGATCTGCATCCGGCCGGCTGCGGTCGTGTCCGAACTCCGCCTCGATGAAGTCGCGCTCGTCCACGGGGCCATGGGCAAACACCTCGCGGTCATCGGACTCGACGTAGTTCTCGAACAGGTCTCCGTAGCAAGGTTCCATGGGCAACATCCCCGCATTGATGCGACTGAATTATAGCACCCGCGCTCGATCGAGAGTTGAAAGTTGAGGGTTGCGGGTTGTGCTCGTAATTCGTAATCGTAATTCGTAATCGTGATCGTAATCGTAAT
>CALAMB010000161.1 GCA_937925645.1 uncultured Acidobacteriota bacterium
GCGGCGAAAATCCTGCCAAAAAGTGGCAGAAAATCGGGAGTAACTGAGTAATCGTAATCGTAATCGAGGCTCGAAACTCGTTCCCGTAACGCGGTCATCGGACATCGGATCTCGCGGTTCGGGGCTCGGGATTCGGGGATCGGGATTCGGGGTTTGCTTCGCTTTTCGTATCGTCTCCCGTCTCCCGTCTCCCGTCTCTCGTCTCCCGTCTCCCGTCTCTCGTCTCCCGTCTCCCGTCTCCCGTCTCTCGTCTCCCGTCTCCCGTCTCCCGTTTCCCGTCTCCCGTTTTCCGTTTCCCAATCTCCTATCTCCTATCTCCTATCTCCTATCTCCTATCTCCTATCTTCTTACTGTTCACCGTTCACTATTTACTTTTCTCCGCCAGCTCCACCGAGGTGAGGAACGCCAGCCGGGCAAGGCGCTCCACCCGCTCCAGCTCCACCTTGTCCACGGAGTCGCCCGGGGTGTGGTAATCCTCGGTCATGGCGCTGAAGAAGAACGTCCACGGGATGTTCCGCTGGGCGAACGGGGCGTGGTCGCTGCCGCCGGCGGCGGCGCCGCGGCTGGGTCGGAGGTACAGCGCCATCCCCACGTGGCTGTTGGCGGCCCGGATGGCCGCGTCCATCGCCTCGGTTTCGCTCAGCGACAGGGCCATGAACTCCTCCACCTTGATCCTGGCCATCACGTCCTCGGGCAGGCCGATCCCCCACATGCGCGACACGCGCTCGAGGCGCTCCTTCGTCCACGACCGGCCCAGCATGTCGAGGTTCACGCAGGCCGCCGTCCGGTCCATGGGCACGAAGGGATGGTCGGCATAGTAGCGCGAACCGAGCAGTCCCTCTTCTTCGCCGGTCCAGAAGGCGAACAGCACCGACCGCTTCGGCCTGGCGGCGCCCGTCGCATACGCCTGGGCGATCTCCAGCAGACCGGCGGCGCCGGAGGCGTTGTCGTCGGCCCCGTTGAAGATGTACGGACCGTAATGCCCCAGGTGGTCCAGGTGGGCGCCGATGACCACCACCTCGTCCTTGAGCTTCGGGTCGGATCCCTCGACAAAACCCAGCACGTTGCGGGAGCTGGTCAGGGCGCTGGTGACCTCGCTGCGCAGTTCCAGCGTGACGCCGGCCAGTTCGCGGGAGGCCGGCTGGAGCTTGCCGTCGATGTCGGCCCGGAGGCCGTCCAGCTTCGCGCCCGCGAGGCCGACGATGTAGGCGGCCATCTCGCGGGAGACGGTCAGGGTGGGCAGCATATCCATGGGGAGCGGCGCGGCCGGTTCGGGCAGCTCCAGTTCCCGGTCGCCCGTGTCGATGACGGGCTTGGAGTCGTCCACAACGCGGCCGTCCAGCACCCGGGCGGCGACATCGCGGCCGGCGGGGTCGCTCTCCACCTGCAGCACGGCCAGGGCGCCGAGCTCCCGCGCCGCGGCCACCTTCGGCGAAGCGGTGCGGCGCGGCCGGGCGCCGGTGTACTTGTCCTTGAGCTCCGGCTGGTGGAACGGCGAGGCCGGATCGTCGGGGCGGGGGGCGCCGTTCAGGATGAGCACCACCTTGCCCTTGACGTCGACGCCGCGGTAGTCGTCCCAGCCGGCGGCCGTCTCCCGGATGCCGTACCCGGCGAACACGACGGGGGCGCGGAGCACCTCGGTCCGGCGCACCCGCGGGAACTGGTAATCGAGGTCCGGCTGGAAGACGCGGGCCTGCTCGGCGGCGGCGGAGCTGCGGCCCACCGTGATGCGACTGGTGGCGGAACGGATCTCCCGGATGGGCACCCGCTGGAAGTACGAGCGGGCGGGTGGCCCGGCGGGACGGGGCGCGGCGGGGCCGGCGGCAAATAGTCCTGCCGGCGCCACGCGGACGGGATCCCCGGCGGGGGCGACACCCCACGAGGCAAGCAGGGCGGCGACGAACTCAGCGGCCGCTTCGTGACCGGTGGTGGCCGTCTCGCGACCCTCCAGCGCGTCGGCGGACAGGCAGCGAATCCAGATACCCGCGTCGGCTGCGGTGATGGAATCGAATCCGGCGCGCCACGGCGCCGACACCGGCTTCGGCTGCTCCACCAGCACGAGCTGGCGCGAGGGATCATCGGGACGCGGAGCGGTCGCCGGCGCCTGGGCCGCGGCGGCCGCAGCGAGACAGCCGATGGCGACGAGGATGATGACGGGGTGAATACGCATGCGTTCTCCTTAAACCAAAATGTCTGATGTCTTACGCAAGGGGCGATCCCGATGTTTTCAGACACCGGGACGACCGTGCGGATGCGCGGCGGCTTGACATTCGGGCTGATAATGATTACCGTCAAACGGTCATCCGTCGGGAACGGACGCCGGTCATCACAACCGGCCTGATGTCACGGGCGGTCGTGGCGGCGGCTTTCGGCGCCGGAACGGCCGGCCGATCCATCTCCCGGCGGCGGGAGCAGACACTTGGAGGAGAGCCCATGAACATCCAGAATGCAAACTTGTCGTGGTTCGGCCGCCTGGCTTGGACGGCGGCCGTGGTGCTGGCGCTCGGCTCGGCCGGGCTGGCCCAGGGCGACGACGCGAAGGCACCGGAACGGAACGCCGTCGACCGTCGCTTCGAGGCGCTCGACCACCGCCTCGACGCGCTGGAAAAAGCCGTGGACGACCTGCTCTGGTTCCAGCGCGTGGGCGACGTGGCGCTGGTGGACAAACTCTTCATCGTCGGCCCCCCGCCGGCCAAGGTGAAGAATCCCACGGCCATGGGCGCCCGGAACCCCCTCAAGTTCTGGACCTACCTCTTTGTCCCGAAGTGGGCCGCCGGCGCCGGCAAGCTGCCCCTGATCGTGCTGCCCCACGGCGGCGTGCACGCCAACTTCACCACCTACCACACCCACATCATCCGCGAGCTCATGGCCCAGGGGTATGTGGTGGCGGCGCCGGAGTACCGCGGCAGCACCGGCTACGGCCGGGGCTTCTACGAACGCATCGACTACGGCGGGCGCGAGAACGACGACGTGCACGCCACCCGGATCTTCGTGGCGGAGAACTGCCCCGCCGTCGACGGCAAGCGCGCGGGCATCGTCGGCTGGAGCCACGGCGGCCTGATCGCCCTGATGAACATTTTCGACCACCCGGACGACTACCAGGTGGCGTTCGCGGGCGTGCCGGTGAGCGACCTCATCGCCCGGATGGGCTACTCCGACGACGAATACCGTGGCCTGTATTCGGCGGACTACCATATCGGCCAGACCGCCCAGCAGAACATCGCGGAGTACCGGCGCCGGTCGCCGGCCTGGAACGCGGCCAAGCTGCGCACGCCCCTGCTGATTCACACGAACACCAACGATGACGACGTCTTCGTGCTCGAAGTGGAGCACCTGATCCAGGCGCTGAAGGCGGAAGGGAAGTCGTTCGAGTACGAGATCTTCAAGGACGCGCCCGGCGGGCACAGCTTCGACCGCATCGACACGCGGCTGGCCCGGCAGATCCGGGTCAAGATCTACCAGTTTTTGGCGCGGCACCTGAACCCGCCCCGGCCGATCCGCACGCTCGAGGAGCTGGACCGGGCGGCCTACCGCTGGGAGCCGTAACGGGGGCGCGGCCGGCCGCCGCGCCGGCCCAGAAAATGATTGACAGACCGGGGTGCATTGGCTAATATACGCCTTTGTTTTGAGAAGGCGACCGTGGAGGAATCATGTCCAAGCGCTGTGAAATCTGTGGGAAAGGTCCCGTTTATGGCCATAGCGTGAGCCATGCTCACAACGTCACCAACCGCCGGTTTGAGCCGAACCTGCACAAGATGAAGGCGCAGGTGGGCGGTGACGTGAAAAAGATCCGGGTCTGCACCCGCTGCCTGCGGTCCGGCAA
>CALAMB010000162.1 GCA_937925645.1 uncultured Acidobacteriota bacterium
GGCAACCTGTTCTCCGCGCCCCGCGGCCGCGGGGCGCGACCCATACAATGTGTCTATCTTTCCAGGCGCTGCCCCGCGTTCGCGGGGCTGCGCCTGGCTATTTTCGTCGTGAATGCGGAGACGGTGTCGATCGATAATGGAGTGGGCAACCCGTCGGAAGGCGCGGCGAAAATCCTGCCAAAAATTGGCAGAAAAACGGGAGTAACTGAGTAATCACCCACATCCTGCCACCGGAATCCCCAACCTCTTGCAGATGGCACTCGCGGCCGGAGGCCACGAGGTACTGCGGTCCTGCCGATGGCACTCGCGGCCGCCAGGCCACGAGGCAATTCCGGCGCATGGGGCGGGCAGTCCGTCAGCTCGACTGCGGTCATCCTTCGCCTGCGGGGCGGCTCTTTTGGGCGGCGGCGGCGAGGGCGAAGGCGTAAAAGTACGCGCGCCACGATTTTTCCGTCGAGCGGAACTCGTTATCCCCGAGGAAAAAGTCCAGCAGCGCTTCCCGCAGCCGGGTCATTTCCTTGAGCCGCGACCGGTGCCGCGGATCGGCGATGGTCAGTCCCAGCAGCTCCAGCGCCCGCTCCACGGCCAGACGGCTGTATTCCGGGTGGCCTTATTCCCTCCAATTGAGGGCCCGTTCGACCTCGCTGCCGACATGGGCCAGTTGTTCCATGAGGGAGAACGTCCGCCAGCGCCCGGCCGCCAGAGAGGGGTGCGCAACGGCTGTCATTTCACCCGCTCCTCGACGATCTTCAGGATCGCGTCCCGGACCCCCGGATTCTTGAAATCGTCCAGTGGCACCGGCGCATCGATGATTTTCATGCGTTCCTTATACCACAGTCCGCGCGGTCAGCGGATATGCAGCTCCCACCAGGCGCGCAGGCGCGACCGGTGGCGGCCCGGCACCAGCACCAGGTGGTTGCCCAGCGGCGCCGCCAGCAGCTCCGCCGCGTCCGGCGGATCGATCCGCAGCGCCACCTGGGTCCGGCAAAGCCCGTCGGCCGTTCCGGCGGCGGTGATTTCACCCTCGGCCAGCCACAGGGCGTCCAGGTCCCGTCCGCCCACGCGCAGCAGCGTCACCGGGCCGGGCCGGAAGGTTCCCTGGACGCCGACGCCCACGCCCGACTCGAAGTGGGTGCGGAGCCGGTAGCCGTCCACCAGCCGGAACGGCACGGTGCAGTGGGCCAGCCCCAGCTTCCCGGCGGCCGGCACGATCCGGTACGGATTGGCCATCCAGGCGCGGCGCCCCAGCAGGCGGTCGGCCAGGAGCAGGCCCAGGGTGCTGCACAGGTCCCCCTCGCACCCAGCGATGGTCCCGTCGTCAGCCAGCCAGGCCAGGGCCAGACAGCCGGTGACCGCCCGCTCGCGGATCAGGTCGAAGCAGCGCACGGTGAGCGCGTCCAGCCGCTCCTCCTCCACCAGCGCGGCCAGCGCGGCCCAGACCCGGGCGGACGCCGCCATCGCCGCCTCGTCCGGCTCGCAGGCGGCGGCTCCGGCGAGGAGCTGGGCGACCCGCCCGGCGCCCGCGTCCGGCGGCAGGATGGCGAGACGGTCATAGAGCCATTCCACGGGCAGCTTCACCACCGTCGGCCCCCAGCGGTGGCGCATCGAGGCCGGGTCGGGGGAGCTTGCCACCAGCCAGTCCGACGGCGCGCCCAGCAGGCCGACGCGGCACTCCCGCAGCGCCCGGGCCGTCCGCACGCCCGCCAGCGCCTCCGCCACGTACTCCCAACCAATGGCGTCGCCGGCTCCGTCCAGGAACAGAATCCGCCCCCGGCGGCCGTCCGACTGCAGGCGGGCCAGCGCCTCGAGCGCCGCCGGCAGGGAGTTGTGCCCGGGATGCGCCAGGAGCAGCACCGGCCGGGTCCGGTCGCCGGCGCCGGTGCGCGCCGCGAGATCCAGCACGGCGTGCTCGGTGCCCCCGGTGCCCACCAGGATCAGCGCCGGCGCCTCCTCCGTCACGGCCTCCGGCAGAATCGGCTGGCCGCCCATGGCGTCGAGGGCGCGCGTGAAGGCCGACACGGCCTGGTGCAGGGCCGCGGCATCGTGCAGCGGCGAGGCGACGACGGTGTAGACGAACGGCTGGTTCATGCACTCTCCATCTCCGATGATGGGGCCATTGTCCGCCATCCCCGCTCCCAACGCAAGCGGGACGCGTCCCCGCGCGAACACCGTCCCGCCCGGCCGGTCGCGCCGACTTTTTTCACCCGTTCCGCCCGGCGTGGTTGACTCCCCGCGGCCGCGGGCTATAATCGCCACAGGTTTGAATTCATCCGGTGGTGCCACATGGTCAAACGCCTTTCGGTCATCGACACCGAGCGGTGCGTCGGTTGCCAGTCGTGCATGTTCGCCTGCGTGCGGCGCACGGGCCACGGCGGACTCGGCGGCGCATGCATCGGCGTCCGTTCCGCCGGCGGCATCCGGCGCGGCTTCCTGGTGGTGGTGTGCCGCGCCTGCGCCGACCCGCCCTGCAGCAAGGTCTGCCCGGTGGACGCGCTGCCAGCGCGGCCCGGCGGCGGGGTCCGGCTCAAGAGCGAGCTGTGCATCGGCTGCGGCAACTGCGCCCGCGCCTGTCCCTTCGGCGCCATCTTCTGGGATGACGCGGCCGACAAGCCGCTGGTCTGCGTGTACTGCGGCTACTGCGCCGACTATTGCCCGTATCAGGTCATCGCGCTCGAGGACGTCGCGCCGGAGGTGATCCCATGAACGCAGACGGCACCCTGCACCGCGTGCTGTACATCGACCTCACGCGGCGTCGCTCCGAGGTCCGCGAGCGGCCCGAACTCTTCCGCGACGGCCTCGGCGGAACCGGGGCGGCCATCCGCCTGCTGGACGAGGAATGCCCCGCCGGCGCCGATCCCCTGGGACCCGACAACCCGATTATCATGGCCGTGGGGCCGCTGGTGGGGCTCTTCCCGCTGGCCTCGAAGACCGTGGCCATGTTCAAGTCGCCGCTCACCGGCAATCTGGGCGAGAGCCACGCCGGCGGCCGCAGCGCCGTGGCCATCCGTTCCGCCGGCTACGGCGCGCTGGTGATTCGCGGGGCGAGCGCCACGCCGGTCTACCTGTCGGTGGATGCTCACGGCGCCCGTTTCCGCGATGCCTCAGCGCTGTGGGGCATGCGCAGTTCCGCCACCGTGGGGACCGTGATCCGTTCGCGCGAGGCTGGCGCCGGCGTGCGCTCCATCATGCGCATCGGCCGCGCGGGCGAGCAGATGGTGCGCTTCGCCTGCGTCATCACGGAGACTTACCGCCACTTCGGCCGCCTGGGCCTGGGCGCGGTGTTCGGCGCCAAAAAGCTCAAGGCGCTGGTGGTGAGCGGCCGCCGGGACATCCCCGTGCCCGACCGGAAGGCGTACCGCGACGCTTACGACGCCGTCTACCACGCGGCGGTGGATTCGCCGCTGATGAAGAAGTACCACGACCTGGGCACCGCCATCAACGTGCTGCCCCTCCACGCGGCCGGCGCCCTGCCCACGCGCAACCTGCAGTCGGGGCAGTTCGAGGGGGCCGAGGCGATCTCCGCCGAGGCGTTGGCCAGCGGGTACCTCGGCCGGCGCGTGGCCTGCACCCATTGCCCCGTGGCGTGCGTCCACCTGGCGATGCTCCGCCTGCCCTATCCTCACGATCCGTATTTCTACAAGACCCTGATGATCGGCTACGACCACGAGCCGGTTTACGCCATGGGCAGCCTGCTGGGTGTCGGCGAGCCGGCCGGGCTGCTGCGGCTGCTCGACGCGGCGGAGATCCACGGGTTCGACGTCATGAGCGCGGGAGTGGCGCTGGCCTGGGCCACCGAGGCGCTCGCCCGCGGCCTGATCACCCTCGCCGATACCGACGGGCTGGCCCTCGCCTTTGGCGATGCCGAGACCTACCTCGCCGCGCTGAGCCGGATCGTGAGCCAACCCACCGACTTCTACCGGGCGCTGGCCCGCGGTACCGCCCACGCGGCCGCGGTCTACGGCGGAGCCGACTTCGCCCTGGCCTTCGGCGGCAACGAGATGCCCGGCTACCACACCGGCCCCATCGGCCACCTCGGCTATCTCGTGGGCGCCCGCCACAGCCACCTGGACAACGCCGGCTACAGCGTCGATCAGAAGATCGCCGCCAAGGGCGAGCACCTCACGCCGGAGCAGGCCGCCGAGACGCTGCTCGAGGAGGAGCGGTGGCGGCAGGTGCTCACCAGCCTGGTGATCTGCCTGTTCGCCCGGGGCGTCTACGACCTGGCGACGGTGATCCGGACGCTGGCCGCCGCCGGGGTGGAGACCACGGCCGACGCGCTGGCCGCCACGGGCGCCGAGACGCTGCGGCGCAAGTTCGCCTTCAAGCGGCGCGAGGGGTTCGACGCGGCCGCCATGCCCATCCCCCGGCGCATCGTGGAAACGCCCTCGCCCGCCGGCCCGTTCGACGAAGAGTACATTCGTCGCGGCATCGCGCACTACATGGCCCGGCTCTGAGGCGCCCGTGGACCGCCATATCATCCTCATGGATTATCTGGCGGGCTTCACCTGCCTCGGCACCGCCTGCCCGCACATCTGCTGCATCACCGACTGGATCATCGAGATCGATGACGAGCACTTCGCGCGCCTCCGCGCCGCCATGGCCGCCCACCCGGCCGACCAGCGGACCCTGGACACGCGCTTCCCCGCGGATCCCGAGGCCGCGCCTCCGGTCCACCGCCTCGTCGCCGCACCGGGTAGCCGGGAGTGCCCGTTCCTGCGGCCCGACCATCTGTGCCGCCTGCAGGTCGAGTACGGCGAGGATCTGCTCCCCCTCGTCTGCCGGAAATTTCCCCGCCGCTACATGCCCACCGCCCGCGGCCTGCTGATGCGCGATACCCTGGCCTGCCCCGAGTCGACCCGGCTGGCCCTGGTGGCGGCGCCGGAACCGACCCTCCTCCGCCTGACGACGGCGTCCGGGCCCGGCGCCCTGGCCGATCCGGCCTCGCGGTGGCGGAGCGCCGATGAGCCGGATCCCGCCGACCGGCACGCCGCCCGGATCCTGGAGATCCTGTGGGAGCTGCTGGAGCCCGGCCGGCACGCCGTCGATTTCGCCCTGTTCCTGGCGGGAACCTTCGCGCAGCGTCTGAACGCGACCGCTCCGGCGGCGGATGCCGGCCCGGCCGCCGACCGGGTGGCCGCCGAGGCCGACCGTCTGGCCGATCCTGCCTGGCTGGACGGAATGCGGATGTTGTTTGCCGATTCGGCCCTGGTGGGACATTCGGCGCTGCACACCGCCTGGACGCTGCTGGCCTGGTCGGCGCGACGCACCGACACGCCGTACGGGCTGTTCATCCGCGCCGCGCTCGACAGCTATCCCGGCACCGAGCCGCGGCCCGTCCCCGGCATCGACGGGCGGGTGAACGTTCACTGGAATCGCGACGGCGCCGTCCCGTCCCGGTGGCCCACCGCCGCCACGCTGGCGGGCTATCGCCGGCGCCGCGCCGCCGTGGAGGCGGCCTGCCCCGGTCGCGTGGCCGGATACTGGCGCCGCTACAGCCGGCACGCGCTGTTCGGTGCCGCGCCCCTGAACGAGACCGAGCTGATGGGGCACCTGCAGACACTCGCGGTCCACCTGGCGACGTTCAGCGTCCTGCTCCACGGCCTGCCGGAGGTCTGCGCCCTGGCCGGCGAAGGCGGGCCTCGTCCCGCCGAACCGGCCGCCGCGCTCGATGCGGCGGTCACGGAGGCCGTCACGCAGCTGTCCCGCTGCACCATCCACAACAAGGCCCTGCGGGCGGAGATCGCTTCGTACGTGCGCGGCCTGGGCGCCTTAGGCATGCCGTTTCTGCTGACCCTGCTCTATTTCCTCGATGTCGGCGACGGGGCCGCGCGGGACTTGCGCCCGGCCGCGGAATGATCCGGCCGGGGTAGCCCGCGGTGGCAGATGACGCCATGAACCGGTGTCGGCGCCGCCGGATCACGGTATAATGTCCGCGCCGGTCCGGCCGGCCCGACGGGGCGGACAGCCGCCCTCCCGCCGCCCGCGCCCGGACCGGGAATGCCGACGGACAGTGTGCACCCATGAGTGAACCCGCGACCCCGACAACTCCCGCCACCCTCCGCCTGCCCCACACCCTGGTCATTGTCATGGCCCTGGTGGTGCTCGTCCTGGTGCTGTCGTGGATACTTCCCTCCGGCGAGTTCCAGCGCGTCGAAAAGTCAGGGCGGCAGGTCACGGTGCCCGGCACGTTCCGGTACCTGCCCAAGGTTTATCTCGGACCGGAGATGCTGCTCCTCGCCCCCGTCCGCGGGTTCGTCGACGGGGCGCTCATCATCGCCTTCCTGTTTGTCATCGGCGGCGCCTTCAACGTCGTCCAGGAGACCGGGACCATCACCTTCGCCATCCGCCGCGTCACCCGGGCCATCGCCGCCCGGCCCCACCTGGAAAAACTGCTCATCCCGCTGCTGATGGTGCTCTTCTCGCTGGCCGGCTCCGTGTTCGGCATGTCCGAAGAGACGATCCCGTTCGTGCTGATTTTCATCCCGCTGTCGCTGGCGCTCGGCTACGATTCCATCGTCGGGATCTCCATCCCCTTTCTCGGCGCCGCCGCCGGCTTCGCCGCCGCCTTCTTCAACCCGTTCACCGTGGGGATCGCCCAGGGGCTCACCGAACTGCCCCTCTACTCGGGGCTGGAGTATCGCCTGATCTGCTGGGTGATCGGCACTGCCGTGGTCATCGCCTACGTGATGGTCTACGCGGCCAAGGTCAAGAAGAATCCGCAGCTCAGCCCCGTCTACGCCATCGACCGGGAACGCGCGCCGGTGGGCGACGCCGACGCGGCAGCCGATGCCTGGACCTGGCGTCACGCCCTGGTCATCGTGTTGTTCGCCATGACCATGGTGCTGCTCGTGTGGGGCATCCTCGACCAGCAGTGGTACATCGAGGAGATCGCCGCGCTGTTCCTGGCCATGGGCCTGGTGCTGGGCGCCGTGGCCGGGCTGGGCCCCAGCCGGATCGCCCGGGGCTTCGTCACCGGCGCCAAAGACATGGTGAACGTCGCCTTCATCATCGCCTGCGGCCGGGCGCTCCTCATCATCGCCAAGGACGGCCAGGTGCTGGACACCATGCTGAACGCCGGCGCCGGCCTCATCTCCGCCCTGCCGCTGGTGGTGGCCGCCCAGATGATGTTCCTGGTGCAGTCGGTCATCAACTTTTTCATCCACTCGGGCACGGCCCAGGCGGCCCTGACCATGCCCATCATGGCGCCGCTGGCCGACCTGCTGGGCCTGACGCGCCAGACGGTGGTTTTCGCCTTCCAGCTCTGCGAGTTCGTCAACCCCATCCTGCCCACCTCGGCGGTGACCATGGGCGTGCTGGGCGTGGCGCGGGTGCCGTGGGAAAAGTGGGCCCGCTGGTTTCTGCCGCTGATGCTCATCCTGATGGCGCTGAGCCCGGCGCTGCTGGTGCCGCCGGTGCTGCTGCAGTGGGGCCCCTTCTAGACCGGCGGCTGGCATTCAGACCGCGGAGGATTGAACCATGAACCGCTGTTGGCTGCAGATGCTGTGCGTGCTGGCGCTGTGGGCCGGAACCGCCACCGCCGCCGTCCCGGCAGTGGAGGACCCGCCGCCGATGGTCCGCCCCGCCCGGATTCTGGGCATCTTCGGCGGCATGGGTCCCGAAGCCACCGCCAACCTGTACTCGGAGATCGTCCGGCTCACCCCCGCCGCGCGGGACCAGGACCACATTCCCACCCTGATCTACAGCCTGCCGCAGGTGCCCGACCGGACGGCGGCGATCCTGGCCAACGACCCGGCCATCATCCCGTGGCTGGTGGAGGGCGTGACGCGCCTGGAGAAGGCCGGCGCGGCGTTCATCGTCATCCCCTGCAACACCGCCCACTACTTCCACGACCGGATGCAGGCGGCCGTCGCCATCCCCATCCTGCACATGATCCGGGAGACGGCCGACGAGGTGGTCCGCCGCCATCCGGACTGCCAGACCGTGGGGTTGCTGGCCACCACCGGCACGCTGCAAAGCGGGTTGTACGCGCGCGAGTTCGAAGCGCGCGGCATCCGGGTGGTGACACCCGACGAGTCCGTGGAGCGCGACTGCGTCATGGCCGCGGTTTACACCCACATCAAGTCGGGCACCGGCCGGCAGACGGCCGAGGACCTGCTGGCCCGGGCCGGCGACCACCTCGAAGCCCGGGGCGCCCAGGTGCTCGTGCTCGGCTGCACCGAGATCCCGCTGGCCTTCAACCCGGCGCGGGCCCATGTGCCGGTGGTGAACGCCACCCGGGTCCTGGCCGAGGCGGCCATCCGCGCCTACCGACAAACGACTCACTGACCGCCGGCTCGCAACGTCGTTCACCACCGGATGCCGTTCAGGCCAAATATTCGAATATTGAGGTGCAAGCATGAGCGTCCAGCCCTTGACCCGATGCAAGCTGTGCGGCCATGAACTGGCCGGTCCCGCCCAGATCGACCACGCCGTGCATCACTACACGTGCGCCCGCTGCGGACGCGTCGCCATCCATGACGGCGTGGAGCCTGACCCGATCCGCGACGTACTCCACCTTCTGTCCGGCTGGACCCGGGAACGCACGGAGAAGAACGAACCGCCGCTGCCCATCCTCCCCAACGCGGTCGATCCGGAAACGGAGGGCATCTCGCTCGAGGCCATTCTGATGCTGCCCACGATCCCGCGCGGCATCACCGACCGGATGCACAAGCTCATGGACGCCATGTATCGGCGCAGCCCCTATTTCGGCGCCGAGCTCTCCCTGTCTTCATTCCGGGACTACCCGCTGGCCTACCTGGACCACATCTCTGAACAGTTGGAGCAGCGGCATCCTTTCCACAAGCTCATGGAGCAGATCATCAAGAAGGGGTGGATCAGCCAGGGCAGCAGTCAACTGTACTACCTGACAGCCGAGGGGATCGATCATCTGGAAAAAATTCGCCAGAGCCGTCCCGACAGCCGCGACTGTTTTGTGGCCATGAAATTCGGCGACGACTTCCTGGACCAGGCCTATCGGGAAGGAATCGCGCCCGCCATCCAGAACGCCGGCTATCGCCCCGTCCAGATGGCGTACCTGGAGCACAACAACAACATCCTCGACGAAATGCTGGCGGCCATCCGCAAGAGCCGGCTGCTGGTCGCGGACCTCACCCGCCAGAATCAAAACGTCTACTTCGAAGCCGGGTTCGCCCACGGCTTGGGGATTCCCGTCATCTACACCTGCCGGGACGACGATGCCCCAAATATCCGGTTCGACACCCAGCAGTTCAGCCAGATCCGCTGGAACTCGGCCGACGATCTCGCCGTCAAGTTGAAAAACAGGATCCTGGCTACGATCGGCTAGGGGGAGTGGCCGGATTCATCCGTCCCAACATGTCCGCCAGCTCGTGTTTCGACAACGATCGGTCCAGAGCTGTTTCCGGCGCGACGATTCCGTTCGCCACCAGGGCGGCCAGTGACTGGTTCATGGTGATCATGCCGGTGCCCGGCTGGGACTGCATGAGCGAGTAGATCTGGTGCACCTTGTCTTCCCGGATCAGGTTCTGCACGGCCGGCGTTCGGATCAGCGCCTCCGTGGCGATCGCCATTCCTTCCTCGTCCGCGCGGCGGATCAGGCTCTGGTGCACGATGCCCTGCAGGCAGGCGGCCAGACCGGCGCGAATCCGGTTCTGCCGGTCAGGTGGAAACCAGTCGATGAGCTTGTGGATCGTATCCAGGGCGGAGACGCTCGAGACGGCGCCCAGAACCAAACGTCCGGACAGCGCGGCTTCCAGCGCCCGCTCCGTGATTGCGGCGTCCCGAATTTCGCCGATCATGATCACATCCACATCCTCGGTCATGGCCGAGTCCAGGGCCTGCGCGACGGACAGCGTGTCGCCGGCAACATCGCGCTGGCTGACGATCGACTCCTTGTGCCGGTGGATGTATTCGACGGGATCCTCGATGGTCATGATGTGGTAGCCGAACCGGGTGTTGATCCAGTCGATGATGGCCGCCAGCGTCGTCGATTTTCCCGCGCTGCGCCCGCCGCTGACGAGGATGAGCCCGCTGCGGGCCTGCCCCATCGTGCGGACGATCGGGGGAACGGCGAGATCTTCCAGGCTGGGGATCTCGCGGGGTATCACGCGAAAAACACCCGCAAGGGCCTGTTGCTGATAGAACAGGTTGCCGCGGAATCGCGCCAGCCCGTCGACATCGAACGCGAAGCGGATCTCCCGCTCCGCTTCCAGTTGTTGCCGGCGGGATTCCGGAAGAAAGGCCAGCAACAAGTCCCGCGTTTCCTGCCAGGTAAGCGGGGGATGGGACAGCGGGGCCAACTGGCCTTTTCGCCGGATGCGCGGCACCGCGGCGACCGTGATATGCAGGTCGCTGCTCCGGGACTCGAGCAACTGCCGCAGCAAGCGGACAAGGCCGTCCTTTCCGGTCTCGCCTGCCGGAGGATCGGATTTCGACTGGATCTCCGGTCGGGTCATCTTCGATCATCATAGATAGCGGTTCGGTGCATGTCAAGGCCGGGGGTTGATCGGGCGACCGCACCCCGACCACAACTTTAATGTGAACTTTTTCGTGGCGCGGCCGTTCTTGGAATTAATCAAGCGGGAGGCCTTTATGCGATACATCCACATGGGACGCAACGACTGGAATGCGGCGGTCATTCTCTTCGTGATTCTATGCTGCGGCGTGTTTCCATCCGCCGATGGCGCCGGCGCTCCGACGAATCCCGATGCTGAAAAGCAGATCCGGCTCAGTCGGCAACACCTGCAGACGGGCGATTACGACGCGGCGGCGGAATGCGCCGAAACGGCCGTGGCGCTGGCGCCGGGCAATTCCCACTATCAGATGGTCCTCGGCGACGCGTACGGCATGATCGTCCGGGACGCCAGCATCTTCACCAAGATGTCCTGGGCCAGGAAGTGCCTGGCGGCTTATCAACAAGCGGTGAAACTGGACCCGGCCAATCTCGACGCCCGCCAGCGCCTGATGAGTTACTATCTGCAGGCGCCGGGGATTGCGGGCGGCAGCGAAGACAAGGCGCACGCCCAGGCCGAAGAGATCCGGAAACGGGATCCGCTGGCCGGTCACATGGCCTGGGGAACCATCCATCGGAGCAGGAAAGATTTCACGGCGGCCCAGTTGGAATATCGCCAGGCGCTCGACATCCAGCCGGATGACAAGCAGGCGAATATCATGTTCGGCTACGTTTCGCTCCGCCTCAGCCAGTATGCCCCCGCCGGCGAGGCGTTCCGGAAAGTGCGGGCCATCGATGCCGACGATCCCAACGGACTGTTATTCACCGGAGAAATCGCCGGCCGCACCGGGCAGGACCTGGAAGACGGCCGGCACTGCCTGGAGCGCTTTCTGCAGCTCCAGGTCAAGGCCCGCAAGACTTCGCTGGCCGAAGCTTACTACTGGCTGGGGGTCATTCTGGAAAAACAGGGGCAGCGGCCGGCCGCCAGAACGGAATACCAGGCGGCCCTCTCGCTGGACTCGAAAAACAGTGATTACAAGCAAGCCGTCAAGAAGCTCGGCCGCTGACGCCGCCAGGGCCCCGGGCCGCCCCGGTTTCCGCCAGCACCCGCCCCGGTGACACGGCACCGTGGCGCACGGCCGGGCTCGCGGCAAGACGCATCCCCGACAGCTTACTCCTTGTGCTTTTCCAGCATTTCCGTGAGCCGGTCGATCTTCCGGTCCAGGACGGCGACCTTGGCCTCCAGGTTGTCGTTGTTGTCGCTCACCATGGCGTCCACGAAGATGGAATTGACCAGCGACAGGCCGAAAATCCCGCCGGAAACGAGCACGGCGATGAAGAAGAGCTTTGTCAGAAAGCCCGCCGCCGGGGACAGGTTCTCGGCCAGGTGTTCCGGGATGTCGTACCACCCCTCGATGGTGAACACCTTGAAGGTCGAGTAGAGCGACGCCAGGGGGTCACCGAAGTAATCCGGAGCGACACCTTTGTACAGGACGCAGGACACGATGGACACGACGAAGATGAAGACGAAGAATCCGATCAGCACCACCACCGAGGTCCGCAGGGCGCGTTGCACCCCCGCGATCAGCGACCGGATATCGGGGACGAAGCGCAGAAACCGGAAGAATTTGAACACCCGGAGGATCCGCAGCACCAGCAGAAATTCCAGCCCCGCCTCCAGATGAATCAGCCAGAACAGGAGCGAGGGAACGGCCAGCAGCACCAGAATGCCGTCAAAGACGTTCCACAGCGACGCGGCGTACTCCTTGAATCCCCAGGTTCCAAGCTTGACCAGCATTTCGACGACGAACAGCAGGGTGATGCAATGGTCCAGGACGGTCAGCCCCTGTTCCATGCCGCCGGGCAGGTCAAAGCCCTGGATGAAGATCAACAGGGCGTTGACGACGATCAGAGCCAGGATGAACGAGTCGTTCAAAAACAACGCGGCGAGTATCCGGTGTGCTGGCGTCTTTTTGCGGGCAAGCATAGGCGGATGGTAGGCAGGAGCCTTCGAAATGTCAAGCGCGGCCCGGAGCCGGGAGCCGTCATCCGCATCCCGACCGGCTCATCAGGTCACGCCGCAACGAATGGGGCAAAATTCAGAGCAACCGAATCGGTCCCCTGCATTATAATGACGGTCAGAGCCCACTGGCAGCCGGCTGAAAGCATCGCTGAACGCGGGTGGCTCGGCCCCACGTCGGCATTTTCACCGTCAGCCCCACCTGCGCGAGTGACCGTGAGGGCGGAATGCCTGATCTGATCCATCTGATTTACTGCAGCGCGGCGGCGCGCCCCCTCAGCCGGGAGGAGCTGGCGACGCTGCTGAGCCGGGCGCGCGCCAGCAATGCCCGGCTCGGGATCACCGGCATGCTGCTCCACAGCGACGGCAGCTTCTTCCAGATCCTGGAGGGGCCGGCGGACGTCATCGACCGCCTGTTCGCGGACATACGCCGCGACCAGCGCCACCGCCAGATCACGCTCATCATCCGCGAGCCGCTGGCCGCCCGGAACTTCGCCGATTGGACCATGGGGGTCGCCGACATCACGCCGGAAGAGCTCGACGGCGTCGTGGGCGCCAACGACTTTTTCGCCCGGGGGGAGTCCTTCATCGAAATCGGCGAGGGCCGGGCCAAGAAGCTGCTGGCGGCCTTTCGGGAGGGACGCTGGCGCGCGGCGCTCAGCGACCGGAGCGTCCCCCGGGTGACCGCGGCCCGCCCGGATCCGGAGCCGCCGAACCGGTTCACGTTCGCGTTCCAGCCGATCGTCCATGCGCCGAGCCGGGCCATCTACTCCTACGAGGCACTGCTCCGCGGCCCGGACGGCGAACCGGCCGCGACGATCCTGCAGGGGATACGCCCGGCCCAGCGCGTCCGTTTCAACGAGCAGAGCCGCACCGCCGCCGTCGAGCTGGCGGCGCGTTTGGGATTGACCACCCGGCTCAACATCAATTTCATGCCGTCGGATGTCCGCCTATCACCGACCGCCATCTCTTCGCTGATGGAGGCCGCCCGCCGCTGCGGCGTCCCGTCCGGCCGGATCGTTTTGGAAATCCTCGAGAGCGACATCATCGGCAGCGCCGAGGACTTTGCGGCGTCGATCAACGCCTACCGGACCGCCGGACTGACCTTCGCCATCGACGATTTCGGCGCGGGCTACGCCGGCTTGAACCTGCTGGCCGAGTTCCAGCCCGATCTCGTCAAGCTCGACATGCAGATCGTCCGCGGCATTGAAAGCAAGGGCCCGCGCCAGGCGATCGTCCGCGGCATCCTCCACACGTGCCGGGATCTCGGGATCGATGTCGTCGCCGAGGGCGTCGAGACACCGGACGAATACGCCTGGTTCCGGACCGAAGGGATCGAACTGTTTCAGGGATTCCTTTTCGCCAAACCCGGATTCGAGTGTTTGCCGACAAATTGTCATATCCCGGACTGACGCCGGTTGCCTACATGCCGGCCGATCACTCATCAACCGATTGGATTCACCGTGTGCCTGCGGTGGCGGATGCGAATACGCGCGACGAGCAAACCATGAGCCACGGGCGGCGACACTGGATCTGGCCGGTCGGGGCGGCGCTGCTCTTTTCCGGCAGCTACATCGCCGGGCGGATCACCACCGTCGAACTGACGCCGCTGACCGCGGCGCTGCTCCGCTACGTCGCCGGCTTCGCCTTTCTCGCCGCGCTGGCCGCCTGGCCGCGCCGCCGCGCGAGGGGCCTGTCCGCGGGCGACCACGGCGTGCTCCTGCTGGCCGGCCTGGCGGGCGTGAGCCTCTACCAGTTCCTCTTCTTCGCCGCGCTCCGGTACACCGCCGTAGCCCACACCGCCATCATCAACGCGCTGAGCCCCATCGTCACGGCCATCCTGGCGGCGGTGTGCATCCGGGAGCGGCTGGCGGCGCGCCACTACGCGGGGGTCGCCATTGCCGTCGCCGGCGTGTTGCTCCTGCTCAGCCGCGGCGACCCGGCCCGATTGCTGGCACAGCCGCCCAACCGGGGCGACCTCTTCATGCTGCTGGCGGTGGTCGCCTGGGCCGCTTACGCCCTGCTGGTGCGGCGCCTGTCAGCCCGCCTCGACGGCTGGACCATCACGTTCGCCAGCACCGGTTACGGCCTGCTGTTCCTGGCGCTGGCCGCCGTCGCGGCGGACGACGTGGCGGGACAGGTGCGGACCCTGTCGACCGCCGGCTGGGCGGCGATCCTCTACATGGGGATCGGCACCTCGGGATTGGGCTACCTGCTGTACAACCGGGCCATCGCCCTGACGGGACCCACCCGGACCGCCGGCGTCGTCTACAGTCTGGTGCCGGTGGGCGTGGCCGCCCTGGCGTGGGCCTGGTTCGGCGAACCGGTCACCTGGATCATGACGGCCAGCGCCGCCCTGATCCTGGTTGGGCTGTACCTGCAGCAGAACCGCCGGTGAGCCGGCGCGTTTCGGTTCGGCGCGGTCGTTTGGATGATTGTCAGCCTGGGGTGGAGGTGGCGATGAATGACTCCCGGCCCGAATTCCGAATCGAGGCATCGCGGCTGACCTGGATCCTCGGCACCCTGGTGGCGGTGCTGGTGCTGGCCAGTTTGGGGGCCCAGTTCGTGCGCTTCCACAGCGCCGATCCGAACATTCCGGTCGTCAAAAAGTTTTATCTGGACGAAGAAAACAACCTGCCCACGTTTTTTTCGACACTCAATCTGCTCCTGGTCTGCGGTCTGCTGGGTGCCGCGGCCGTCCAGGCCGGGTGGCGGCGGGATCCGCACGCCCGGTATTGGCGCGTCATGGCGCTGATCGCCTTTCTGGTCGCCCTGGACGAGACGGCCAGCCTGCACGAGGCGCTGAACAGGCGTCTGACCGGCTTGCCCGACTGGGGCGGCATCTTCCATTTCGCCTGGGTGCTTCCCGGCAGCATTTTGACTGTCGGGCTGGCTTTCTTTTTCTGGCGGTTTTTGCGGCGCCTGCCGGTCTGGACCCGGCGCCGGATCATGCTGGGTGGCGCGATCTTCGTGGGCGGCGCGCTGGGCCTGGAGATCGTCGGCGGCAGCCATGCCAGTCGATTCGGCGAAGACAATCTTCTGTATAGCCTGATCGTCACCGGAGAGGAAGCCCTGGAGATGGTGGGGGTCGTGGTCGTCATCCACGCGCTGGTCACACACCTGGCCAGGACCTCCGCGGAAGTGCGCCTCACCTTCCGGGAGTCGAAGGTCACTCCGGAAGCCGGCCGACCGGCGGCGGTTCCGCCTACTGGCGCGTGATCTTGTTGTACAGCCAGGCCAGCAGCACGCCGCCGATCCAGCCGTCCAGGATGCCGTAACCCACGGCCACCAGCACCCCCCAGAAGCCCCACTGGCCGTAGTGGTACCCCGGATAAATCGATTCGACGAGCCGGAGCAACGCCTCGCCATAGCCCGGTGCCAGCAGGTTGGCCACGCCGACGCACAGGAGCGTCAGGCCCCAGACGGCGGACACGGCGCATCCGAAACGGACGACTTGCAGCTTCATGGTTTCCTCCGAACGGTGGTTCTATCAGCGGCCCGACCCGGTCCGGCGCGGCGGCCGATGGGCGGCACCCACGGGTGCCGGCAATCGGCGCGCGGTCGGAACTTCGGATCGGTGAGCTGATCATACGCCGGGGGGGCGGTTCGCGCAAGCCGGATAGCGGCGCGCGCCGGGGGCGGGTTGTCGCCCGTCACCCCGGCGCGCCAAACGGCCTGGACCAGCGGGCGCCCGGACTCAGGCGCCGGATTTCAGCGGCTGGCCGCAGAAGGGGCACAGCGACCAGTTGGGATCGGCCGGCTTCCCGCACTTGGGACAGGCTGTGGACTGGTCGTGGCCGCAGTAGGGGCAGATTTTGTAATCGGCCTGCAGCCCCTGGCCGCATCCCAGGCAGACCTTCTTGTGCATGAAGCGGACCACCAGGTAGATGATCACGCCCACCAGGTTCGGCACCCAGGTCGCCACGGTGGCCCACAGCCAGGGATCCAGTCCCCGTTTGGCCGCGTCCCGGTAGACCAGGACGGCGATCAGCGTCAGGATGCCGAACGGCACGATCAGCAGGGGCAGCAACAACAGGAACGTCCGGTCCGTCGTTTCGGCGAAGACGTTGGGCAGGATCACCACGAACAGGGCCGCGCACACCAGCAGCGCGACCAGCCCGGTGATTGCCCAGAACACGTATTTGAACACGGATTGATTGGCCATCGTCATACCTCCATCAAGAATGTAACCGTTCGTCCACGGCGAGCATCAGGCGACCCACCGGTTCCCGTCCGGCGAGGAGCAGCAGCATCGCCACGCTGCTCAGCAGCGAGGCGCCGGCATAGCCCGCGAGCTTCACCGTCCAGCTCACCGCCGGCAGCCACCAGATCAGCGCCAGCGGCACCACCCACAGGGCCGACAGGACCAGACTGGCTGCCGTGACGCCCGCCAGCAGCCGGTCGGCGCGGGCGCGCCGTTCGATCCGCCGGACCAGCTCCGCGGGTGGAGCCATCCGTTCCCGACCGATCTCCCGGAGCAAATCATCCACCCGATTCTCATTCATAGCCTGCCTCCTGCATGGCGTCGGCCAGCCGGCGCCGGCCCGTCCACATGCGACTCTTCACCGTGCCCGGCGGCACGTCCAGAACCTCGGCGATCGCTTCGAGGCTCCAGTCGAAGTAGTAATGCAGCACCAGCGGAATCCTGAACTGCGCGTCCAACCCGTCGAGACATTTCGCGAGCATGACTTTCTCCTCACGCCGCTCCAGGGATTCAACGGCATCGGGCGTCCCCGATTCGACCCGCTCCAGCTCGAGCTCCATCTGCTCCCGGGAGAAGAACTCCGCGCACCGCCGCAGCCACCGCCGGCGCCGGCGGCCCCGATCCCGATGCAGGTTCAGGCAGATCGCCACCAGCCAGGGAAAGAACCGTTGGCCGGGATCGTACCGGTGGAAGTTCCGCCAGGCCCGCACCCACGTGTCCTGAAACAGATCGTCGGCATCCGCCCGGTTGGAAGCAAGCCGGCGGCACAGCGTGTACAGGTCGTTCCGGTGGCGCGCGATCAGTGTTTCCATCGACTCTGGCATGTCCCGCCGCTCCTTGACGGCGTCGCCGGCTGGTCCCGGCCGTATTGGTGCTTCCACTGACATCTACGCTCGGGTCCCCGCCCGGTTCAAACCAGTCACCCGCCCTGAATCGCCGATGCGTCGGGATCCCGGCGGCACGGGTCAGCTCACGCGATGCCCGGCATCTCGAGGTTCCCGCCGCCCGCGGTCAACCGACGGTGGGGACGTCCCGCAGCTCACGCTCCAGGCGGGCCATCTCGGCCCGCAGCCGCCGGCGCTCGGCCCGGGCGTACGGGTTGTATGCCTGCAGGTCGGCGAAGGTGGCCCAGTCGTCGCCCGCCGCTGTTTCCATCAGCGCCAGCAGATGCTCCCAGCTCGGGGCCGCGAACGGCGGCTCCCCGGCGGAGAGTCCGGCACAGGCCCGGCCCAGCCACTGGGTCAGGACCAGGGTCCTGGCCATCACCCGGTCGTGGACCGAGGGGCTCGTCCGCACCACCCGGAATCCCCGGCCGGTCCAGTACGCTTCCCAGAACCGGGTGACCGGCGGCGGCGTCCGCCGAACGGGGCAGAGGACCATCGTCTGCCCCGCCGGCTGTTCGCCCAGGCTGCTCGGTCCGAAGAGCGGATGCAGGGGCAGCGCCGCCACCCCCGCCGGCAGTTGCCGCAGTAGCCGGGCCGATACCGTCTTGACCGCGCCGGCCTCCAGGACCACCGCGCCGGGACGCAGGTGCGGCGTCACCGCCGCGAGGACGCCGGGAAGCTCTCGCACCGGCACCGCCAGCATCACCGCGTCGGCGCCGGCCGCCCCGGCCAGGGTGGTCGCACCGGCGTGGCCGGAGATCCGCTGCGGATCCCGGTCATACACCCGGACCGTGAAACCCCGCCCCAGCAGCTCCGCCAGCAGCCGGCCGAGGCGGCCGCAGCCGACGATGCCCACGCTCTCCGGATGATGGTCCATGACGCGCCTCCTCCCGCACGTTTCATCACCGCGGCGCCGGACGCGCCGCGGTCCGCGGGCACAGCCGCGGAAAATCTACGGTGTGATATTGCCACAACCCGGCCCAAACAATACAATACTGAATGAACCGCGAGGACGCCATGACCCATTACAGCCACACCCAGATCGGCACCATGATCCTGGCCGTGTTCGGCTTGGCCCTTCTGGTCATGCTCGTCATTTACCTGACCGTGCCGGCGCCGCCCCAGATGTTCGTCGCGGCCGCCATCCTCGCCCTCACGGCCTTTCTGTTCTCCCGCCTCACAGTGGAGATCCGGGACAGCCGGCTGGTGTGCTACTTCGGGCCCGGACTGATCCGGCGATCCTTCAAACTGGATGCCATCACCGGCTGCGCCAGGGTCCGCAACAGCTGGCTCGACGGCTGGGGCGTCCGGCTGACGTCCCACGGCTGGATGTTCAACATCGCCGGCCTCGACGCCGTGGAGCTGACGCTGGCCGACGGCCGCCGCTTCCGGATCGGCACCGACGAGCCCGACCGTCTCTGCACGGCCATCCGTACCGTCCAGTCGCTGAGGTTCCGCAGCAGCTGAAGTCTTTCGCCCCGTCTCGACAATCCGCCCGGGTTCCATCGCGGCGACCCCATGACACGGGCGGCCGATGATTGCCCGCGGCCGCAGCATCACTTCAGAAACCTTGCCAGCCCCGGCAAGTTGGCCTACAATGCGGCTAATCGTTTGCCGCAGGAGTCAGCGAGGGTGGAAGCTCCGAATGACCGCACGGGTCGGACTTCCGACAGCACGGACATGATCGGCCTCACCATCGGCCATTACCGGATCCTGGAACGGATCGGCGCGGGCGGGATGGGCGAAGTGTACAAGGCCGAGGACACCCAGCTCCACCGTCCGGTGGCCCTGAAATTTTTACCCCCCGAATTGACCCGGAACCCGACGGCCCGCCGGCGGCTCGTCCTGGAGGCCCGGGCGGCCTCCGCCCTGGACCACCCCAACATCTGCGGCGTGCACGAGATCGGCGAGACCGCCGACGGGCGGATGTTCATTTGTATGGTGCATTACGAGGGGGAGACGCTCAAGGACCGGATCGCCCGAGGCCCCATGTCCATCGAGGAAATCCTGTCGGTCTCCGTCCAGACCGCCCAGGGCCTGGCCTGCGCCCATCAGGCCGGCGTGGTCCACCGGGACATCAAGCCCGCCAACATCATGATCACCCACCGCGGCGACGTCAAGATCCTCGACTTCGGGCTGGCCAAGCTGTCCGGCCACTCGCAGGCCGCCGAGTCGGAAGGCACCGTGGGCACGACGGCGTACATGTCACCCGAACAGGCCCGCGGCCTGCCGGTTGACGCCCGCACCGACATCTGGTCGTTCGGCGTCGTCCTTTACGAGATGCTGACCGGCCACAACCCGTTCGCGGCTTCTTACACAAAAGCCACGCTCCACTCGATCCTCAACGAGACGCCGGCGCCCGTCACCGACGTCCGGCCCGACACGCCCCCCGAACTGATCCGGATTATCGTCGCCGCCCTGACCCGGCTGCCGGAGCAGCGCGCGCCGTCCATGGCCGGCGTGCTCGACCAGCTCATCGATTATCGGAACAGCTGCGCTGGCGTCTCGCCCGACGGACTGCACCAGACGGCGGTCCGGCTGACCCGCCGCCAGGGCTGGCAACTGGCCACGCTGCTCCTGCTCCTCGCCGCGGCGGCCGGCTACCTCGTCATCACGCGGCTGACGGCCCCGCCGGCGGCCGACCGGGGATTCGGCCGCGAGGCCGCCACCGCGCGCAAGCCGAAGATCTTCGTCGAACCCGTCAAGATCGCCGGCGCGGTGGACGACGCCCGCAACCTGAGCGACATCCTGACCTTTCTGCTGGAAGTCGACCTCTTCCAGTCCCGCTACCTTTCAGTGATCAAGGAGCCCGAGGGCGCCACCCACCGGATCCGGACGATGTACCTGGAGGGGAGCGCCTGCCGCCTGCAGGCAGCCATCCTCGACGCGGCCACGCAGGAGTATATCGCCTCGGCCCAGGTCGAATTGGCCGAACCGGCGGAACCGCAGGATCTCATCGACGCGCTCACGCCCAGGATCAAGGAAGCGCTGCGGTTCTCGCCCCAGTCCATCGCCGACGACATCGACACCGCCCTGCGGGACGTCACCACGTCGTCGCGCGACGCGCTGCGGCTGTACCTCGAGGCCGACAAGCTGTACGCCAGCGGCCGTTTTGAGGAAAGCAACGCCTGCCTGGAACGGGCCACGGCCCTTGATCCCGAGTTCGCCATGGCCTATGCCCGGATGTCGGTCAACTACGGCCACCTGCGCGAGCTGGAAAACGACCGCCGGTACATCCAGAAAGCCCTGGCGTTCAAGGCGCGGCTCACGCCGCGCGAGCGATTCAATCTCGAGCTGCTGAACTCCAAATACACCGAGGTCAACTACCTCAAGCGGGCGGACCTGGGCCGGCGGTTCGACGCGCTCTATCCCAATGACGCCGGGATCAAGCGCCTGGTGGGCGCGATCTACCGAAACGCTGAGGATTGGCCGGAGGCCGGCCGGTGGTTCGGCGGGGCGGCGGTGGCCGATCCCGCCGATCACCTGGCCGTGCTCAACCTGGCGGAGATCGACATCCGCCAGGGCCTGGCCGTCTCGGCCCGAACGCTGCTCGTGCGCAACCGCCCGCTGTTCAAAGATCCGATGCCCTACCAGGTCCGGCTGGCCTGGACCTATCTGCTGGAAAACCAGTACTCGCAGGCGCGGCAGGAATTGATTCGTTGCCTGGACCTGCCGCGCGAGAAGAGCTGGCTGCACGTCCGGCTGGCGGCTGTGGAAAACCTCTGCGGGCGGCCCGGCGACGCCGAGCGAATCCTCCGCGAACGGATCGGGCACGCCGATCCCGACCAGCGGCTGATGGGCCGCTATGTGCTGGCGGAATTCCTCATCGGTCGCGGCCGCTTCGGCGAAAGCGCCCAGGTGCTCGACGAGGGGCTGCGCGAGGCGGAATCACTCGGGGAAAACGCCATCCGCGTGGACCTGGCCCTGCTGGCCGCTTACCTGGAACTGCGGCGGGACGACGCCGCCCGGGCGTTGCGCCACGCCGAGTCCGCGGGCGCCGCGGCGCCCGCGCTCCTCGATCCCGAGTACGATGCCATGGCGCTCCACATGCAGGGGCTGGCGCTGCTGGCGCAGGGGCAGGCCGAGGCGGCCGCCGACATCGCCCGCCGGTTGCGGGCCCTGGAGACGGCGAGCGGCCTGGCGAAGCTGCGGCGCCACCACCACCACTTGTCGGCGGCCATGGCGCTGCACCGGGGCGATCCCCGCCGGGCCGCGGCCCTGATGGAGCTGGCGGTCCCGCTACTCGACTGGACCCCCGACGTCCGGTTCTTCGGCAGCCCGTCATTCTACTTCCCGCTGCTTGCCGATGCCTATCTGGCAGGCGGACGGCTGGACCTGGCCGCCGGCACATCCACCCGGTTGCGGGACATGGCCGCAAGCCGCCTGAACACCAGCGACAGTTACGCCCGCGCGCTCCTGAACCTGGGCCGGTGCGCCCGGCAGCAGGATCGTGATCAGGAGGCCCGCCAGTATTACGACGCGTTTTTGAAGATCTGGAACCACGCGGACCCCGACCGCCCGGAACTCAGGGAAGCCACCGCCGATCGCAATCCGTGACCTCGGGAATCCGGATTCAACGGCTCGGCCGGGGTGCCGCTCCGGTTTTCCGGTCATTTGGTGCAGCCGGTCCCGGCGCTTTCCCGCCCCGCAAGATCCGCTCGAACCGGCAATACCACTCCGGAATCCGGCCGATGTGCCCCGAGCTCAGGGCGGCGTCCAACGGGCAGATGGCGCATTCGAAGAGCTCGCTGCAGAACATGCAGAAGCCGCCCGGCGTCAGGCCGTTGTTCATGACCAGCTTCCGGTAGTTGACGAGGGGGCCGTCGCGTCCCGCCCAGTCGACCGCATCGAACCGGCGGACGTCGCCGAGGCGATATGCGGCGAATTCGGCGGTGTGCTCCCGGCCGCGGAAAAAATCGGCGAACAGGTGGCAGCCCCAGATGGTTCCGTCCGCCGCGAGCGCCAGCCGCGTCTCACCGGCGGGACAGCGGAAAATCCGCCGCTCGCCGCCGCCGGACGGCTGAGCCGCCCCGGGAGCTTCATCATCTTCCGGATCGGGCGGCGGCAGCAGCGGGCGCACGTCCCGCAGCGCCGCCGCCAGCGCCTCGACCTCCGCGTCGCTCCATGGCGACTGCCGGTCGTAAGCCAGGACCAGGCGGGGAACACCCAAGCTGAGCAGGAGGCGCACCGTGGCCGGCAGGTCCCGGACCGTCCCCCGGGTGACCACGCAGTTGACCGTCAGCCGGATGCCCGGACGGTCGTTCAGGGCTTCCAGCAACCGGGCCAGTGCCGCGGCGCTGCCGGCGGCGCGGTGACGGTCCTGGTTCACGCCGTCGTGGCTCAGGACCACCCGAAACCGGTGGGCGTCGAGAAAGGCCAGTTCGCGGGGCCCCAGGAGACTGCCGTTCGTGGTGATGCCGTAGGCGAGGGTCCGCTTCCCGACGCGGTTCCACGCCTCGATCCGCCGCACGGCGCGCCGGATCGCCGGGAACACCAGCGCCGGCTCCCCGCCGAAAAACGTCACCTGGCAGCGCGCTGCGGCCAGCGGCAGGAGCCGCGCGCAGGCCAGGCGGACCAGGTCATCCGCCAGATCCCGTTCCGACCGCTGCTGGTAGCAGTAGACGCAGCGGTAGTTGCACCGCTCGGTCATCATCAGGGTGAGGTGCGTCCAGCGCATCGAAGGAACCATACGCGGGGACCGAGGGCGGCGGACCGTCCCGAACATCCCGACAGCCGGCGGACATCCTCGGACGGTGCCGGCCGGTCATGCCGGCCCGTCGGCCGGATCCGTAAAAATTGTTCCGCCGGCCGTTTTCGGATCAGATGCCGGGCCGGGCCGGCGGACACGGCGACGGCCGGCTCATGTACTCCGCGCAGTCGCGCGTGTTTGAGGGTTCGGGCGAACTGAGGACGGTCTCGAGCCCGGTCACGGCGCGTTCCGCGGCATCCGCCAGTTCGCGGGTGGCGCCGGTCCGGCCGGCTGCGACACCCGCCTTGATCCATCCCACCAGATAGATCAACTTGACGCCCTCCGACCGGATTTCAGCCCCCGTTGTCGGGCTTCCCGGCGCCAGGGGCGTCAGCATCCGCCGCAGGATGTCCAGCGCCCGCCGGGCGTCCGTTACCCCGTCGGCCGCCGGCGCCGCTGCCAGCAGGGCCTGGATCTGATCCAGCCAGACGTGGACATTGGGATACGTGGTCTCTCCGTCCATCCAGACACCTCCAAGTCAAATTATCCGATCGGCGCACGCCGCGGCCTGCGCTGCGAAGGCGGGGTCTTTTCCGCCGTCGTTGGCCGATCCGGCATGCCTGCGTTGAAACGTGTGGTATTAATAACACAGGATCACACGCTGACGCCAACGCTTTCACCGCCGACGCCCGCCCCAGGACGTCACGAGGATGACCGACCATGCACATGGACGCCGCCGACCTCAACCTGGACGCCGTGCTGGTGCATGTGCCCCGGCTGCTTGTCCGCGACCCGGTGCTGGGCCGGCACGCCCGGGTCAATTTCCCGGCCGCCGGTTTGGTGGCCCTGGCCGGGGAACTGGAGCGGCGGGGCCGGCGCTGCCGGATCGTTCACCTGGGCGCGGAAAAACTGCTGGATCCGCGTTTCCTGCTGGCGGACTACGTTGGCGAATCCAGCGCCTCCCTCACGGCCTTTTCTCTCCACTGGCACGCTCAAACTCACGACACCCTGAACGCCGCCCGGCAGCTCAAGGCGGCCCGGCCGCACGTGCGGGTGGCGCTCGGCGGGTACACCGCCGGCCACTTTGCCGGCGAGATTCTCGTGCGGTACCCGTTCATCGACGCCGTGGTGCGGGGCGAGGGGGAGCGGCCGCTGGCGGCGCTCGCCGACGCCGTCGGGAGCGGACGGCCCGATTTGTCCGACATTCCCAACCTGAGCTGGCGCGACGCCGGCGGCGCCGTCCGGCACAACCCCGTCGGCTACTGCGCGGCGCCCGCCGAACTGGATGCGGCGGATTTCGCCGCCCTGCGGTTCTACCGCCACCCCGAAACCGTCTTCCGGCTCCAGTGGATCGTGCCGTGGGAGGGACCGGTGCGGCTGCTGCAACGGTTGGGCCGCGGCCAGCGGGACGCGGCGGTGCATGGTGTGTTCGCCGGACGTGGGTGCCCGGGCCGCTGCACCTGGTGCGGCGGCAGCGGCTTCGGCACCGGTCGCTTCACCGGGCGGGCTGCAATCGCCCGGCGCGACCCCGAGCGGACGGCCGAATCGGTGGCGCGGCTCCGGACCGACTGGGGAATCGAGCGGTTCTACTTCTGCTTCGATCCGGACCCCGGCGACGAGGCGCCCACCGCCGCCCTCATCGCGGCGCTGGGCCGGTTGCGGCCGGTCGTGCGGGCGGACTTCGAATTTTTCGGGCTGCCCTCGCCCGAGTTGTGCCGCCTGTTCCGGCTGGCGCTGCACCACGCCTCGACGGTGATCCTGTCGCCGGAAACCGCGGACGAGACACTGCGCCGGCGGCACCGGGCGTACCCCTTCACCAACACCGATTTCGAGGAACGGCTGGACCTGCTGAACCGGCTCCGCGCGCCCACGGTGCTGTACTTCACGCTGGGGCTGCCCGGTGAAACGGCGGCCGGGGTGCGCGCCACCCGCGACTACATCCGCCGGCTGCACCGGCAATTCGCCTGCGTCCGGAGCGTCCACGTGTTTCCCGTCGAGATGGAGCCGGGCGCGCCCTGGTTCGAGGCGCCGGAGCGGTACGGCGTGCGCCTGCGCCGGCGAAGTATCGGCGATTTCGCCGCCGCCTCAGCCGCCGCGACGCCGTCGCTCGGTTACGACACCGCAACGCTGTCCGAGGCGGAGATCCTGCGGCTGCACCGGCGGTTGTTCGCGCCGGGCGGGCGCTGGCTGCCGCCCGTCGCCGGAATCCTGCGCGGGCTGCTCCGGCTGGTCACGGCCGGCGCGGGCGGAACCCCGATCCGCTGGCTGCGCCGCCACGCCCCGTCGACGGGCGGCGGAAACTGACGCGTCCCCGCCGTCCCGGCAGCCCGCCACCCCTATCCCCGGGGTGGCGGTGGCGGGAGGCGGTCCGACCGGGTGGGAGGCCCCGCGTCCACTCCCATCCGCTGCAGCATCCGCCGGGCGTTGTCGTTGCCGGGATTCAATTCCAACGACTTGCGATAGTTGACGATCGCCGCCTCCCGCTGCCCGGTGCTCATCAAGGCTTCGCCCAGGCTGTCGTAGGCATTCCAGGAGTCCGGAAACGCCGTAACGTTCATTTCGAACACGGCGACCGCCGCGTCGCTTTTACCTTGGCCGAGCAACTGGTATCCCAGGGTGTTGAAACGCGCCTCCTCGATGAAATACGTGTGCCGGACATCCGAGCGCATTGCGACAAAACGCGCGCGGGCGGCTTCGATGCCGTTCCGCTCCAGTTCCTCCTGGATCGCCGCGGCGGCCGACGGCTTGATCTGGGACCAGAAAGCTTGGAGGTTGCGCTGGTGGAAAGCCGCAATCCGGGAATCGTCATGGCCGAGCGCCTTGAGGTAATCGAGATCGGCGGGTACGGGACACCTTGCCTGGACTTCCTGGAACGAGAGACCCGCCGCGTCCGCATCGTGAAGCACCTGCCAGTGAAGAATGATGTAGTCCCGCCAGAGCGCCAGCTTGGCCGGGGTCCAGAGGCTCTTGTGGCCGGGGATGACCTGCCGGACCGAGCCGTCCAGACAGTCGTTCAGCACCTCGATCCAGCGGGGCACGTCAAGAACCGCCTGTCCGGCAAACAGGGGGAGCCACCCTTCGTCCAGGAACACGTCACCCGTCAGCAGCAGGCCCTCCTCAGGTACCTGGATAAAAATGTCGGTGCCTGAGTGCGCCCGGCCGAAGAAGACCAGCCGGAGGGTGAGATCGCCGAGGTCCAGGGTGAGGCGGTTGTTAAACGTCAGCCGGGGGGGCGTCGCCACGTATCCGGCCTGAAAGCCGTCCACCACCTGCTGCATCCGGGTGATCCGGCGCTTGAGCTCCGCCGCCGCCTCCGACTCTTTGTCCTGACGGGCCAATTCCGCCTGGGCCACCTCGATGTTCCGGTTCAACTCCGTGATTTGACGCGCCACGTTGACGCCGCTCTGCCGGATGGGCTCCACGCACCCCTCGTACCCGACGATGAGCGCATCGGCGAACTCCTGGTTTCCCTGGACATGGTCCCAATGATGATGGGTGTTGATGACCCAGGCGATGTCGTCCCGGCCCAACTCGCGCCGGACCGCCTGCCGGGCCTGGGCGGCGGAGCGCGGCGATCCGGTGGTGTCCACGAGAACCAGGCCCCGCTGCGACACCAGAACCACCAGGTTGTTCCGCATGTCGGATCCTTCGGTCAGTACCAGCACGCGCGGGCTGAGGCGCTGCACCTGGAACGGCGTCGCGGCCGGCTCCGCCGCTGCGGCCGGCGCCGCGGCAAGCGCCATCCAGATCAATGCCAGCGGGATTCGCCATCTGTTCATGTCGACACCTCCTTCACTGCCCCGTCGGCAGGACCTTCGCCCGCAACTCCCCGATGAAGCCCGCGTCCATCCACCAGATCGCCGGCTGGCCGTTGAGCGGCGCCGTGCGAAGCGACATCAGGTAGCGGTAGCTCAGCCGCGCCGGCAACTCCTCGCCGGACGGGAAGCGCGCGCTCATGAAAAAGAAGAAACGGCCGTCCGGGGAGACGTACGGCGAGAACTCCAGGGGACTGGATGTGTTGATCTCCGGCCCAAGCGGCACCGGCCCGTGCCAGCGGTCCTCCCCGTCGCGGAAGGTGATGAAGTAATCGGTGCCGCCACGGCACTCAGGCCGGCCCACCGCGGGAACGATGATGTAGCTCTCGTCGGGAGCCACGTAGGCGTTGTACCGGTTGGTGCCCGTGTTCACGGCCTCCGGCAGCTTTTCCGGCGTCTCGTAGCGGCCGTCCCGCCACCGGGCGCGGTAAATGAAATGGATCCGGCTCCCCTTCTCCGCCCGGGTGAAATAGAGGGTGCCGTCACGCGTCACCGACGGGAAATATTCCTGCCCGTCGGTGTTCACCGGCTGGCCCAGGTTGTATGGCTCGCTCCAGCTCTTGCCCATACGGTCCATGACCCAGATATCCTGTTCGCCCGCCGCCCTGCCGGTGGCCGGGTCGGGACGGCCGGACAGGAAGAAAAACCGCTTGCCGTCGGGCGAGATGCACGGCTCCAGGTTCACGTACGCCGGGTCTTCCATGTGGGGTGCCACGGCCGGTTCGGTCCACCGACCGTCCACGAGCCGGGAGACCAGGATCGTGGCCAGATCGTAGTTGGCCGCGTACAGTGAGAAATAGATCTCATTTCCGTCGGGCGTCATGGCCACGTCACGAGCCATCAGCCCCGCCGAGACGATACCCGGAGCAAACAGCACCGGTGTGCGCCCGGGCGGCGCCTGGCCCAGCCACGGTCCGGCGAGCGCCGGCCTGCTGAATCCCTTAGTCCCGGCAGCCAGCATCAGAACTGCCGCCAGTGCGGCGACAAACGCTCCGCCGGCGCGGGTCGCTCGAAATCCCTTCGCATGGTTGGTCTTTCCCTTGTGCGGCATCTGTCATCACCTTGACGACGGTGTATCCGATGCTTCCCGCCTATCGGACCCGAATGGGTTGCCCCCGTGGGGCGGCCCGGGTAATCGCCAAATTCAGGCCCGCACGGCGTACACGATCTCTGAGCCAATTGTACGGCTGGACTTGCCTCAAGTTGCAACAGCCGGACAATCGAACGACCCCCGGGCGAAGCGGGTGACCAGTTGCATCGCTGCCCGCATTCTGTCAGACTAGCCGCATGCTGAATGTATCCCCATCCATTGAAAGGTGCGCGCCGGGCATGGTGGCCCTGCTGGGTCTGCCGCTGGACGAGCACTCGTCGTACCGGCGCGGGGCCGCGGCCGCGCCGCCGCGGATCCGGGCGGCCCTGGCCTGCGATTCCACGAACCTGAGCACGGAGGACGGGCGTGATCTCGGAGCGGAGCCGCGGCTGGCGGACCTCGGCGACCTCGATCTCGCCGGCGGCGGCGCGGCGGCGTTGGCGGCGATCACCGCCGCGACGGCGGGCGCGCTGGGCCGCGGCGCCCGCGTGCTGGCTTTGGGCGGCGACCACGCGGTCTCCCTGCCCGTGCTGCGCGCCTACGGCCCGCGCTTCCCCGGGTTGACCGTGGTCCAGCTCGACGCCCATCCCGACCTGTACGACAGTTTCGACGGCAACCGCCTGTCACACGCCTGCACCTTCGCCCGGGTGCTGGAGGAGGGACTGGCGGCGCGGCTGGTCCAGGTGGGCGTGCGCACCCGCACCCCCCACCTCCGCGATCAGGCGCGGCGCCTCGGCGTCGAGTCGCTGGACATGGCCGACTGGACCCCCGGCACGGTCCCGGCGATGAGCGGCCCCGTCTACCTGAGTCTGGATTTGGATGTTCTGGACCCGGCGTTCGCACCCGGCGTGGCCCATCCCGAACCCGGGGGCTGCAGCACGCGCGAGCTGCTGACGTTGATCCGGAACCTGCCGGGCCCCCTGGTGGGGGCCGATATCGTCGAATACCTGCCGGCCCACGACGCCGGAGACGCCACCGCCCGGGTCGCCGCCAAGCTGGTCAAGGAACTGGTTGCCCGGCTCCTGGACGTCGACTGACCGGCGGACGTTCCGCACCGCCACCTTTCAAAGGAGTCAACGAACCATGTCATTCCGACGCATCGTGTCGCTCGTGATCACCTTGTCGTTCCTGGTGATGGCCTACACCGGGATCATGCTGTTCCTCAGCCCCCATGGCCGCGTGGCCAATTGGGCCAACTGGACGCTGTGGGGCCTCGGCAAGGAGGAATACTCCGCCATCCACATCAATTTCATGGTGCTGTTCTTGCTGGCCTCGATCCTGCACATCTGGTTGAACTGGGCGCCGCTGCTTTCATACCTGCGCAACGCCGCCCGTCGTCTGGTGGTGGTCACGCCCGAGTTCCTCGCCGCCCTGGGCCTGACCATCCTGGTCTTCGCCGGCACGCTCCTGGCCTGGCCGCCCTTCCGAAACCTCGTGGCGTTCAACGACACTGTCAAAAATTCCTGGATCCGCACCTATGGCGAGCCGCCGTACGGACACGCCGAGCTGTCCACCCTGAGCCAGTTCGCCCGCTACCTGAACCTGGCGCCCGACGACGCTTTGGCGCGCCTCCGCGCCGGCGGCCTCCATGTCGATGACGTCGGCCAGACCATCGACGCCATCGCCAGGCGCAACGGCCTGCCGCCCCAGCGCGTCTATGATGTGCTCCGGCCGGACGCCTCAGCCGGTCCCGCCAGCCAGTCCCCGGACAATCTGCCGCCGCCCGGATCCGGAGGCGGGCTGGGCCGCAAGACGCTGGCCGACCTGGAGCGCGACGGGCTGATCCGGCTGCCGGTCGCCCTGGAGCGGCTCAAGGCCCGCGGCGTCGCGGCCGGCGCCGATTCGACCCTCAAGGAAGTGGCCAACGAGCTCGGCGTCTCGCCCCACGACCTGCTGAGCGAGCTGCAGTGAGGCCGACGGGCGGCGCGTGCGGGTCATCCTGTGTGGCAGCCAAACGTCGAAAAACGTGACGGACGTCACCGGATCCCATTGATGGTGTTGCAACCAGTGACGGTTCCGGTCCGTATGAAGATTGAATCCGCGATGAGGAGCGACTTGCGTGCGCCTGATTCGATTGCCTAGCGCCCGGTTCTGCCGGTCCGCCGTTCGGTTCGTCTGCATGGCGGCCGCGCTGGCCCTGGCCGCGCCCGCCACCGCCGCCGACGACTCCGTCCGGCCGGTCAAATACAAGCCCTGGCACCCGGCCCCGGGGGACACGTCGGCCAGCGCGGCGTCCCCCTGGACGCCCGATCCCGCCGACCTCCCCGCTCTGCTGGCGCCTTTGGGAACGCCCGCCGATTTTTCCGGCGACGCCCGGTGGCGGCTCAGCGACCTGATCGACTACGCCTTGCGCCACAATCCCCGCACCCGGGCCGCCTGGCACGGCGCCCGGGCGGCGGCGGCGGCCAAGGCGAGCCGTGGCGGCGCCTACCTCCCCACCGTCGACCTGGACGGCATCGGCCAGGTGGGCTACGGCTCCCGCTCCTCGAAGTACGAGGAGTGGCAGGGCGCCCTGGGACCGTCCATCGCGGTCAACTACCTCCTGTACGATTCCGGCGGACGGGCGGCGGATCTGGAGGAGGCCCGCCAGGCGCTGCGGGCCGCCAACTGGACGCACCGCGCCGTCCTCGAGGACGTCGTGCTTCTGGTGCTGGAGGCGTACTACCTCCACCACGGCGTCAAGACCCTCGTCGCGGCGGAGGAGACGGCGGTGCGCGAGGCGCAGGCGGTGCTTGAATCCGCCACGGAACGCCACCGCGCCGGTGTGGCCACCATCGCCGACGTGCTTCAGGCGCGCTCCGCCCTGGCCCAGGCCCGGCTGGCCCTGCAGACCGCCACCGGCGACCTGCGCACGCTGGAAGGCGCGCTGGCCGCGGCCGTGGGACTGCCGGCCAACACGGCGATCCGCCTGGCCGACTTCCAGCCGGAGATCCCGCCCGACGCGGCCGCCGGCGAAGTGGACCGCCTCATCGAAACCGCCCGGCGCCTCCGTCCCGATCTGGCCGCCGCCCAGGCGGAAGCACTCGGCGCCGAGGCCCGCGTGCGCAGCGTGCAGGCCGCCGGCGGCGTAACCGTGGCCGCCACCGCCGGCGCCGGTGCCCTGTACAACACCGGCTGGGACACGCTGCTGGACAACTACTCCGTGGGCCTCACGCTCCGGTTCCCCGTCTTCACCGGCTACACGCACACCAACAACGTCATCCAGGCGCGCGAGCAGTCGGCGGCGGCCCGGGAGCGCGTCCACAGTCTGGCCCAGGCGGTAACGTACGAAGTGTGGCGCAGCTACTACGCCCTGCAGACCGCCGGCGAGAAGATCCTCACCACCGGGGAGCTGCTGGGCAGCGCCACGCAGTCGTACGACGTGGCGCTGAACCGCTACCGCGCCGGCGTGGGCGACATCCTGGACCTGCTGTCCGCCCAGCGCACCCTGGAAGCCGCCCGCTCGGAACAGACCCGCGCCCGGACCGAGTGGCTGCTGGCCATGGCCCGGTTGGGCCGCAACACCGGCCAACTGCTCGACGCCGGCCCCGCCGCCGCCATCGCGCCCGCCGCGCCGCCCGATCCACCCCGATCCCCCGAAGGACAACCATGACACGCATCGCCCGCACCCGCCTGCTGACCTCCCTGCGCACGGCCGGCCCTGCCGTCCTGCTTGCCGGGATCATCGCCGCCGGCGCCGGCTGCACCGGCAAGTCCGCCGACAACGGTCCGCGGACCGCGCCGTCCGTGGCCGTCACCACCGCGCCGGTGGTTCAAAAACCGATGCCGGTGCAGTTCAAAGCCATCGGCACCGTCGAGGCGTACTCCACCGTCGCGGTGAAGACCCAGGTCAGCGGTCCCATCCTCAGCGTCCACTTCAGCGAGGGCCAGGATGTCCGCCGCGGCCAGACTCTGTTCACCATCGATCCGGCCCCTTTCGAGGCGGCGGCGCGGCGCGCCGAGGCGGCGCTGGCGCGTTCCCAGGCCAACCTGGAGCGCGACCGCGCCCTGTGGCGCAACGCCGAGGCCGACGTGCAGCGCTACGCCGAGCTGGTGGCCAAAGACTACGTCACCCGCCAGCAGTACGACACGGTCAAGGCCAACGCCGAAGCGCTGCAGGCGACCTTGCAGGCGGATGAAGCGTCGATACGGGCCGACGAGGCCGAGCTGCAGAACGCCCGGCTGAACCTCGGCTACTGCACCGTCACCGCGCCCGCCGGCGGGCGGACGGGCGAGTTGCTCGTCCACGCCGGCAACATGGCCCGGCTCAATGACACCACGCTCGTCCAGATCTACCAGATCCGGCCCATCTACGTGGACTTCACCGTGCCCGAGCAGGTTCTGCCCCGCCTCCGCGACCACCTTCGCCGCGGCCGCCTCGAAATCGCCGCCACCATCCCCGACAGCGACGCCCCGGCCGAGCGCGGCGCCGTCACCTTCCTGGACAGCACCGTCGCCGCCGGCACGGGCACCATCCACCTGAAGGCCACCTGCGACAACGCCGCCGGCGGACTGTGGCCCGGCCTGTTCGTCGACGTGCTCGTGGTGCTCGACACCGAGCCGCAGGCGCTGGTGGTGCCCGCCCAGGCGGTGATCCCCAGCCAGGAGGGCTCGCTGGTCTATGTCGTGGCGGAGGGCCACACCGCGGCGGTGCGCAAGGTCACCGTCAACCGGATCATGGACGGCGAAGCGGTCATCAGCGACGGCCTGCGCCCCGACGACACCATCATCGTCGACGGCCAGATGCGCCTGACCCCCGGCGCCCGGATCACCGTCCGTCCGAAGGTGGAGCCCGAGGTCATCCGCCCATGAACATTCCGGCCCTGTTCATCCGCCGGCCGGTCACCACGGTCCTGGTGATGCTGGGGATCATCCTCTTCGGCGTGATGGCGTACATCACCCTGCCGGTCAACGACCTGCCCAACGTCGATTTTCCCACCATCACCGTCTCGGCCAGCCTGCCCGGCGCCAGCCCCGAGACGATGGCCTCGACGGTGGCCCTGCCGCTGGAGCGGCAGTTCTCCACCATCGCCGGCATCGACAACATGACCTCGTCGAGCGGTATCGGCTCCACGCAGATCACCCTCCAGTTCGCGCTGGCGCGGGACCTCGATGCCGCCGCCCAGGACGTGCAGGCGGCCATCGCCCAGGCGCAGCGCCAACTGCCCCGGGACATGCCCACGCCGCCGTCCTACCGGAAGGTCAACCCGGCCGATTCGCCGATCCTCATGCTCGCCATGAAGTCAGACACGCTGCCGCTGTCCACCCTCAACGAATACGCCGCCACCACTTTGGGCGAGCGGATTTCCATGGTCAACGGCGTGGCCCAGGTGATGGTCTACGGCTCCCAGAAGTACGCCGTCCGGGTCCGGCTCGATCCGGACCGGCTCACCAGCCGGAACATCGGCATCAACGAGGTGGCCGACGCCATCCGCAGCGGCAACGTCAACCTGCCCAGCGGCGTGCTCTACGGCACGCACCGCGCCTACACCGTGGAGTCGGACGGGCAGCTGCTCGAGGCGGCCGCCTATGGTGACCTCATCGTCACCTACCGGGAAGGGGCTCCGGTGTACCTGCGGGACCTCGGCGAGGCGGTCGACAGCGTCGAGAACGACAAGGTCGCCGCCTGGCACGTGACCCGGGAGGGCGCCAAGCGATCGGTCATCCTGGCCATCCAGCGCCAGCCCGGCACCAACACCGTCGCCATCGTCCAGGACATCCGGGACATCCTGCCCGTGTTCCAGAAACAGCTCCCCGCGTCGGTGGAGCTCAGCGTCATCTTCGACCGATCGCAGTCGATCCGCGAGTCGGTCAACGACGTCAAGTTCACCCTGGTGCTCACGCTCTGTCTGGTCATCCTGGTGATTTTCCTGTTTCTGCGAAACGTTTCCGCCACGATCATCCCCAGCCTGGCGCTGCCGTTCTCCATCGTGGGCACGTTCACCGTGATGTACCTGGCCGATTTTTCGGTGAACAACCTCTCGCTCATGGCGCTGACCCTGTCGGTGGGATTCGTCGTGGACGATGCCATCGTCATGCTGGAGAACATTGTCCGCCACATCGAGATGGGCAAGCCGCCGATGCAGGCCGCCATCGACGGCTCGAAGGAGATCAGCTTCACCATCGTCTCCATGACCATCTCGCTGGCCGCCGTCTTCATCCCGGTGCTCTTCATGAGCGGCATCCTGGGCCGGCTGTTTCACGAGTTCGCCGTGACCATCGCGGCGGCGATTCTGATCTCCGGCGTCGTGTCCCTCACCCTGACGCCGATGCTGGCCTCGCGTTTCCTGCGTCCGCCCGGTGAAGTGCGCCACGGCGCCCTCTACCGGGCCTCCGAGAAGGTGTTCGACGCGATGCTGCGTGTGTACGACACCACGCTCCGATTCGCCATCCGCCACAAGCTGGCCACGCTGCTGCTGTCCTTCGTGATCCTCGGCGTCACCGCCTGGCTCTTCAACGTCGTGCCCAAGGGCTTCATCCCCACCGAGGACACCGGCCAGGTCCGCGGCTTCACCGAGGCGATCCAGGGCATTTCCTTCGAGTCGATGGTCCGCCACCAGCGGGAGGTCACGGAGATCATCCGCCAGGATCCGGACGTCGAGGGGATGATGTCCAGCTGCGGCGCCCGCGGCGCGTCCGGCCTCAATGCCGGCAACGTGTTCCTGCGCCTCAAGCCGCGCCACGAACGCACCAGCACCGCCGACGAGATCATCAACCGGCTGCGCCCGAAGCTTGCCCAGATCCCCGGCATCCAGGTCTACCTCCAGAATCCGCCCACTATCACCATCGGCGGCCAGCAGACCCGGGCGCTCTACCAGTATTCCATCCAGAGCACCGATACCGCCGAGCTGTATCAATACGCCCCCCTGCTCGAAGCCCGGCTGCGCGCCATGCCGGAGCTGCTCGACGTCAACAGCAACCTGTTCATCAAGAATCCCGAGGTGCGGGTGGACCTGCTCCGCGAGAAGGCCACCGCGCTCGGCGTGACCGCCTACCAGGTCGAGGATGTCCTCTACACCGCCTTCGGCACGCGCCAGATCTCCACGATGTTCGCGCCCGACAACCAGTACTACGTGGTGATGGAGCTGCTGCCGCGGCTGCAGCGGGAGCCGAACGACCTGTCCAACCTGTACATCAAATCCAGCGGCGGCCGGATGGTCCCGTTGGATGCCGTGGCCCGGATCCGCCCGGCGGTGGGTCCGCTGTCGGTGAACCACCTGGGGCAGCTCCCCGCCGCGACCGTCTCCTTCAACCTGCAGCCGGGCGTGTCGCTGGGCGAGGCGCTCACGCGCATCGAAGGCGTCGCCGACGACCTGCTGCCGCCCACGGTGACCCGGAGCTTCCAGGGCACTGCCCAGGCTTTCCAGGCGTCGCTGAAGGGCATGGGCCTGCTCCTGCTCATGGCCGTGGTGGTCATCTACATCGTTCTGGGGATCCTGTACGAGAGCTTCATCCACCCGGTGACCATCCTGTCGGGCCTGCCATCGGCCGGCCTCGGGGCCCTGATCACCCTGCTGCTGTTCCGGGTGGACCTGAACATCTTCGCCTTCGTGGGGATCATCATGCTGGTGGGCATCGTCAAGAAGAATGCCATCATGATGATCGACTTCGCGCTGGACGCGGAGCGCGCGAAGCAGGTGCCGCCGGCCGAGGCCATCTATCAGGCCTGCCTCATCCGCTTCCGCCCCATCATGATGACCACCATGGCGGCGTTCTTCGGCACGCTCCCCATCGCCGTGGGGTTCGGCGCCGGCGGCGAGTCGCGCCAGCCGCTGGGGCTGGCGGTGGTGGGGGGGCTGGTGGTGTCGCAGGTGATCACGCTGTACCTGACACCCGTGGTCTACATCTACCTGGACCGGATGCAGCGTCGCGCGCGCCGGCAGCAATAGGGGAATGGCGCCGCGTCGGCGGCGCCGAAGTCAGACGGCGGAACGGGATCGGCCTCAGTTGGCCAGCCCCAGCCGGCTCATCAGGTTCTCGCGGAAATTGCGGCTCAGTGTCAGCTCGGTCCCGTCTTCCAGCAGCACCTTGTAGTCGCCGTGAAAGTACGGCTGCAGCTCCCGGATCCGGTTCAGGTTGATCATGGTGGACCGGTGGATCCGGGCGAAGCGGACGGGATCCAGCTGCTCCTCGAGCCGCGCCATCGTCTCCCGGATGATGTGGGTTTTCGATCCGGCATGCATGCAGATGTAGTTGCCCGCCGACTCCAGCCAGTCCACTTCCGCGACGGGCACCAGCAGGACACGGCCGTCGGTGCGCACGGCGACCCGCTGCAGGTAGCTGCGGCGTCGCTGCATGTTCTGCACCAGCTCCGCCAGCTGTTCCGGCAGGCCGTTGTCCGCGCGGCTGCCGCAGCGGCGGCGCGCCCGGTTCAGCGCCTCGTGCAGGCGGTCCTGGTCGAACGGCTTCAGGAGGTAGTCCACCGCGTGGACGTCGAACGCCTGGAGCGCGTACGCCTCATGCGCCGTCACGAACACCACCGGCGGCATCCGGTCGGCGCCCACGGCATCGATGACCGCCAGGCCGTCCATGCCGGGCATCTGCACGTCGAGCAGGACCAGGTCCGGCGCCTGCTCCCGGATGGCCGCGACGGCGTCGGGTCCGTTGGCGCATTCGCCCACCACGTCCACCCGGGCCTCGCCCTGCAACAGCCGGCGGACGCGCTTGCGCGCCAGCGCCTCGTCGTCGACGATGAGGACACGCAGGTCGGTCGCCTCAACGCTGCCGCCCGGCGCTTCGAGAATCGGTGAAACGCTCATGGTCACTTCCCCCGGTCAGGATGTCTTCCTATATATACGTGGCGCGAAGCGAAATGTTGCCGGGCGGATCAGATCTCGGGCAGCACTTCGGACAGGCCGTCCTTCTTGGCGCCGAAGTGGGAGAACATGATCCGGGCCGCCTCGGTGGCGGTTTCCTCGATGGAGCGGAAGGTCACATCGACGATGGGCCAGCCGTGCCGGCGGTAGAGGCGGAGGCCGTAGGCGACCTCGTCGTCGATGAGGAGGGGGTCGGTGTACACGTCCAGGGCGCCGGCGCGCTGGTGGCGGGCCCGTTCCTGCCGGATGAGCTGGAGCCGGTCGGGGTTGATGGTCAGGGCGACCACCCGGCGTGGGTCCACGTGGCAGAGCTCCTCGGGCAGCGGCTGGTCGAGCACCACCGGCACGTTGGCGGCCTTCCAGCCGCGGTAGGCCAGGTAGATGCTCACGGGGGTCTTGGACGTGCGCGACACGCCCAGGAGCACGATCTCGGCCTGGTCCAGCGTGGCCAGCCCGACGCCGTCATCGTGCTTGATGGTGTAGTCCACCGCCTCGATCCGCTTGAAGTATGCCTGGTCGAGCTGGTGGAAGAGGCCCGGCTGGGCCAGCGGCGATATTTCCAGAATGTCGGAAAAGCGCGTCAGCACGGGACCCAGGATGTCCACCGTGGGCACGCCCTTGAGCCGGCCCAGTTCGTAGATCCGCTGGCGGAACTCCGCCGCCACCATCGTGTAGACGACCACGCCCCTCGCCTGGTCGGCCCGGTCGAGGATCGCCTCGATCTGCTCGAACGTGCGCACGTGGGGGAGCGTGACCACCTCGACCTGGCTGGTGTTGAACTGGGACAGCGCCGCCTGGACCACCGTGTGGCACGTCCGGCCGGTGGCGTCGGAGACGATAAAGATGCGCAGCATGTCGCCGGGACCGGGATTCATCCTGGCCCGATTCTAGGCGAAGCGGCCTCTCTTGTCAAACCGCGGCGGCGGCGCGGCGGCGGAACATGATGGGGATGCCGTCGGCGGACGGCAGGCCGATCTGAACCAGCTGCCAGTCCGGGTCGTGCTCGCGGACCACCCGGCGGATCATTTCGATCCGGTCCTCCCCCTCGGCCGCGGGGTCCGGATCCCGCCAGGACACGATCTCCACCCGGTAGACCATGCGCCGCTTCCGGCCGTTGATGGTCACCTCGATGTCGATGTTCTGCTCCGCCTCGAGCGTCGGGATCTGCAGCGTGATTTCCCGTGTGATCATGATGGACCAATCCCTCCGGAAATCGGATGTCATTCGTATCGCAACGCCTCAACCGGGCGGGACCAGGCCGCCCGCAGGGCCTGGCCGCTCACCGTGGCCACGGCCACGGCCAGCACCAGCGCGCCCGAAAGGGCGAACACCGGCCAGCTCATATCGATGCGATAGGCGTACCCCGCGAGCCAATGCCGGCTCAGCCACCAGGCCAGCGGCCAGGCAATCAGGTTCGCCACCAGCACCCATTTGACCTGGTCCCGCACCAGGAGCAGGACGAGCCCGGCGGTGGACGCTCCCAGCACCTTGCGCACCCCGATCTCCTTGGTGCGGCGTTCGGCCATGAATGCGGCCAGGCCCAGCAACCCCAGGGAGGCGACCAGGACGGCCAGCCCGGTGAAGTAGGCGAAGAGCAACTGGATCCGCTCCTCGGTCTGGTACCAGGCGGCGATGGACTCGTCCACGAAATCCGACCGGAACCTCTCCCCGTGCACGAAAACCCTCCACTGCTTCTGCAGGAACGCCATCAACTCGGGAATGTCGTCGGTGCGGTAGCGGACGCAGACAAAGAAACCCTGGCCACACTGGATGACCTTGGGTCCGATGGGCTCGTGGAGCGACGCCCCGTGATAGTCCTTCACCACCCCGATGATCCGACCGCGCCGGCCCCGGTAGCTGAGCCACTTGCCCACGGGATCGGCCAGACCCATGGCCCGGACGGCCGTTTCGTTGACCACCCAGTTCTGGTCATCGTTGGCGAAATCCCGTGAGTAGAACCGTCCCTGAATCATCTGGAGCCGGAAGACCGCGGCGTAATCGTAATCACCGAGATCCGCCGCCAGCTTGACCTCCTGGTCGGGATTCCGCCCTTCCCAGTCCACCTCGGTGGTCCCCCAGAATCCCGTGGCCGGGGGCATCCCCTGGCAGACACTGGTGATGCCGGGGTACTGCAGCAGGGCGTGCCGGGCTGCTTCCCAGTTCCGCTCGAAGCCGCCCCAGCCGGGGAACGTTACCACCCGGCGGGAGTCGTAGCCGAGGTCCTTCTGTTTCATGTAGCGGAGCTGGCTGAAGATGACCGCGGTCACGATCAGCAGGGTGATGGTGAAGACGAACTGGAAGGTCACCAGCAGCTTGCGCAGGCCGCCACCCCGCCGCTCGCCCCATCCTCTCCCCGCCCGGATCACCTGGACCGGCGGGAAGGCCGACAGGAACAACGCCGGGTAGCTTCCCGCCAGCACGCCGGTGAGGGCGGCGATGCCCGCCAGTCCCAGCCAGATCGCCGCGTCCCCCGATCCGAGAACCGTCAGCTGTTTGCCGGTCAGCTCGTTGAACGCGGGGAGGAGCAGCTCCATGAGCGCCACGGCCAGGCCCAGGGCGATCAGTGTCAGCAGCCCCGTTTCGCCCAGAAACTGGCGAAACAGATCCGGCCGGCCGGCGCCCACCACCTTGCGCACCGCCACTTCCTTGGCTCGCACGGCGTGCCGGGCGGTGGACAGGTTCATGAAATTGACGCAGGCCAGCAGCAGGACCCCCGCGGCGGTCAGCAGGAAGACGACCACGTGGGCGATGTTCCCCTTGGCGGGATACTTCACCATCCAGGTGTTGATGTCGGTGGAACCGAGATGGACATCGGTCAGGGGCTGCAGGTGAACCCGCCCCTGGGCCTTGGGCAGATGGCTGCGGATGAGCCGGGCCGTCTTCTCCCGGACCGTCTTCAGGCGGGCGCCGGGACGCAGCAGGAGGTAGGTGGCGAACTGGGTGTAATCCCAGGCGTCCAACTGCGACTCCCGCCAGGCGGCCATGTTCACCGCCGGGAAGGCATAGTCGAAACAGAGGTGCGACTGGGCGGGGATGTCGCGAATCACCCCGGTGACGGTCATGTCCGTATCGGAAATGCTCATCACCCGCCCCATCGGGTTCTCCTGCCCGAACGCCTTGCGAGCCAGGCTTTGTGTGATCACGATGGAATGGCGGTTCTGCAAGGCGGTTTTGGGATCACCCTGAATGAAGGGAAATGAGAAAATCGTGAAGAAGGAAGGATCCGCCGCCGCCAGCCGCTCGTCCATGAAGTAACGGTCGCCGATCCGCAGCTGCCAGCCCGACCAGCCGGCCTGCACCCGGACGAAGTCCTCCACCTCCGGCAGCTCCGCCTTCAGGGCAGCCCCGAGCGGCGCCGGCGACCCCGCCTGGTGGGCGACCACCCCGCCCGACAGGTCCTCGACGGTGACCCGGCAGATTCGGTCCGCCCGGGCGTGGAACCGGTCGTAGCGCCACTCGTCCCACACCCAGAGCAGGATCAGCCCCACGGTGGCCATGCCCACGGCCAGCCCGGCGACGTTGAGCGCGGAGTAGAACTTGTGCCGGGCGATCATCCGCCAGGCGGTTTTCAGATAGTTGCCGTTCATCATTTCCTGCCCCTCACACAAAAACATCAATTCCCGTTCTGGCGCCAGTACCGGCGAGTCACTGCCAGCGTAGGCTGTCCACCGGATTGGCCAGAGCCGAACGGACGGCCTGGGCACTCACCGTCAGGCCGGCGATGACGACAGCCAGGACGGCCGCCGCCGCAAACGGCTGCACGTCCAACTCCACACGGTAGGCGTACGCCTCCAGCCAGCGGCTCGTGACAAACCAGGCCACCGGCCAGGCCAGGACGTTAGCCAGCAGCACCCAGCCCAGCAACTCGCGGGACAGGAGCAGCACGATACCGCCCGGCGTGGCGCCCAGCACCTTGCGAATGCCGATCTCCCGGGTCCGCTGCTCGGCTGTGAACACGGCCAGTCCGAACAAGCCCAGGCAGGCGATGACCACGGCCAGGCCGGCGAGCACGCCGAACACCGTTTCCAGCCGCTGCTCGTCCTCGTAGGCCCGAGCGAACATCTCGTCGAAAAATGAGTACGTGAACGGCCAGCGGGGGGAGAACCGCTTGAATCCGGCCTCGATCGCCGCCAGGGTGGCGGGGATATTCGTCGACCGGATCTTGACGGATAGAAACGAGACGGCGTCCGGATTTAAGAAGATGTACAGGGGGGCGATGGGCTGGTGCAGGGACTGGAAGTGGAAGTCCTTCATCACCCCGACGATTCGGCCCTTATTCCCCCGCCAGTGAGTGAATTCCCGGCCCAGGGGATCTTTCCAGCCGGCGGTCCGCACGGCGGTTTCGTTGACCAAAAACGCCCCGGCCGCGTCGGCCGGGAAGTCCCGGGAGAAATTCCTGCCCTGCACGATGTCGATGTCGAACAGGTCCACGAAACCGTAGTCGGCGGTGTTGTAGTAGATGGGTACCGGTTCGCCCTCGCTCTTGCCGGTCCACGAGCGGCTGGTAAACGTCGTGACGTCGTTGGGCAGGCTGTCGGATGCCGCCACGGCCGTGATGTCGGACCGGCGCAGCAGTTCGGTGCGAATGGCCTCGATGTTCTGCCTGATGGCCCGGTCCCGGACCGGGAGGATCACGATCTGCTCCCGGTTGAAACCAAGGTCGGCCTGTCGCATGAAGAGCAGCTGGTCCCGCACCACGAAGGTGCTGATGATCAGGACGATGGTCACGGCAAACTGCGCCATCACCAGGATGTTCCGCAGCCGCGACGCCGGCCGCGGCCCGCCGGTGAAGGTCCGGCTCAGGACGGCGGCGGGCCGGAAGCCCGACAGGAAGAGCGCCGGGTAAATGCCGGCCAGCAATCCCGTCAGCAGGCTCACCAGCAGGATGCCCGCGAAGAGCGACGGGTTGTCGAGGGGATTCAAGCGGAGCTCGCGCTCCACCAGGGTGTTAAACCAGGGGAGCACCAGCCAGGCGACCAGCAGGGACAGGCCCAGGGCCAGCATCATGACGGTGACGGATTCGCCCAGAAACTGGGTGACGAGCTGGATCCGCCGGGCCCCCACCGCTTTGCGCAGGCCCACCTCCCGGCTGCGGGTCAGCGAGCGGGCGGTGGCCAGGTTCATGTAGTTGACGCAGGCGATAAGCAGCACCAGGACGGCCACGGCCGACACCAGGATGACATACGTCATGTCGTTGTTGGCGCTCACCTCCTGCTGGCGGTGGGAGTGGAGGTGGATCTCGGTGATGGGCTGGATGCCGAAGGTCCGCTTGTAGTCGGGACCCACGGTCACGCCCATGCTGCGCAGGAGCTCGGTTTCCATGTCCAGGAAACCGGCCTGCACAGTCCGCGGATCGGCTCCCGGCCGGAGGAGCAGGTAGGTGTAGACGAAGTTGGAGCGCCAGGTGTTGCCGTCGTTGCCCGTCAGCCGGAACCAGGTGTCCAGCGGCGCCATCATCTCCATGCGCAGGTGGGAATTGACCGGTATCTCCGCGAACACCCCCGTCACCACGAATCGCTGCCGGTCGAAGAGGGTCAGGGTCTGGCCCAGGGGGTTGCCATCGCCGAAATACTTGCGGGCCAGCTTCTCGGAAAGGACCAGCGCATCCGGTGCCCGCAACGCCCGGCGCGGATCGCCGCGGCGAAAGGGGATCGTGAAGATGTCGAACAGCGCCGGATCGACCCAGTGAAGTTCCGGCTCGATGATGTGGGTGTCGCCGCGGGAGACCAGCACGTCGCCATCCTTGACCACGCGGGCGGCGGCCTGGACGGCGGGGAACCGGTCCTGAACGCGGGGCCCCAGGGCCGGCGGACTGAAGCAGTACTCCTCCCGGACCACCCGGTAGATTCGGTCGGCCTGGTCGTGGTACCGATCGAAGCTCAGCTCGAACTGGACGTACAGGGCGATGAGGATGAACGTGGCCAGGCCGGTGGTCAGGCCAATCACGTTGAGCAGGGAATAGACCTTGTTCTTCATCAGGCCGCGGACGGCGACCCGCAGGTAGTTCGACAGCATGCCCGGGCTCACGGCGAACCTGCCGCGCAGGCGTTCCCCGGCCTGCGCCGGCCGCTGTGCGTCTCTGTTCGCGGTGACGCTCGGTCTTCGGGTCTCCTTGCAGGACATCCATCTCATGGTTCACTCCGCTTCATCGTTGTTGACCGTTCGATTCACTCGTACCGCAGACTGTCCACCGGGTTGGCCCGGGCGGCGCGGATGGCCAAATAGCTGATCGTGAGCCAGGCGATCCCAAACGTCAGGGTGATGGATAATGCGAACACGCCGATCCCGATCGAGATGCGGTAGGCAAAACCGTGCAGCCAGTGATTCAAGGCAAAGAACGCGACCGGGCAGGCGATCAGGGCAGCCCACGCCACCCCGAGGATCAATTCCCGGGAAAGCATCAGCAGGATTTGGGTCATCCGGGCCCCCAGCGCTTTGCGCACTCCAATTTCCTTCCGGCGCCGGGTGATCAGTTGGGAGGCCAGTCCCAACAGCCCCAGGTTTGCGATCAGCAAGGCCAGCAGGGTGAAGACGTTGACCACGCTGCCCAGCCGCTGATCGGCTCGGTACAAATTGTCGATCCGCTGATCGAGGAAGGCGAATTCGAACGGGTAATCCGGAGCGATGCGATTCCACGCCCGGGTCAGCGACTCCAGGACCGCCGCATCGGCCGATTTGAGCTTGATGAACAGGTATTCGAACCGGGCGGGATTGCAGATCAGGGCCACGGGGCCGATGGGCGCGTGCAGCGAACGGGCATGGAAATCCTTGACCACGCCGATGATCTCCCGGTTGTCCAGGTGTTTGCCGATGGGCTGGTCGAATCCCAGGGCCCGGACCGCGGTTTCGTTGACCACGATTTTATCGGACTGGCTGCAGGCCGGGGCATTGGAAAAAAAACGCCCCCGGGCCAGTTGGATGCCGTGGGTCTCGAGGAAATCCCCGTCACACGAAGCAATCGCGCAGTTCAACTGTTCGTTGGGCTTTTTCCCCTCCCACTCCTCGATGCTGATCACGCTGGAAAACATCATCACCGGGTCGCTGGCCGCCGCCGCGCTGAGGACAGAGGAGTTCCGGCGCAGCTCCACTTTCAGCGGGGCCAGCCGGTCGACCAGGTCCCCGCGCAGGGGCACCATGAGAACCTGCTCCTGGTTGAAACCCAGCCGCTGCGTCCGCAGGAAATCCAGCTGGCGACCGATGCTCACGCTGCCGATGATCAGGATCATGGTCAAGCCGAACTGGAACACCACCAGAAGCTTGCGCAGGCGGGGCCCACCCGTCGACAAAGCGAAACCGCCCTTGAGGACCGCCGCCGGTTTCAGCCGGGAGAGATGCCAGGCCGGATACAGTCCGGCCAGCAATCCGGTGACCAGGAAGAATCCGAGCAAAAACAATCCGTTGGACGGGGCGAGAAGTGAATTGAACGAGATGCTTTTACCCGACAAGGAGTTGAAGAAGGGCAGGCCGATGACCACCAGGGTCATGGCGCCAATCATGGCCAGCGCGGTCTGCAGATAGGATTCCCCCAGGAACTGGCCGGCGATCTCGCCGCGCCGGGCGCCGGTCACCTTGCGCAGGCCGATCTCCTTGCCCCGGGTGCTGCCCTGGGCCGTGGCCAGGTTCAGGTAATTGATGACGGCCATGGACAGAACGAACACCGCCAACAGCGAGAACAGGGCCACGATCCGGATATCGCCGCGCACTTCCCCTTCGCCGATATGCGCGGAATACAAGTGAATGTCCGTTAGGGGTTGCAACACCAGGGTGGTGCCGGTATCGTCCAGGGGCTGGTGCAGCCGGGCGGCGATCTTCCGGTTCAAATGCCGGACATCGGAAGTGGATTCTACCGTCACATACGTCTCATAGGAAAAACGTTCCCAGGTTTGGGTGGGGAATCCGAACTCCTCCGCGGCCAGGAAGGGGAGCAGGATGTCAAAGGTCAGATGCGACTGCGCGGGGATGTCGGCCAGGATGCCGGTGACGATGCAGTCGCGGCGGTTGTTCAGGCGCAGGATTTTCCCCACCGGATCGTCCGGCCCGAAATATTTCGCCGCCGCCGATTCGGTCAGCACGATGGACTGGGGGTCGGACAGCGCGCTTCTCAACACTCCCTGACGCAGGGGAAAGGAGAACATCTGGAGAAATTCGGGATCGACCAGCGAGACGTGGTCTTCGTAAAACCGCTTCTCTCCGTACGCCACGATCTGTTGACCCACATACAGATGACGCGCGGTCTGCCGGATCTCGGGGAACTCCGCCTTCAGGGCCGGTCCCAGGTTGGGCGGCAGGACGGCGATGGACTCGTTCCCCCCGGCCGGTTCGGCGATCTCCGCCACCACGCGGTAGATGGCCGCGGCGTTGGAATGGAACCGGTCGTAGCTCAGCTCATCCCGCACCCAGAGGAGCATCATCAGGCAACTGCCCAGACCCGCCGCCAGCCCGAAGATGTTGATGAACGAATAGCCCTTGTGACGGAGGAGATTGCGCCAGGCGACTTTCAGGTAGTTTCTCAGCATCATGCCCCTCGAATCATTCGTACCGCAGGCTCTCCACCGGATTGGCACGAGCGGCCCGGACGGACTGGACGCCCACCGTCATCAGGGCGACGAAGAGCACCGACGCGCCCGCCAGCAAAAAGACACCGATCCCGATGGGCGTCCGGTAGGCAAAGCTCTCCAGCCACTGGCGCATGGCCAGGTAGGTCAGAGGCCAGGCCAGCGCGTTGGCCAGCAGCACCCACATCACAAAGCGCCGCCCCAGCAGCATCACCACGCCGGCGAGCGACGCTCCCAGCGCCCGGCGAATCCCGATCTCCTTGGTGCGCTGCCCGATGTTGAACGAAGCCAGGGCGAAGAGGCCCAGGCAGGAGATCAGCAGGCAGATCCCCGCAAAGAGGGTCGCCAGCTTCTGCTGTTTCTCGTCGTCGGCGTATATCCGGGCCAGCCGCTGGTCGAGGAACGTGTAGGCAAACGGATGCCCCGGCGCGAAGGCCCCCCAGCGGGCCTGCAACTGCTGCAGCGTCTCGCGGATCCGGTCGCCGCGGATGCGCACGCTGACATACGGGGCGGGCTCCACCGGCGGCGTGATGAACACGGGCCGCATGTCGTAATGCAATGGGACAAAGTGATAATCGCGCACCACCCCGATCACCGTCCCGAACTGGAAGCGCTTGCCGATGGGGTCCTGCCAGCCCATTTTCCTGACCAGGCACTCGTTGACGATGACCTCGAACGATCGGTTCTGAAAGTCCGCCGAAGTCGCCGGCCGGGAAAAGTTCCGGCCCTTCACGAGGCGGATGTCCATGGTGCGGAAATAATCTTGATCGGCCTGCAGCGAGGGGAAGGCGCGCGGCTTCATCTCTCCGGAAGCGGTTTCCCAGTTGAAGGCGAAACCGGTGTATCCGAGACCCGGCACAGCATTGGAACAGGCGGCCGCAACCACGCCGGGACAGCGGCTGACCTCCTCCTTGAACGTATCGACGCGCTTCAGCAACCCGGCTTCGGTGACCTTGAGGAGCACCACGTTGTCCTTGCGGAAGCCGAGATCCATGTCCCGGATGTAGTCCAGCTGGCGGACCATCAGCAGGGTCAGGGCGACGGCGGCGATGGTGATGACGAATTGCGCCACGAGCAGCGCCTGGCGGATGAACCGCCCCGATGCGGGGGCGCCCGCCTTTCCCCGGAAGGTCCGCACCGGCGACAGGCGCGCCAGGTAGAACGCGGGATACAGGCCGGCCAGCACGCCGACGATCGCCCAGATGGCCGCGAGCGCCGGCAGCAGGGCGGAATTCGAAAGCAGGCTGACCTGGAGGTTCTTGCCGATCACCTCGTTGAGCGGCGTCAGCGCCAGGATGACCTGGGCCAGGATGACTCCGGCCGCCAGCGCCACCAGCACGAACACGAGCGACTCAGCGAGCAGGTGGGCCACCAGCGCTCCGTGGCTGGAACCGACGACCTTCTTGATCCCGATCTCCCTGGCCCGCTTGCTGGCCCGGGCAGTGGTCAGGTTGACGTAGTTGACGCAGGCCAGAAAGAGGATGAACAGGACGATGCCGCCGAACCAGAACAGGAAGCGGGCGTTGACCGCGGCCTGGCCGGAATCCAGGTTCGACCGCAGGCGGATGTCCGCCAGGGGTTCGACCAGGCCGAGATACTGGATGCCGTCCACGGCCGCCTGATATTTGGCGTAAAACCGGCGCTCCTGGGCGGCAAAATCCTCGGCGGTGAATCCCGGCGCGAACAGGAAATACAATCCGTAGCCCATGCCCCCGGACAATTTCGACGGCTGGAACAGCTCCGCCTGGTCAAGCCCCTGGAACAGGGTGGGAAAGGACAGCAGGGCGGAGAACTGCAGGTGGTCGCTGAGCGGCGGGTCGGCGATCACGCCGGTGATTTCGAACGGTCCATGGTTTTCGATGTCCAGCATCTGGCCCACGGGATTGCTTTCACCGAAAATTTTTCGGGCCAGGGATCGGGTCAGCACCGTGGTGTTGTCCCGGTTCAAACCGTCCGCGGGATTCCCGTGGACAAGCGGATGGCTGAATGCGGTGAGCAGACCGGGATCGGCCCAGAGGAAATTTTCCTCCTGGAACACGTCGGTCTTGTGCTTGACCAGGATCTCACCCGCGGGGCCGACGCGGATGTACGATTCGATCCCGGGGATGAACTCCTTGAGCAGCGGCCCGGCGGCCGCGTTGCAGGTCGTCTGGACGCTGGTGACGCCGCCGATGGTCATCTGCACCCCGTACCGGTGGAGCCGCGCAACGTTGGCGTGGCGCCGATCGGCGGACCATTCGTCCTGAATGAACAGCAGGCCGATGATGCAGCAGGCGATGCCCAGCCCCAGGCCGAACACATTGATGAACGAGTGGAACTTGTCTCGAAAAATGCCCCGCAGCATTTGTTTCAACAGCATCCGGATCATGCGCTCTCCTCTATTCGTACCTCAGACTGTCCACCGGATTGGCCCGGGCGGC
>CALAMB010000163.1 GCA_937925645.1 uncultured Acidobacteriota bacterium
GCGGCGTACGGCAGGATCGTCGAATGCGGCGTACGGCCGGGACGCCGAAGGCGGCCGGCGATCCGACCGTTACGGGTACGTCCGCACGAGGCGGAAGCCCACCGAATTGAGGCGCGCGTCCGGGTTGTAGGATTCCCGGTTGGCGGCGCGGCAGTCCCGGGCGTCGCGGTCCCACGCCCCGCCGCGGACCACCCGCTGCGCCCCCGAACCCGGACCCGTATAATCGGTCACGGTTCCGGCGGGGTAGTCGGCGTACCAGTCCCAACACCACTCCCAGACGTTGCCCAGCATGTCGGTCTGGCCCCATGGGTTGACGATGGTCAGTCCCACCGGGGATGTCCGGCCCCCGGAATTGGCCGCGAACCAGGCCAGCGTTTCCAGGGTCGGATACATGCCGGCGGTGGACGCCGCGCCGCAGTTCGCCTCCGAATAGTTGTCCTCGAGAAAATACGGAGCGTTCGGGAACGGATTGGTGTCCCAGCCGCCCCGGCACACGTACTCCCACTCCCCTTCGGTGGGCAGCCGGAAGCCGGGGGCGCCGAAATCGCAGAAGAAAGGCCCGGCGGTGTGGTTGGCCGCCGTCACCGGGACGGTGAAGGCCGCGTCCGTGTAGTAGCAGGGCCGCAGGTTCCGGTGCGCCGACAGCAGGTTGGCGAACAGCACCGCCTCGCGCCACGTGACGCGCTGGACGGGCTGGTCGTCGGCGTCGCCGCCCCACAGGTCGCTGGGGTCCGCCGGCAGATCGGGCTGGACGGCCCGAAGCGCCGCCCACATCCCCCGGGTCACCTCATTCACCATGGCGGCGAAATTCCGTCCGAGCGCGTGGGTGAACTGGGTTTCGTCCGCACCCCGGCACGGTTCGCCCGCCGGCGCCCCCTGGGTGAAGACATCGTGGCGACCGTAATTCAGCAGGCCCACGATGTCGTCGTTCCAGACCGTCTCCCCTGATTCATTGGGCGGCATGGGTTGAGCGGCAAAGAACAGGTGCCGGTCCTGCGCGGTGTTGCCGGTGATGCTGATCGGGGCGGCGATCATCCGGCCATCCCAGATCGAGGTGCTGGAGATGCTGGCGGTGTCCAGGTCCGGGTAGCCGACGTCCGGCCAGATGCCGTTCGTCAGGCGGACCAGCTTGGCCCGCGGATCCAGCTCGGTGCTCATGAAACCGACGGCAAGGTGATCGAGGTACGACACGAACACCAGCTCCTGCAACGTCGAATCCGTGTTCACGGCGGCCAGGCCCGTCCAGTCCATCCACGGACGGACGGCGTTGGGCAGAACCCACCGATGGTACTGTCCGCCGGTGAGGTAGAACTCGCAGGCGCTGGGCGTGTCGCCGGACTGGAACTCCAGCTTCACCAGCAGGTACCGGCTCGACGTGATGTGCGCCGAGCCCTCGTACTGCAGCCACGTGCTGTCCAGCCGCCGCCACGAGTACGGCGCCACCGTGTCCCACTGCGTTCCCAGGTCCGCCCCCGCCTCGTCGTACCGGAACAGGTCGATGTGCCCGTTGGCGTTGCTCGGGTTGTAGATGCTGATCCCCGTGCGCCACCCCGCCGCCGCCGTGATGTGGCTGGCCCACACGTCCGTCCCGTCCGGCGTGATGGCCAGCGGATCCTGGATGGGCACGGCCGGCTGGGCGGCGAAGAACAGGTGCCGGTCCTGGGCGTGGTTCCCCGTGATGCTCAGCGGCGCCTGGATGGGCGCGCTGGCGATGACCACGAACGTGTCGGCGTCGGTGTAGCCGATTCCCGCCCAGATCTGGTCCGACAGGCTCACGAACTTCGCCTGCGGCGCCAGCGTCACCGGCGTCGCCAGCGTGGCCACCACCACCCCGTCCTTGTGCGCCGCCACGGTGATGTCAACGGGAGCGTCCTCCGTGTTGAGTACCGCCAATCCGGTCCAGTCCATCCACGGCCGCACCGAGTTGGGCAGGATCCACTGGCTCTGCGCGCCGCCCCGGAGGTAGAACTCGCAGACGCTGGGCGTGTCGCCGAACTGGTACGCCACCTTGACCACCAGGTTGTCATCCGAGATGATCTGGGCCGAGCCTTCGTAGTTCAGGGTTTCGGGTGGGATGGTGATCCAGCCGGAACCGTACTCAACGGTGCCGGTCTCCGAACCCAGGTGGCTCCCGTCAGAACCGTACTTGTGCAGCGTGTACTGGATGCCGAACGGATTGTTGTACGTGGGATTG
>CALAMB010000164.1 GCA_937925645.1 uncultured Acidobacteriota bacterium
AGCCGAGGCCGATGATGCCGACCGTTGCGGTCTTGGCGTCAATTTTGGTTTTCAGGTCTTGGAAAGTGGAGGGCATTTAGTTACCTCGGGGGCAGGTTGATGGTTGATGGTTGATAGTTGATAGAAAAGAATGCAGGCGGATTCACCACAAAGGCACAGAGGACACAGAGGAATTAACTGATCATTTTTCATATGGCATTGGTCATTTTTCATTGGGCATTTCGGACTAGCGGGGTTGGTGAATGGGTGAATGGGCGGGGAGACGGTTCACGATTCGGGTTCAGAACATAAACAGCCTTTGTGTTCTTTGTGCCTTTGTGGTGAGGATGCAGCTCCGCCGTCAAGAGCACGGCGGCTCAAGAAAAGGGGGTTGGTGGGTTGTGCCGTCGTCCGCATACACGGTCGTTCTAATTGTACTCCAGGCGGCGGCGCGCGGAGGCACAAATCGAACAGATCATTCTAGTGGAAAGCGTTGGAAAGTCAAGGAATCCGAGGGTTGGGATGGGGAGATTTCACCACAGAGGGCACGGAGGGCACAGAGGAATTCATTAGACATTTTTCATCGGGCATTTGACATCGGGCATTTCCAACTATTGGTTATTGGTGATTGCTTATATTTTATTGGCTATTTGGAGAAGAGGCTGTTTTTGATGATGGGAAGTGGGAACTGGGACCTGGGTGCTGGGGACTGGGTGCTGGGGACTGGGTGCTGGGTGCTGGGAACTGGGGACTGGGTGCTGGGATTTCGGCATCAAGTCTCAGCATCCGGATCCCAACTCCCGAGTCCAAACTCTCAGGCCCCAAGTCCCAACTCTCAGCATCCAGGTCCCAAAGTCCAGGTCCCGGGTCCCAAAACCATTAAATGAAAAATGACCGATGCCCAATGACAGATGAATTCCTCTGTGTCCTCTGTGTCTCTCTGTGGTGAAAAAAAAACGCCGGCCCGTGGGGACGGACCGGCGGATGGGTTCGAGATCCGGTTATTGGCTTATTCTTCCCCAACCTGCAGTCTGGAGAAGCGGCGGACGTCGAGGGCGCCGGCGGCAGGAGCCAGCGACTCGAGGTACGCCTTCACCGTGAGCTTGTCGTCGCGGATGTAGACCTGCTCCACGAGGCAGTTTTCCTTGAAGAACTTGTCCAGCTTCCCCTCGACGATCTTCTCGATCACCTGGGCGGGCTTGCCGCTCTCCTTCATCTGCTCGCGGAAGATGACCCGCTCGTGCTCCAGCACGTCGGCGGGGACGTCCTCGCGGCGGACCCAGCGCGGGTTGGCCGCGGCCACCTGCATGGCCACGTTGCGGCCGGCCTCGCGGGCGGCGTCACCGGCGGCGCCGGCGATTTCCACCAGCACGCCCAGCTTGTGGTTCGAGTGGATGTAGGTGGCGAAGAACCCGCCGGCCGGGGCCTGGTGGCGGACGAAGCGACGCACCACGATGTTCTCGCCGATCACGGCGATGGAGGCGGCGACGTAGTCCTTGACGGCCATGGCCTTGTCGTGGACGTAGGGCTGGTCCATGAGGCAGAGCGTGGCGTCGTGGGCGCCGGCGGGGGCGTCCTCGCAGCGGACGTAGGCGGGCGCGGCCTGGCCCACGTGGTAGGCCAGATTGGCGGCCAGCTCGCGGAACTTCTCGTTGCGGGCGACGAAGTCGGTCTCGCAGTTGATCTCCACGAGCGTGCCCAGGGTCTGCCCGTCATCGGTCCAGGCGGCGACGACACCCTCGTTGGTGCTCCGGTGGGCCTTCTTGGCCGCGGCGGCCAGGCCCTTGGTGCGGAGGTAGTCGACGGCCTTGTCCATATCGCCGCCGCATTCCACGAGGGCCTTCTTGCAGTCCATCATGCCGGCGGCGGTTTTCTCGCGAAGCTCCTTCACCATCGCTGCAGTGATTTCCATATCGTATCTCCTAAACTCAGAATTCTGTTTCTCGCCAAGGCGCAAAGGCGCCAAGCAGACATTTTTTGTGTTTCAGCGCCGGGACATTCGGGCGGTCGATCCATTCTCTGCCCGTCGTTGCGTCTTTGCGCCTCAAACCGAAACAACATGCCCGATTCATTTAAAGAGCGTGTGAATCCATCGCCAAGACGCCAAGACGCAAAGAATACTTTTTGTTTTTTGAGTTCCGTTCGGGTCGGGCGGACGAGGACGTTCCGGATCAACCGGGTTTGTTCTCCAACGCCGAGACGCGACGGCCCGAGACAAAAACCCAAAATCCGCTTGGCGTCTTGGCGGCTTCGTGAGCCACTTCCCGGTTCGGCTCTTCCGGATCCACTTTCAACGCCAAGACTCAACAGGCTAAGACAAAAACAATAAATCTGCTTTGCGTCTTTGCGCCTTGGTGAGCCTGAACCGGCGTCTTCGTGAGCCGATTTACTCGGGCAGTCCCATGACCAGACGGTGGAGGCCGTCGCGGAGCAGCGCCTCGTTGAAATTGATCAGCAGCCCCAGGTGCAGCCCCGTGAGCTTCAGGTAGGTGAGCACCTGCTTGAAGTGGACGGGGAGGAGCGTCTCCACCGACTTGATCTCCACCACCACGCGGTCAGCCACCACCAGGTCCAGGCGGTGGCCCACGTCGAAGGTGCGGCCGTCGTACACCACGGGCACGGGCATCTGGCGCCGGACGTCCAAGCCGCGGCGGCCCAGCTCGTAGGCCAGGACCGCCTCGTAGACGCGTTCCAACAGGCCCGGCCCCAGGGCGCGGTGCACCTGCAGGGCGGCGTCCACCACCTCGCGGGCCACATCGTTTGTGGTCATCACCCGGGCTTCGGTCATGTTTCGCCTCCGTTCGATGGGATATACCCTATCCAACGGATCGGCCCGGCGGGTGTCCGACGTTTTCCACCGGTTTTTTCATCCCGGCCCGAAAATTATTCAAATCGATATCAAAGAACTCTCGTAACCGGGCGCCTTAAATACGCTCACAACGACGCGAAGGCGCAAAGAACACTTTTTTTGTTTTGAATCCCGTTCGGTTCGGACGGACGATATCGCTTCGGTTCGTCCGGATTCACCCTTCTACGCCCAGGCGCAACGCTTTGAGACAAAAACCCAAGATCCGCTTTGCGCCTTGGCGCCTTCGTGGGCCAATTCCCGTTTCGACTCGTCCGGATCCGCTTCTAACGCCAAGACGCACCGGCTTGAGATAAAAACCCAAAATCCGCTTTGCGCCTTGGCGCCTTCGTGGGCCAATTCCCGTTTCGACTCGTCCGGATCCGCTTCTAACGCCAAGACGCACCGGCCCGAGACAAAAACAATAAATCCGCTTTGCGTCTTGGCGTCTTGGCGTGCCGAAACCGGCGTTTTCGCGCGCCGGTCTACTCGGCGGGGGGCTCGGCCGGCTCGGCCGGCGGAGCCGGCGGGGCCGTCGCGGCGGGCTCGGCCGGCGGGGCCGGCGGGGCCACGGGCGCCGCATCGCCCGGAACGGCCGGCGGCGGCATCTCGCCGATGATCTCGCGCGGCACGTGCTTGCGCGGCGGCCGGGGGGCGCGCGGCGTCCGGTCGGAGGGACGGCGGGTGTCGGGGCGGCGGTCGCCGACGGGACGCCGGTCACCGGCGGGCCGTTGGGCGGGCGCGGCCGCGGCGGGGATCTCCTCGAGCACGCCCTCGGGCGTCTCGGGCTTCTCGCCGGTGGCCTCTTCCTTGGCCGCCTGTTCCAGCTCGGACTTCCGCATGGTCACGCCTTCGATCACCGCGTCGGAGAGCTTCGAGACGATGAGCCGCACCGAGCGCAGCGCGTCGTCGTTGCCCGGGATCACGTAGTCGATGGGCTCGGGGTTGCAGTTGGTGTCCACCAGGGCGACGATGGGCACGCCCTTCTTCTTGGACTCCAGCACCGCGATCTGCTCCTTGCTCGGGTCGACGATGATCACCAGCTCCGGGATGTTGTCGAGATGACGGATGCCGGACAGGTTCTTTTCGAGCTTCTTGCGGATCCGCTCCAGGCGGGCGACGGCCTTCTTGGAGATCTCGTCGGCGTAGTTGGCTTCCTTCTTCTCCTCGAGGGCCTTGTACTTTTCCAGCGACCGGCTGACGGTGGCCCAGTTGGTGAGCAGGCCGCCCAGCCAGCGGTTGTTGATGTAGTACATGCCGCAGCGCTCGGCCTCTTCCTTGACCGCGTCCTGGGCCTGCCGCTTGGTGCCCACGAACAGGATCCGCTTCCCCTGGCGGGCGCTCTCGGCGACGAAGTCCGTCGCCTCCTTGAACAGTTGCAGGGTTCTCTGCAGGTCGATGATGTGGATGCCGTTGCGGTCCCCGAAGATGTAAGGCTTCATCTTGGGATTCCAGCGGCGGGTCTGGTGCCCGAAGTGGACGCCCGCTTCGAGCAGTGCTTTCATGGTTACAGCGACCAACGGTGCCTCCTGATCTATTCCCGGGCCCGACGCCCGGGTGATTTGCGTATCCAAACTCAGGCGCGGCGCCTGATTCGTTCCACTGCCGGCTCACCGGATCTTCGGCTCGCCGTTTCATGTCCTCGTCAGGCGGGACGCCTGAGTCACATCAGGCGGGACGCCTGAACCACATCAGGCCGGAGGCCTGAGCCACATCAGGCAAGATGCCTGAGCTACAGCAGGCCGGAGGCCTGAGCTACAGGCAAGATGCCTGAGCCACGCTAGCGCTTCGAGAACTGGTAGCGGCGGCGGGCGCCGGGCTGCCCGTACTTCTTCCGTTCCTTCTTGCGCGGGTCGCGCGTCAGGTACTTGGCCTGCTTCAGGCGCAGGCGGAGTTCCAGGTTGAACTCCACCAGCGCGCGGGCGATGCCGTGGCGGACGGCCACCGCCTGGCCCATCAGGCCGCCGCCGACGACGGTGGCCTGGATGTCGAACTTGTCCATGTTCTCGGTCAGCAGGAGCGGCTGCCGGATGAGCGTCCGCTGCGAGCTGGTCTTGAAGTATTCTTCGTAGTTGTGGCGGTTGACGAAGATCTTGCCGGAGCCGGGGCGCAGGAACACGCGGGCCACCGAGGTCTTCCGCCGGCCGGTTCCGTAGTATTGCACGCTGCTCAAGGTCCTCTCTCCTTACTGTTGAATTTTCAGCTCGACGGGCTGCTGGGCCTGGTGCCGGTGGTTGGCGCCCTTGTACACCTTGAGCTTCTTGATCATGGCGCGGCCCAGCTTCGTCTTGGGCATCATGCCCCACACCGCCTCCTTGATCACCGCTTCGGGGCGCTGGCTGAAGACCTTCTTCATCTGGGTCTCCTTCAGCCCGCCGGGGTAGCCGGTGTGGCGGCGGTACATTTTCTGCTCCTGCTTCCGGCCGGTGATGGTCACGTCGCCGGCGTTGACGATGATGACGAAATCGCCGGTGTCCAGGAAGGGGACGTAGCCCGGCTTGTGCTTGCCGGTCAGGACGTGGGCGACCTGGGTGGCCAGCCGGCCCAGGACCTGCCCCTTGGCGTCCACGACGTACCACTGGCGCTGGATGTCGTCTTTCTTGGGGACGTAGGTTTTCATTTTATACTCCGCAAGTAACTGTTCCTTATTCAGGACGCGGGTCACGCGCCGCGACGGCGGTTCTCAGGCGGGACGCCTGAACTACCCGGTCGCCGGTTCGGTTCGTCTCAGGCAAGATGCCTGAGCCACGTCAGGCGAGACGCCTGAACTACCTCAGGCGGGACGCCCGAACTACGTCAGGCGGGAGACCTGAGCCACCCGAACGGAAGATTCGAGAACAAACGGTACGATTCAGGAAAAGCCGTCAGTCCCGATTCCCTGGATTTGGGCCGGCGGACCGGCAGCGGGTCCGCCGTGGTTTCGCGCGCGGGTCGCGCGCCTCAAAGAGCCCGAAAGGATCTGCGTCGAACGGCAATCCAGGTAACCCATTCAACGGGAGCGAGATTTTACCGGCGGGGGGAGGCGATGTCAAGGGAAATCTCGGACGGAAGCATCCGCCCTAAAGACTCACCACAGAGGACACTGAGGACACAGCGCAGATCCAATTGTTGTTCGAACACAATCAGAGTCTTCTCCGCGTCCTCTGCGCCTCTGCGGTGAATCCTCCGAGGCGCGGAGGAAGAGATGGCGCGCCAAGACGCGAAGACGCCAAGAAGGCATTTATTGTCAATGGAAGGGCGAGGGAAGAAGCGGCGAGTGTATTGGTTGTTGATGATTGCTGATATTATGTTGGCTATTTGGAGTGCGAGGAGGGTGAATCGGGGAATCGGGAGACGGGAGACGAGAGCCGAACCCCGAACCGCGAGACCCGGATCCTGCTGTCCGATGTCCGATTTGTGACAGAGCCTGGCACCATCTTCGATCCATTTGTCATTGGTCATATTTCATTTGTCATTTGTCATTGAAGAGGGAGCATCGGGGAATCGGGAGACGGGAGACGTAAGACGGGAGACGTAAGACGGGAGACGGGAGACGGTTTTCGATTAGGGTTCAGAACATTAAAAAAACTCTGTGTCCTCTGCGTACTCCGTGGTGAAGGCCGGCTGACCGATGTCCGATTTCCGATGTCCGAAGTCCGCATGGCGGGAACGAGCCTCCAGCCTCGAGTCTCGAGCCTCGATTACGATCACGATTACGAATCACGAGCACGCGAACGGTTCACTCCTATCTCCTATCTCCTATCTCCTATCTCCCAACTCCTCACTTCTTCTCGTCGTCGTCGTCGTCGGCCGCTTCGTCGGCCGATTCCATCTTGCGCTCGGCGATTTTCCGCGCCTGGATCTCTTCTGTGCCGGCGCCCGAGATGTTCGAGGCCGCTGTCTGGATGGCGTCCTTGGCGAACTCGAGCAGGGCCACGCCACCGGTGCCGGCCGTCGAGGCGCCCTGGCCGCCGCCCACGATGGTGTCCCGGCGCTGCATTTCACCGGGGGGCACTTCGCCGCCGTCCACGATGGTGTCCCAGCGCTGCGTTTCACCGGGAGGCACATCGCCGCCGCCCACGATGGTGTCCCAGCGCTGCATCTCACCGGGGGACACATCGCCGGGCCCCTCCGGCTGGGGTTCGTCGATGGTCACGTTGGCCGTATCGCCGGAGGCGACCTCGTTCGCCGCATCGATCACCTGGTCCAGCAGGTCCATGTTCTGCTGGTCCACATCGTTCAGCGCTCGGATCACTTTTCCTTGAAAATCGGTTGCCATGGCATCCCTCCTGCAGGATGGCCGTCGCCACGGGCCGTTCGTTTGATTCAATAGTATCACAAGCGGCATGGGGAAGATCCCGGTTCGCCAACAGGTGATGGTTGATGGTTCGCAGGGTTAGTGAATCGGTGAATCGGTGAGTCGATGAATCGG
>CALAMB010000165.1 GCA_937925645.1 uncultured Acidobacteriota bacterium
AGTGGAAATTCACAATCGCCATCGTTTGGTTCCGGCTCCGCCGGGTTGGGATTACGATCACGATTACGATTACGAATTACGATTACGAGCACGAACCCTCGACCCTCAACCCTCAACCCTCAACTCTCGTAATTTACCCCCGCCCCTCGTCCCGGAGGACCAGCATCCGCTCCTCGGTCATCTCCAGGTACGCCCACGCCGGGCCCTCGCGGCCGAGGCCGGAATCCTTGATGCCGCCGTACGGCATGGGATCGGAGCGCCAGGTGGGCATGTCGCCCTGGATCACCGCGCCCACTTCGAGCGCGTCCCACGCGCGGCGGATCCGGGCGAGGTCCCGGGTGAAGATGCCCGCCTGCAGGCCGTAGCGCGAGGCGTTCACCGCCGCCAGCGCCTCCTCGAAATCGTCGTATGGCCAGAGCGCCGCCACGGGTCCGAACACCTCGTCGGCCGCCAGGGGTTCTGAAGGCGGGACGTTCTCGAGGAGCGTCGGCGCGATCACCGCGCCCTGCCGGGTGCCGCCGCAGAGCAGCCGGGCGCCGACAGCGCGTGCCGAGGCGATCCAGGCCATGATCCGGTCGGCGTTGGCGGCGTCGATCACGGGCCCGCAGACGGTGGTGACGTCGGCGGGATCTCCCGCCGGCAAGGCCCGGGCCACCTCGATTAAAAGCCGCTTGAACTGCGGGTAGATCCGGGCCTGGACGAAGACGCGCTGGACGCTGATGCACGACTGGCCGGCGAAGGCGAACGCGCCCGCAGCCAGTCGCGCGGCCACGGCCGCCAGGTCCCCGGCGTCGGGCTCAACCACCGCGGCAGCATTCCCGCCCAGCTCCAGCGCCACACGCCGCGCCGCCGCGCGGCGCTTCATCGCCCACCCCACCGCCGCCGAGCCGGTGAAGGTGAGGAGGGCGAAGCGCGGGTCCTCCACCAGCGGGTCCATGTCGGCCGCGGCGGCGGGCAGCACGGAGAGAGCGCCCGGCGGCAACCCCGCCGCCAGCAGCGCCGCACCGGCCAGCAGTGCCGGAGTAGGCGTCTGGCTGGCCGGTTTCAGCACCACGGGGCAACCGGCCGCGACCGCCGGCGCCAGCTTGTGCGCCACCAGGTTCAGCGGGAAGTTGAACGGGGTGACGGCCAGCACGGGGCCGGCCGGCACGCGCCGGATCAGGGCCAGCCGGCCGGCGCCGCTGGCGAAGCCGCCGAGGTCGCGGGCGGCCGTCTCGGGATGGCGGGCCACCTGGGCGGCGGCCAGGAAGGTGTCGCCGGCCCGGTCCACTTCGGCGCGGGCCAGCGCCAGCGGCTTGCCCGCCTGGGCCACCAGCGCCCGGGCCGCCGGCTCGCGGTGCGCGCGCAGCCACTCGCGGGCGCCCTCCAGGATGGCGGCGCGGCGCTCCGGCGTCAGGGCGTCCATCTCCGACGCGGCCGCCGCCGCCGCGTCGGCCGCCCGGCGGAGCTGGGCGGCGCCGGCGCGGGCCACCCGCGCCACCAGGCGGCCGTCGAAGGGCGAACGCACGGCGAGCGTCCCGGCGTCGCCGTCCGCCCACTGTCCGGCCAGCAGCAGCTTGTCCCGTCGCATGCGCCACCTCCCGTTTCGGCATCATTCTCCGGCATTGTACGGGATGGAACGGACGGATGCAACGCGGCCGCGAGCCGGCGGATGGAACAATACGACCGGATCCTGCGTACCGGGAAGAGATACCTCTGCCTTGCGCGACGACATGCGGCGGAGTATAGTGCCCTAAATTCCAATCAACACGACCCGGCGTTCCCAGCGGGCGGCGGGTGATGTGCAGGAGGTTCTCAACATGTCTGACGCGTACACCCCCTTGAACGAAGCGCCCGCGCCCGAGCCGCGACGCGAACCGGCGGCCCCCCGGCGCCGCCGGCTGGCCTGGCTGGGTTCCCTCGGCCGCGGCATCGATCGGCTGCGGCGATTCGTCGTGAACGCGCTGTTCGTCGTCATTGTCATCGCCCTGATCGTCATCCTGCTCCAGGGCCTCGGCTCGAAGGTGCCCGACAAGGCGGCTCTGGTGGTCAATCCCCAGGGCGCCGTGGTGGAGCAGCTCAACGGCGATCCGCTGAGCCAGATCAGGGACCAGCTCATGGGGCAGGGCGGGCCGGAGACGCTGCTCCAGGACCTGCTCGACGCCATCCGGGCCGCCAAGGATGACGACCGGATCCAGGTGCTGTTGCTCGACCTCGACGGGCTCGGCAGCGTGGGCATGAGCAAGCTGCTGGACCTGAAGGCCGCCATCGTCGACTTCAAGAAATCGGGCAAGAAGGTCATCGCCGCCGGTGACGCCTACGAGCAGAACGGCTACTTCCTGGCGGCCCAGGCCGATGAGGTGCTGATGCATCCCCAGGGCGGGATCATCCTGGAGGGCTTCGGCCGCTTCATCACCTTCTTCAAGGACGGCCTCGACAAGCTGGAGGTCGACGTGCACGTCTTCCGGGTGGGCGAGTACAAGTCAGCGGTGGAACCGTACCTGCGCAACGACATGTCCGCCGAGTCGAAGGAGGCCAACCTGGCGTACCTGAACGACCTGTGGGCCACCTATCTGCGCGAGGCCGCCGCCGGCCGCAAGCTCCAGGTCGCCGACCTGCAGGCGTACATCGATAACTTCAAGGCCAACTTGGCGGCCCATCACGGCCAGTTGGGCGAACTGGCCCTCAAGGCCAAGCTGGTGGACAAGCTGGCCAATCCGGACGAAGTGCGGGCCCGGCTGATCCAGCTGGTGGGCGAGGACGAGGAGTCGCACTCCTTCAAGCAGATCGCCTACGCCGAGTACCTCGCGGCGCGCGACGAGGACCGGCGCGGCGCCAGGGCTTCCGGCGACCTGGTGGGCGTGGTCGTGGCCAAGGGCGAGATCCTGGACGGCACCCAGCCCACGGGGCTGGTCGGCGGCGATTCCACCGCGGCCCTGATCCGCCAGGCCCGGCAGAACAAGGACGTGAAAGCCATCGTGCTGCGGGTGGACTCTCCCGGCGGCAGCGCCTTCGCCTCCGAGATCATCCGGCGCGAGTGCGAGCTGGCCCGGAAGGCGGGCAAGCCGGTGGTCGTGTCCATGGGCAGCGTGGCCGCCTCCGGCGGGTACTGGATCGCGACGGCCTCGGACGAGATCTGGGCCAGCCCCGCCACCATCACCGGCTCCATCGGCATCTTCGGCATGTTCCCCACCTATGACAAGCCGCTGGCCAAGTTTCTCGGCGTGCACGTGGACGGAGTGGGCACCACCCCGCTCGCCGGCGCCCTGCGGGCCGACCGGCCCTTCAATCCCGAAGTGGGGGAAGTGATCCAGCTGATCATCAACAAGGGCTACGACGACTTCCTCACCCGCGTGGCCGAAGCGCGCAAGATGAGCAAGGAAGCGGTGGACAAGATCGCCCGCGGCCGGGTCTGGAGCGGCGAGGACGCCCTGCAGATCGGCCTGGTGGACAAGCTGGGCGGGCTGCCCCAGGCCATCGAGTCCGCGGCGGCGCGGGCCAAGCTGGGCAAGGACTACAAGATCCGCTACATCGAGAAGGAGCAGGACTGGAAGCAGCGGCTCGTCACCGACATGATGGCCGGCGCCGCCGTTCACCTCGGCCAGCCGGCTGATGCCGGCGCGCGCGCCGTGCCGTTCCTGCGCGAGACCCGGGCGCTGGCCCGCCAGGCCATGCTTTACGCCCGCTTCAACGATCCCCAAGGCATGTACGCGTACTGCCCGTACGCGGTGGAATAGCGGAACGCGTCACCCGGCCGGCGACCCGGCCGGCCGGACGATATCGGGCCATGGCGCCGGCTCCGGCGCCATGGCCTTTTCGTTGGCGGGGCATCACGCCTCGGACGTTTCGTCGGTGGCGGGAAAATCCACGATGAAGACGCTGCCGGCGCCGGGGGCGCTCTCCACGCGAATGGTGCCGTGATGCATCTCCACCAGTCGCTTGGTGATGTACAGACCCAGCCCGGTGGAGGACTCGCCGCCGGTGGGCTGGGTGCTGAGGCGCTGGAAGCGTCCGAAAATCCGGAACAGGTCATCGGGCGTGAGCCCCGATCCGTTGTCCCGGATCTCAAAGCGGGCCCGGTTCTCCGCGGACGCGACGCGGACGTCGATCACCCCGTCGCGGGGCGAAAATTTGACGGCGTTGCTGACCAGGTTGTCGAGAATTTCCTTCAGGCGGAGCGTGTCGCCCAGCACGAAGCAATCCGCCTCGATCGCCTCGGTGAACGACTGCCCCTTCTTCCGCGCCCAGTCGCGGTAGCCGTCCACCACCAGGTGCGCCAGCAGGCTCAGGTTGACCGGCTTGCGGTCGAGCTCCATCTCGCCGCTCTCGATCTGCGACGACTGCAGCAGCTCGTTGATCATGGACAGCATTTCCTGCGACGCCTGGAAGATCTTGTTCACCCGGCGCTCCAGCTCCTCCCGCTGGGGATGCTGTTGCAGGATCATCTCCGCGTAGCCGAGCACGGCCTGGAGGGGATTCTTCAAGTCGTGGGCGGCGATGCTCAGCAGCTCGCTCTTGAGCTCGTTGGCGCGGATGAGCTGGTTGTTGACCAGGCGCAGGTCGCGGACGCGCTCGCCCACCAGCCGCTCCAACTCCTGCTGGCGGGCGCGCAACCGCCGGAGCCGGTAGACGTGCGCCCCCAGAGCCGCGCCGATGATCGCCAGCGCCACCAGGATGCGGAACCAGGCGGTCTGGTAAAAATAGGGATGCAGGGTCAGCACGATGCGCGCCCCGGTGCGGTTCCAGATGCCGTCGTTGTTGCAGGCGGTCACCCGGAAGGTATAGTCGCCCGGCGACAGGTTGGTGTAGCTGACGGTGCGTTGGCGCGTGAGCGGGCTCCAGTCGCGCTCGAAGCCCTCCAGTTGATACCGGAAGCGCACTTTTTGCGGCGCGAGCAGGCTCAGCGCGGTGTAGCCGATGGCGATCCGCTCGGTGCCCGGAGCCATTTGAATGACCGGGGCGGCCTTGAGGTATCGCCCGTCGACGACGACCCGCTCGATGACCACGTTCGGGACAACCGTGTTCACGCGGTTGTAGGCCGGATCAATCATGATCGCGCCCCGGGTCGTGGCGAACCACAATTTGCCGTCGCGGGTGCAGATGCCGGCCGGCTGGGCCGGTCCGTCGCACTCCAGCCGGCTGACGCCTTCCACGCCTTCGAACGAGGTCACCGCGATCCGGGTGGTTTCGCCGTCGGCGAGCTGGTTGAAGGCCTGCTTGGCGCCCTTGAAGATCCCCCGGTTTGACAACACCCACAGGTCGCCCTGTTCGTCCTCGACGATCTGGAACGCCAGGTCGCTGAGCAGACCGTTCGCGGCGGTCAGCCGCGTGAAGCGGCCGTCGCGGTACCGGTAGATGCCGCTGCCGTTGGTGCCGATCCACAGCGTCCCCGGGGCGTCCCCGTGCCTATCCTCGTGCATGCACCAGACCGCCGCGTCGGTGAATCCGTCGGCGGTGCCGAAAGCGGTCCACCGACCGTCGTCAAAACAGAGCAGCCCGCCGTTGTACGTGCCCACCCACATGCGTCCTTGGCGGTCCTGGTGCAGCATGTAGATGAAGTTGTCGGTGAGCCCGTTGCGGGTGCTGTGGTTGCGGATCACCCGCCCGTCGCGGATGATGTCCACGCCGCCGCCGTTGGTGCCCACCCAGACGTCGCCGTTGCGGTCCACGCAGATCGCCCGCACGATATTGTTCGACAGCCCGTTCCGGGTGGACCACCCGCGCCGCACGCCGTCGCGGAACTGGAAGAGCCCGCCGCCATACGTGCCCACCCAGAGCGAACCGTCGCCCGCCTCGGCGAACGACCAGATCCGGTCATCGGGCAGGCCGTCCGCGCGGTCATAGACTTGGAACCGGCCGCCGCTGTAGCGGGCCATGCCGCCGCCCACGGTGCCGACCCAGATCCGCCCGGCGCGGTCCTCGAACAGCGCGCGAACCGAATCCACCGGCAGGCCGTTGCGCGAGTTGAAAATCAGGTAGTTGTTGTCCTTGAGGCGCATGAGTCCGCTGCGGTAGGTGCCGAGCCAGAGACTGCCCTCCTGATCCTCCCGGATGGCGTAGATGGAGTTGTTGGGAATGCCGCCGTGAATCGCCACGCGGTCGAGCTCGCCCTCGCGGTAACGGTAGAGCATGCCGTCGCCGGAGCCGATCCAGACCGATCCCTGGTGGTCGACCTGGAGGGCGCGCACGTCGCCGGCCGCCAGCTCGGGCGGCAGCGGCGTGGCGGCCGGCTCGCCGTTGGCGAAGCGGGCCAGACCCCGGTTGGTGGCCGCCCAGACCTGGCCGGATGGATCGAGGCACAGGGCGCGGACCTGATTGCCGGGCAAACCGCTCCCCTCGTCGATGCGGGTCGTCCGGCCATTGTGCTGGACGAACAGGCCGTCGCCGTCGGTGCCCACCCAGAGCCGGCCGTCGCGGTCGCGGGTCATGGCGGACACGTACCGCCGGTCGTTCATGCCGGGCAGCGTTTCCGCGACGAACACGCCGTCGGCGAACCAGCAGAGGCCGTGGGTGGTGCCGAACCAGAGCCGGCCTGTCAGATCCTCGTGGATGGTCAGGATAAAATTGCTGGCGAGCCCGTGGGTGCTGTCGTAATGGATCCAGCGGCCGTCGCGGCGGCAGGCGAGGCCGTCGGAGGTGGCGATCCAGAAGTTGCCGGCGCGGTCCTCGTGGGCGGCGAAGATGTTGTTGCCCCCCAGGGCGGGCAGGTTCCACTTGTCCATCACGGTGAATGTGACGCCGTCAAACCGGGCGATTCCGTCAAAGGTGCCCACCCAGAGGTAGCCGTCCCGGGTTTGGGCGATCGCGGTGACCGCCTTCTGCGGCAAACCGTGGTCGGTGGTCCACTGGTCGATGACAAAATGGTTCAGCGGTCTGGACGGATCCAGGGCGCGCGGGGACGGGATGACGGCCAGACCCACCAAGGCCACCACCCAGCGGGCGACGAAACCCGGCCAGCGTTTGGCATGAGTTGGTGAAACCATTCAATTATGACTGTAACCGAAAACGGCCAGTTTGAAAAGCCGGAAGTGAACCGGTCGGCGCCGGGCGCCGGTTGCATCGCCCTGCCGGGGGCGTAATGGACGGCGGCGGCGGGATCGGGTGACGGCGGAGACGGCTTACAGCTTGAGCTTGCCGCGGGATTCCAGATCCTGGACGAACGGCGGTGGGAGCTGGAACCCCAGGTCCCGGGCGGTGCGGGCCTCGGCGGCCGACTGCTCGAACCGTCCCTTGACCAGATGCACCACGGCCAGGTTGAAATGGAGCGGCGCCAGCTTCGGATCGCGCTGAATGCCGGCCGTGAATTCCTGCTCCGCCAAATCGTGCTTGCCCAGTCGCATGTAGGCGCCACCAAGGTAGAGATAGAGCAGGGCGGGGATTTCCGCTTCCTGGTGTTCCCCGACGATCTCGCGCTGGTCCTCGGTCATCTGATTGCGCGACTCGATGACGGCGTTCTTGGCGAAGCCGCCGCTGCCCGACGTGGAACTCCGGGCGGTCTGGCTGTTCTGGGCGCGCTGCCGCTCCTCGTTCTGCACGCGGTTCAGGTCCTTGATCTTCTGGTCGTGCAGGGCGAGATAGGTCTCGCGGGCTTTGAGGTAGAACTCCACCGCCTGGGCCGGGTTCTGGCGGGCCATGGCGATCCGTCCCAACTCCACGTAGGCGCCGGGGACCAGCGGATACGTGTTGAGCGATTTCTGGAACAGTTGTTCCGCCCCGGCCAGATCGCCCTTCTGGGCGGCCTGCACACCCTTGTCATAGAGGGCGGCGGCCTTCTTGACCGTGTTGGGGTCGGTCTTGACGGCTTCCTCCTCCTGCCCCGCTGCCACGGCGGCCAGGAGCGCGAAGGCGATCAACACAACGATGATGCGATGCATGGGCGTCCTCCCACGGAGTCTTCGAGAACTCATTATACGCTGTCCGGGCCGTCCGGGTTACTCCGGATCGCAGCGGATGTCACCGGCCGCCCGCTCAGCGCGGGCGCCGGCCCCGGCCCCGGCCCCGGGAGTTGCCGTCCCGGCGGCTGGGCGGCTGGGCCCGGTGCGTCTTGACCCGCGGGCGGGCTTCCTTCGCCGGCGCCCGGCGGGGGGCGCTCCGGCTCTTCGCCGGCTGCGGTCCGGTGGCGCCGCGGGCTGGCCGGCGGGACTTGGACCGTGGCGCGTCCGACGCGGTCCCGCCGCCGCCGATCACCGAGAACTCCGTCTGGTAGCGAACCATGTCCACGCGGTCCACCCGCACCGTCACCGGCGTGCCCAGCGCGAACACCCGGCCGCCCCGCTCGCCGTAGAACAGGTGCCGCCGCTCGTCGAAGACGTAGAAGTCGTCCGTGAGACTGGACAGGGAGACGAAGCCCTCGATGAAGAAGCGCGTCAACTGCACGTTAAGGCCCGACGGGCGGAGGCCGGAGACGAACCCCTCGAACTCCCCGCCCACGTGTTGCTGCATGAATTCGGCCTTTTTCCAGGCCAGCACCTCCCGCTCGGCTTCCACCGCCTCGCGTTCCCGCTCCGAGGCGCGCCCGGCGATCTCGTGCAGCGCCGCGATGTCGTAGCCGGGCGGGGTGGGCTGGTCGGGATGGGCCAGCGCGTGCCGCAGCAGCCGGTGGACCATCAGGTCGGGATAGCGGCGGATGGGCGAGGTGAAGTGGGTGTAAGTGTCGGCGGCCAGCCCGAAGTGGCCGCTGTTGCGCTCCGAATACACGGCCAGCTTGAACGTCCGCAGCATCACGTAGGACAGGTACTGGCCCACCGGCGAATCCTCGAACCGGTCCGCCAACCCCTGGAAGTCGCGGGGCGTGTACGCCTCCGGGTCCAGTTCGAAGTCATAGCCGAAGCAGGCGGCGGTCTCGGCCAACTCCTGCACTCTCAGCGCGTCAGGGGGCTCGTGGATCCGGTAGATGAACGGGAGCTCCCGGGCCTGGAAGTGGGCGGCCACGGCCTCGTTGGCCGCGAGCATGAACTCTTCGATGAGTCGGTGGGCGAAGGTGCGCTCCGACTTGAAGATCCCGACGACGGCGCCCGCCGGATCGTAGCGGACCTCCTCCTGGGGGAGGTCGAAGTCGATGGCGCCGCGCTGCCGCCGCCGCGTGTTAAGCAGCCGGGCCAGCTCGGCCATGCCGTCGCACTCGACGGCCAGTTCGGGGTGCTGCGCCCGCGCCGCGGCGTCGCCGTCGAGGATGGCCGCCACCTGGGTGTAGGTCATCCGGGCCCGGCTGCGGATCACCGACGGCATGAACCGGGCGGCGGTGGTCCGGCCGGTGCGGCCGTCGATGGTGAGCTCCGCCGTGAACGTCAGGCGGTCCTGGTCCGGCAGGAGGGAGCAGGCGTCGCTGGAGAGGTCCTCCGGGAGCATGGGGATGGCCCGGTCGGGAAAATAGACCGAGGTGCCGCGGCGAAACGCCTCGCGGTCCACGGCGCCGTCGGGGGGCACGAAGTGGGAGACATCGGCGATGTGCACCCAGAGGGTGTAGTCGCCGTCGGCGCGCCGCGCGGCGTTGACGGCGTCGTCGAAGTCGAAGGCGGTCTCGCCGTCGATGGTCACCGCCGGCAGCGGACGCAGGTCCGCGCGGCCAGCGAGTTCCGCGGCGGTGATCTCCCGGGGCGCGCGCCGCGCCTCGGCCAGCGCCTCGGGGGAAAACTCGGTGGGAATGTCGTGCTGGCTCAGGGCGATCTTGTACGGCAGCTCCGGATCGTCGGGCTTGCCCACCAGCGCCACGATCCGGCCATCGGGCCGCGTGTGGGTGGATGGCTCCGTGGTCAGCGACACGGCGACGATGTCGCCGTCCGCCAGCTCGAACGCGTCGGTGTTCGTGGGGTGTACGGTGTAGTGAAACCGCGGATCCAGCGGGATCACCACCGGCTTTTTCAGGAACAGGATCCGGCCGATGATCCGGGGCGTCCCCCGTTCCAGGACGTGGAGGATCCGTCCCTCGAGGCGGGGACCGGACCGGCCGGGGCGGGGCGGCTCCGGCGCGGCGCCCGGCCGGGCGTCGAGGAGCTGGACCGCCACCCGGTCGCCGTGGGTGGCGTCGCCGAGGTCGGCGGCACGGACGTAGACGTCGCCGCCGGGGTGGCACTCGGGATCGGGGATGACGAAGCCGAAGCCGCTGCGGTGGCACTGCAGCTTGCCCGTGACCAGCCGGGCGCGGCCGCGGACGGCGTAGTAGTTCTTCTTGACGCGGATCAGGACGCCGTCGGCCTCGAGCTCCCGGAGGGCGGCGCGGAATTCCTTTCGGTCGTCGGCCCCGGCATCGAGCCGCTCGGCCAGCTCGCGCCTGGACACGTGCTCCCGGCCGAGCCGGCCGAGGAGGTTCAACAATTCGTCTTTCATGGACATGGCGGGCGAGCCTCGTTGGAGGAGATGGAGCGGCAGCTTGAGAGCCGGAACCAGTATAGCGGCGGTCGCGCCAAAAACCAAGGAGGATGATATAATCAAACAGTTTCCGCTTTGTTCCCAACCGCCGGCGGAGAGGCGATCGCCCATGATGGAATGGATTCTGGCCAACGTGCCGCCCGACGGCATCGGCCTGGTGGTCACCCTGTTCCTGTCGC
>CALAMB010000166.1 GCA_937925645.1 uncultured Acidobacteriota bacterium
TGCTCAAGCCGCAATGGGACAAGGCCAGGCAGCGCCTGGATGACCTGGAGGCCGGCTACAAGAAAGCGGAGGCCGAACTGGGCGAACTCAAGGAAGAGGCGCGCCGCAAATCGGTCCCGGCCGGTGTGATCCGCAAGGCGGAGGATGAGGGCATGGCCCAGCCTCCGCCGGCCCAGCCGACCCGGAAATAACTCCGTCGGTCCGGGCGGACGTGAATGGAGATCGGGCGGGGCTGCCGATCCGTCGGCCACGCCACATTCCCCGGCTGATCGGAATCGGCGGATGAACACGCCCCATGAACCGAGCCGACGAACATCCTTCCCATAAGAATCGGCCGGGCGGTGACCCGCCGGCGCCCGGCGCGAGCCGGGTGCTGGTGGTCGAGGACCGCACGGCGTTGCGTCAGATGCTGACGGAGTACCTGGCGGGGAAGGGGTACCAGGTGGACGCCGCCGGCAACCTCCATGACGGGCTGGCCCGGTTCCAAGGCGCCCGCTACCACATGATCATCCTCGATCTGAAGCTCCCCGACGGTTCGGGCATGGAACTCCTGCGGACGATCCGGCAGGCGGAGCCCACCCAGCCGGTCATCCTGATGACCGCGTACGGCTCCATCGAGGAGTCGGTCCAGGCCATCAAGTACGGCGCGGTGGATTTCATCCAGAAACCTCTCCAGTTGGAGCAGCTCCACGCGCTGATCCAGCGCGGCATCGAATTCCGCCGGCTGGAGGACGAAGTCCTGCTGTATCGGGAAGAGTTCCGCGAGACCCGCAAGCTGCCACTCCTCATCAGTCGCAATCCGGCGATGGAGGCGGTGGCGCGGCAGATCCAGCGGATGGCTGCCACTGGGGCCACCGTCCTGCTGCTGGGCGAGAGCGGGACCGGCAAGGAGCTGTTCGCCCGGACCATCCACCTGCTGTCACCGCAGGCGACGGGACCGTTCGTGGAAGTCAACTGCGCCGCCATCCCCGAGACGCTCATCGAGAACGAGCTGTTCGGCCACGTCCGGGGAGCATACACCGGCGCCGAGTCGGCGATGAAGGGAAAATTCGAGCTGGCCGGCGGCGGCACGCTCTTCCTGGATGAGATCGGCGACATGCCCGTGGGCATCCAGGCCAAACTGCTCAAGGCGCTCGAGGAGAAAAAAATCAGCCCCATCGGCGGCACCTTCCAGGTGGCGGTCGACGTGCGCATCGTCGTGGCCACCAACCGCGACCTGGAGGCGGAGATGGCCGAGGGGCGGTTCCGGCGGGACCTGTTCTTCCGGATCGGACAGTTCACGGTGCGGATCCCGCCGCTCCGGGAGCGACCCGAAGACATCCAGCCGCTGGCCGAGCATTTTCTGCGTGAGGCGGCCGCGCGCTTCGGGCGGCCGCAGCCCGTGCTGGGCGCGGACGCGGTGCGCGCACTCGATCGGCACGCCTGGCCCGGCAACGTCCGAGAGCTGAAAAACCTGGTGGAGCGGGCGGTCATCGTCGACGACGACGGCCGCCTGGATCCGGACGATTTGTTTCCCGGCCTCGGCCGGAGCGCGGCCGGGCCGGTCCAGGCGTCCTTCGACGGGCTGGACCGGATCGGGCTGGACGCCTGGCTGCAGCGGGAGCAGGCCGCCCTGGAGCGCGAGGCGCTGGCGCGGTTGCGGGCACGGTTCCCCGCGGACCTGCCGGGCCTGGCGGCGGCCCTGGGGTTGACCGAGGCGGAAACCGCCCGCCGGCTGAAAAAACACCGAATCTCATGACACGGTTCCATCCATGCGCCTGAAGGAAGCCATCGCGGAACATGACTATCGGCACGAGAACCCGGTGCTTCCGTTTTTCCCCTACCTGCACGACCATCGCCGCGGACTGAACCAGTTCCTCGAACGGCTCGCCGCGGCCGGCCCGTTGACCGCCGTGGGCCTGATCTATCCGGGGCGTCCGGTCCTGGCGGACTGGCCCGTCCGGGCCGACGACTGGAGCCTGGAGCGCGAGTGGGACCTGTTCCAGTTCATCTACTTTCTGAAACACCGGCTGGCCCTGCCGGTGGTGCTGGCGATCCACTACCTCGACGTCTGCCGCTTCGGGGTGATCCCCTACGCCCAGGAAGGCCACAAGATCGGGCTGGACGCACTGCTGGTGCGAAACCCGCTGCTCGATGAGCTCGATTTCTTCTCCGCCGAACTGTCCGCCGGCGGCGTGGGGCTGGCGTTCGCGCTCGACGAAGAGCTGCCGGAGCCGGAAGGCGCGCGGCTGGCCGGGTACGCGTCGGCGTTCCTGTACTGGCCGGCGGCTGCGGCGGCGGTCCCCGCGGCGTGGGCGAGCCAGCGGACCGACCTGCGGCTGTTCCGGAAGGCGGACCCGCCGTCCGGACCGCCGCCGGCCGGCCGGGCGGCGTGGGTGCTGGAGCAGCCAACCGGGCAGGCGGCGTGGGAAACCGACTGGGCGGCGTGCGACGCCGCTGCCGCAGCCGGCCGGATCCGCGTTTGGACCGGCGGCGACGGGGGTGACGGATGAGGCGGGTGTCGGCGGTCGTCATCGCCTGCAACGAGGAACGGAGCCTGCCGCGGGCGCTGGCGAGCCTCGACTGGGCGGACGAGATCGTGGTCGTGGATTCCGGCAGCACCGACGGCACCGTGGCGGCGGCCGAGGCGGCCGGCGCGCGCGTGTGCCGCCGTGACTGGACCGGCTTCGTCGACCAGAAGAACCACGCCCTGGACCAGGCGGCGTCGCCGTGGGTGTTCTCGCTGGACGCCGACGAGGAGTGCTCGCCCGAACTGATCGCGGAGCTCGGCCGCTGGCGGGCGCGCCCCGAGTCCGGCGGCGAACCCGCGGGCTACCGGCTGCCCCGGCTGGCCTGGTTCATGGGGCGGTGGATCCGCCATTCCGACTGGTACCCCGACCACCAGCTCCGTCTATTCCGCAAAACGGCGGGGCGCTGGACGCCGCGGCGGGTGCACGAGTCGGTCCGGGTGGAAGGGGCGGTGGGGACGTTCGCGGCGCCCATCCGGCACTATCCGTACGACGATCTGGGCGACTACCTCCGCAAGATGGACGCCTACTCGCGACTGGCGGCCCGGGACCTGTGGGAGCAGGGGCGGCGGGCGTCGGCGGCCAGAGTGCTGGGCGCACCCCTGGCGGCGTTCGTCAAGAGCTACGTGCTCAAGCGGGGCTTTCTGGACGGCGGACCGGGCGTCGTCGTGGCGGGGATGTCGCTGGTGTCCACCTTCTTCCGGTACGCCCGGCTGTACGAGATGGGTACGGGCCATGGACCGCATGCCGACGGTCAGTGATCACCCGGTCCTGCTGGTGGACGACGAGCCGGTGTGGCGCGGTGGCCAGGAGTCGCTGTTCAGTCTGGCGGCCGCCTGGAAAGCGGCCGGACGCCCGTTTGCGCTGGCCTGTGCCGCCGGCGGCGAGCTGGAGCGCCGCGCCCGGGAGCAGGGCTGGACGGTGCGGCCTTTCCCGCCCGGCGGAGAACTGTCGCCGCGCGTCTTCCGGTGTTTCACGCGCTGGCTGGACGAGGCGGCGCCCGGCGTCATCCTGTACAACACGCCCAAGCCGGTCACGGCCGGCGTGCTGGCGGCCCGGTGGCGGCGGCGGCCGGTGCGGCACGTGGTCGCCCGGCGGGTGATGTTTCCGCTTCGGGGCCATATGCTGTCCCGGTGGAAATACGGCCAGGCGGATCATTTCATCGCCATCTCTGCGGCGGTGGCGGCGGCGCTCCGCGGTTCCGGCATCCCGCCGGAAAAGATCACCGTCGTGCCCGAGGGACTCGACGTCGCCGGCTTCGACGCGGAAGCGCCGGCGCGCGGTGAATTCCCGCCGCGCCCCGGATTCACGTTCGGCTGCCTCGCCGCCCTGACCCGGGAGAAGGGAGTGGACGTGCTCCTCGACGCGCTGGCGCGGCACCGGCGGCGGTTTCCTGACTCCTTCCTGCTGGTGGCCGGGACGGGCGCCGAGGCGGAACCCCTGAAGCGGCAGGCGCAGACGCTGGGCTTGGACGATTCCGTCCGGTTCCTCGGTTTCCGGACCGATGTCGCCGCCGTGGTCAAATGCGTCGACGCCGTGGTGCTCCCGTCACGGTCCGAGGGCTTTGGTCGCGCCGCCCTGCTGGCGATGGCGGCCGCCCGGCCGGTGGCCGCCGCCGCAACAGGCGGAATTCCCGACGTGGTGGCCGATGGTGTCACCGGCTGGCTTTGTCCGTCGGAAAATCCTGAGGCTCTGGCCGGCGTCTTGGACCGGCTCGCCGGCGATCCGGAACGGGGGCGGACCCTGGGCGCGGCCGGCCGCGCGCGGCTGCTGGAGCGGTTCACGGTGGCGCACATGGGCGAACAGACGGCGGCTTGCCTCGACAAAATCCTTGCTACGGCGGGCGAATCCGGCGACAATCCGTAGACGAATTTTTGCACGAGGTGGACGGACCATGGCCAACGAAACGTTTCCCACGCTGCTGCAGGTGGACCTGCCGGGCTTCGAGCGGATCGGCAGCGGCAAGGTGCGCGAGATGTTCGCGGTGGACGACCGGCTGTTGATCGTGACGACCGACCGGATCTCCGCCTTCGACTGCGTCCTGCCGGTGGGAATTCCGTACAAGGGGATCGTCCTCAACCAGATCTCGATATTCTGGTTCCACAAGTTCAAGGACCTGCTGCCCAACCACCTCGTGTGCGGACGGGTGACCGAGATGCCGCCTGCGCTGCAGCCGCATGCCGGACTGCTGCGGGGCCGCGCCATGCTGGTGCGGCGGGCCGAGGTGCTGCCGGTGGAGTGCATCGTCCGCGGTTATCTGGCCGGCTCCGGCTGGAACGAATACCGCATGGACGGCACCATCGGCGGCCTGCCGCTGCCGGGCCGGTTGAACGAAAGCGACCGGCTGCCCCAGCCCATCTTCACGCCGTCGACCAAGTCCGTGTTCGGCCATGACGAGAACATCTCCTTCGACGACATGTGCGGCATCGTCGGCGCGGAAAAGGCCGAGCGGGCGCGGGCGCTGTCGCTGGAGCTGTACCGGCAGGCCGCCGCCTACGCCGAAGGGCAGGGGATTATCATCGCCGACACCAAGTTCGAGTTCGGCGAAATCGACGGCCAGCTCGTCCTGGTGGACGAGGTGCTCACCCCCGACTCCAGCCGGTTCTGGCCGGCCGACGGATTCAAACCGGGCCGGCCGCAGCCGTCGTTCGACAAGCAGTTCGTCCGCGACTACCTGCTGGGGCTCGACTGGGATCGCCAGCCGCCGGCGCCGCCGCTGCCGGAGCCGGTGATCCGGAAGACCTCGGAGAAGTACCTGGAAGCCTTCCGGCGGTTGACGGGCGTGGATCTGCTGGCCAAGCGCTAAACCGACGCGCCGTGCCGAGGGCGTCGCCGTCCCGGCGGCGGTGAAAGGACCTGCCGTGAATCTCCTCGACCTGTTGTTCGTCCTCGTGCTTGTGGGCTCGGTGGTTCTGGCCATGTTCAAGGGGCTGTTCAAGGAGCTGGTCTCGATCGCGGCGCTCGTCGTCGGGGTGATCGGCGCGGGGCAGTTGTACCGGCAGGGGGCGCGATTGCTGTCGCCGTGGATGGGGGATTCGGAGCTGCGGTCCGTCCTGGGTTTCCTGGTGGTGTTTTTCGGCATCCTGCTGGCGGCCGGCCTGATCATGTTCATCGTGGACCGCATCCTGAAGTTCACCCACTTGAAATGGATCGACCGGTTGCTGGGCGGGCTGTTCGGACTGCTGCGCGGCTGGCTGGTCTGCGCGGTCATCGTGCTGGCGATGACCGCGTGCGGCTGGCAGGTGACGCGCCTGCGGGAATCCCTGCTGGCGCCGTACCTGCTCATGACCGCCCGCGCCGCGGTCCTGCTGGTGCCGGCCACGTTCCGCCGGGATTTCGAGACGACCTACCAGCAGATCTACCGCGGCTGGCTCGATGAGATGAACGGCTACCGTCCGGATGATGGCGGCGCCACGACCAATCCGCCGAAAAACGAGTGACCGGCCGTCGAGAATATTTGCTTGGCGCCGGGCGCTGTGGTATACTGGGCGCCGTTTCGCTGAATGATGCCGGCTTGGGAACAGTAGTATGAAAGCAGTCAAAAACACCCTGCGCGCCGACCTCGAATCGTACGTCGGCGGGTGCGTCAAACATGGCATCAGCTACAAGGACGCGCTCGTCCAGATGGACATGGAGTACATCATGCAGGTGCTGGCGCAGACCCGTTACAATATCTCCAAGTCGGCGGAGATGCTCGGCATCAACCGCAACACCCTGAGCAAGAAAATTGTGGAATTCAAGAAATTCGAGCGGTTCCGCAACCACCAGAAGCTTCACAACGGCCGATAACTGGCCCGATTCCCTCTTCCCACCCGCCAACAAGGCCGCACTCGCGCGGGAAGCCGCGCGTCAGCGCCGTCCGCCGGCGCGGGTCGAGGTGCGGATCGCGGACTACCGGTGCACCGTCGTCCGCGTGGTGCGGCGGGGCGGGCTCTGCCGGGTGAGCGTCCACCGCCGGCTGGCGGCCGCGCCGCCCGGCGTGTTCGCCGCCGCGGTACGGTGCGTCTGGGACCGTCTCGACGGGCGGACGCCGGATCCGGCGGATGAGCATGCCCTCGCCGATTTTATGCGGGATCATCGGACGACGGCCCCGCCGCCGGCGCCGGCCGGATCCGCGCAGGGCCGCCACGTGGATCTCGCGGCGGCGTGCCGCGCGGTCAACGCGCGGTACTTCGACGGACAGGCGCCGGTGGCCGGCGTGACGTGGACGCCGCGCCGGTCATACCGGCGGCTGGCGGACTGCCATCCCGAGGCGGGGATCATTCGGGTGAGCCGGCTGCTGGACAATCCGCGGGTGCCGCGGTACTACATCGAGTACCTGCTCTATCACGAGCTGCTCCATCTCGTTGTCCCGCCGGTGACGCGAGGCGGGCGGCGCTGCTTCCACCACCCGGCGTTCCGGCGCCTGGAGCGCCGGTTCCCGCACTACCGGGAGGCGCGGGAGTTTCAGGAGCGCGTGCTGCCGTCGCTGGCCAGGGCGGCCAGGTAGTCCAGCAGCGCCTCCGGTTCGGTCAGGGCGTAGATCCGCTGACGGTGCGCGGCCGCCGACGGGATGCCATGCACCCACCACGAACAGAATTTCTTCAGCTCCCCCATGATCTTTGCGGGCGGACCGGCGGCCACCGTCTCACGGCACACCGAGGCGCAGAGCCGCAGCAGCGCCTCCGGTTCGGTGGGCGTGAACACGCCCGTCTCGAGGAAGTCGGCGGTCTGCCGGATGAGCCACGGATTGCGGGTGACGCCCCGGCCCACCATTACCGCGTCGCAGCCGGTCGTCTCGAACATGGTGGCGGCATCGGCCGGGACGAGGATGTCGCCGTTGCCGATGACCGGGACGCGGCACGCCGCCTTAAGCTGCCGGATGTGGTCCCAGTCCGAATGGCCGGCGAACCGCATGGTCCGCGTCCGCGGGTGGAGAGTGACGGCGTCCACGCCGCAGCCTTCGGCCAGGCGGCCGATCTCGAGAAAGTTGATGGCGGTCGCGTCATAGCCGGAGCGGATTTTCACGGTCATGGGGACGGCCACCGCCCGGCGGACCGCCGTCAGGATCCGCTCCAGCAGCGGCGGGTCCTGCAGCAGGAAGGCGCCGCCCCGGTTCCGGAGCACCTTGCGCGCCGGGCAGCCCGCGTTGACGTCGACGATGTCGGCGCCGGCGTCGACCGCCTGGAGCGCCGCGTCCGCCATCGCCTCGGGCCGCGCGCCGTAGATCTGGATGGCGAAGGGACGCTCCAACGGATCGGCGGCCATCATCTCCAGGGTGCGGCGCTGGCGGCGCACGATCGCCTCGACGCTCAGCAGCTCGGAAACCGTGAGGCCGCAGCCGCCGAGTTGCCGGATCATCCGCCGGAACGGCCGGTCGGTGATCCCGGCCATCGGGGCCAGAATCACGTTGGGCCGCACCGTCACGTGGCCGAGCTGCATGGCGCCGTACATGGTCATCGCACTCCCGCGCATCTGCGCGGGGCCTATTGAAGCACATCCCGAACGGTCGGACAATGTTGAACTTTTCCGCGAAACAGTCTAGAATCCTGCCGAGCCGATCAACCTTCCCGCGAGGCGGGGATGGCAGGCGGGCGGATACACCCGCGATCCGGAATCCGGAATCGGTTTCTGGTTTCTAAAGAGGCAGCAGCGCCAGACGAGCCGGAGCCCGGCGGACGCGGGGATCGGCCGGACAGGAATAACACGCATGGACATTGTCGGAACATTTGCCATCCTGAAGCTGGCGGTGGGACCCAGCTCTTCTCACACCCTGGGTCCGTTTCTGGCCGCGCGGGATTTCCGCCGCCGCCTGGAGGCGGCGCCCCCGCCCGCCGGCGCGCGCGTTCGGGTGCGCCTGTTCGGGAGCCTGGCCCTCACCGGCCGCGGCCATCTGACCGATCTGGCCGTGACGGCGGGGCTGGCCGGCTGCGATCTGGACACCGAGCCGCCGGCCGACCTGCGCGCCATCGCGCAGGAGGTCCGCCAGCACGGGCGCATTCAAGCGGGCGGGACGGCGGTCGGCTTCCGCCCGGAGGATGACATCATCTTTGACATTCAGCGCCGGGACCTGCCGCACCCGAACACCCTGCGCGTCGAACTGCTGGACGCGGACGGCCACGTGCTGGCCGAGTCCGAGTACCGGTCGATCGGCGGCGGCCGCATCGCGGGGAGTGGATCCGAAGCACCGTCGCCGCAAGCGCCGGTGACGGAGCATCCCTCCCTGAGCCGCGTCATCGATGACTGCCTGGAGCAGGGCATCGGCCTGGCGACGTACGTCCGCGAACGCGAGCGGGCGTTCGGCGGCCTGGACACGGCGGCCGTCGATGCGCGTTTGGCGCGGCTGTGGGCGGCCATGACCGGCGCCATCGACACCGGTCTCCAGGCGGAGGGCGTGCTGCCCGGCCGGCTGAAGCTGCCACGGCGGGCCGCGGAGATGTTCGCCAGCTTCCAGCGCAACATCCGCCATTGGCGCGTGCTGCCGCAGGAAGTCACCCTGGCCGCCGTCTACGCCATCGCCGTGGCGGAGCAGAACGCCGCCGGCGGGCGGGTGGTCACCGCGCCCACCTGCGGTTCCGCCGGCGTCGTGCCGGCGGTGCTGCGGATGCTCCAGGAGCGGTTCCGCCTGGCCGACGAGGCGATCTACGACGCGCTCCTGGTGGCGGCGCTGGTGGGCGGTGTCGTGGCCGCCAACGCGTCCATCGCCGGCGCCGAGGTGGGGTGCCAGGGCGAAGTGGGCACTGCCAGCGCGATGGCCGCCGCCGCGGCCTGCCACCTGTTGGGCGGCACGGTCATGCAGGTCGAATCGGCGGCGGAGATGGCGCTGGAACACCACCTCGGGCTGACCTGCGATCCGGTGCAGGGGCTGGTGCAGATCCCGTGCATCGAGCGGAACGCCGTGGGCGCCGTCACCGCGCTCAACGCCGCCAACCTGGCGCTGCTCAGCAGCGGCGCCCACCGGATCAGCTTCGACCAGGTGGTCGCCACGATGAAGCAGGTGGGGCTGGACATGTCAACGAAGTACAAGGAGACCGCGCTGGGCGGACTGGCCGCCGCGGACCCGGCGGCGACACGGGGCGCCGGCGGCGACGCGTGACAGCGAGCGACATCAAGGGAAGGTGAGGCCGATGGACAAACAGGAATTGATGCGACTGCTGGCCGAGCTGATCGATGAGTCGAAGGTGGGGCTGCTGGCCACGGTGGATGCCGACGGGCGTCCGCACATCCGGTGGATGGTGCCGGCCCTCCTGCGGGGCCGGACCGGCTCGCTGTACACCGTCTCGGCGCCGGACGCGCCGAAGATCGCCCACTTGGACGGACACCCCGACGTGGAATGGATCATCCAGACCCGGGCGATCCACCGCGTGATCAACCTGCGGGGCCGGATGTACGCGGTGGACAACCCCGCGCTGCGCAACGAGGTGCTCGAAACCATGGGCCGGCGCCTGACCGCCTTCTGGAAACAGTCGGCCGACACGTCGGCCTTCGTGGTGCTCGAGACCGTGCTGGAGGAAGCGGCGTATTACCTGCCCATGAAGGGCGTCCGGTTCGTCGTGCCGCTGGCGGAGTGACGCGATGGCGAAAAAGGAAAACCTCAACGCGTACGGCCGGGAATTGACCGCGAAGCTGCTGCGGGACATGGTGCTCATGCGGCGCTTCGAGGAGAAAGCAGGCCAGATGTACGGCCTGCGCAAAATCGGCGGCTTCTGCCACCTCTACATCGGTCAGGAGGCCGTCGCCGCGGGCGCGGTGGCGGCGCTGGACCTGGCCCGCGATTACGTGATCACCGCCTACCGCGACCACGGCCACGCGCTGGCGTGCGGCATGGACCCCGGGGCGCTGATGGCCGAGCTCTACGGCAAGGCCACGGGCTGTTCCAAGGGCAAGGGCGGCTCCATGCATCTGTTCGACGCCCCGCGCCACTTCCTGGGCGGGCACGGCATCGTCGGCGGACAGATTCCGCTGGCCGCCGGCGTCGCGTTCAAGATCCGCTACCTGGCTGAGGGCGGCGTGGTCCTCTGCTTCTTCGGTGACGGCGCCATCCACCAGGGCGCGTTCCACGAGAGTTTGAACATGGCCAAGATCTGGAAGCTTCCGGTGGTCTTCATCTGCGAGAACAACCAGTACGGCATGGGCACGGATTACCGGCGCGTGTCCGCCGTCCACGACCTGCACACGATGGGGAGCGCTTACGGCATCGAGGGACGGCTGGTGGACGGCATGGACGCGCTCGCCGTCTACGACGCCGTCCGGGAAGCCGCCGGCCGCGCCCGCGCCGACGGCGAGCCCGGCTTTCTCGAGGCGCGCACCTACCGCTACCGCGGGCACTCCATGAGCGACCCGGCCAAGTACCGGACCAAGGAGGAACTCCAGGCGTACAAGGAGCAGGACCCCATCCTGATCCTCAAGGCGCGGCTGGAGCAGGCGGGCTGGCTGGAGCCGGCCGCCTACGAGGCGCTGGACGCGGAGTGCAAGGCGGCCTGCGAGGCGGCGGTCGCGTTCGCCGACCAGAGCCCGGAGCCGCCGCTGTCCGACTTGTACAACGACATGCTGGTGTAAGGGAGAGCGTGCTATGCCCATCATCACGGTCCGCGAAGCGATCCGCCAGGCCATGGACGAGGAAATGGCTCGTGACGACCGCGTCTGCCTCATCGGCGAGGAAGTGGCCGAGTACAACGGCGCCTACAAGGTCAGCCAGGGGCTGTGGGACACGTACGGCTCCCGGCGGGTGATCGACACGCCCATCGCCGAGGAGGGCTTCGCCGGCCTCGGCGTGGGGGCGGCCATGACGGGGTTGCGGCCCATCGTCGAGTTCATGACCTTCAACTTCGCCCTGATGGCCATCGACCAGGTGATCAGCAACGCCGCCAAGATGCTCTACATGTCGGGCGGCCAGCTGCCCGTGCCCATCGTGTTCCGCGGGCCCAACGGCCCGGCCGAGTACCTGGCGGCCCAGCACTCGCAGGCGCTGCAGAGCTTTTTCGCCCACGTGCCGGGCTTGAAGGTGGCGGCCCCGTCCACGCCGTACGATGCCAAGGGACTCCTGAAATCGGCGATCCGGGACGACAATCCCGTCATCTTCCTGGAGTCGGAGCTGATGTATGCCTGGACCGGCGAGGTGCCCGACGGCGAGTACCTGGTTCCGTTGGGCCAGAGTGTGGTGCGGCGCGCCGGACGCGACGTCACCGTGGCGAGCTTTTCCAAGCCCATGCGCGCCGTGCTCGAGGCGGCCGACGCCCTGGCGGCCGATGGCATCGAGGTGGAGGCGGTGGACCTGCGCTCGCTGCGGCCGCTGGACGACACGATCGTCTGCGAATCGGTGCGCCGGACCCACCGCTGCGTCGTGGTGGACGAGGCCTGGCCGGTGGCCAGCGTCGGCTCCCACCTGGCCTGGCTGGTGTCCCGGAACTGCTTCGACGACCTGGACGCGCCGGTGGAATGCGTCGCCTCGGAGGACGTCCCCATGCCCTACAATCACCGCCTGGAGCTGGCGGTTCAGCCGTCCGTGGAGAAGATCGTCCGGGCGGTGAAGCGGGTGATGTATCTGGAATCCTGAACGGCCGGCCGGTTGGCCGGGCCGGTGAGAGCATAGGAGCGCATGAAATGGCCGAACAACTGCTGATGCTGGCGCTGTCCCCCACCATGGAACGCGGCACCATTGTCCGCTGGCTGAAGCGGGAGGGCGATCCGGTGGCCAACGGCGAGGTGATCTGCGAGGTGGAGACCGACAAGGCGACCATGGAGTACGAGTCGTCGGCCGACGGCGCTCTCCTCAAGATTATCGTCCCTCAGGGCGGCGAGGCCCGCGTGGGCGACGTCATCGCCGTTGTGGGCCGGCCGGGCGAGACGATCGACGCGCTGCTGGTCGCGGCACCGCAGCCGGCCGCGGCACCGCCCCCGCCCGCGGCGACTCCGTCCGCCGGCGCGCCGACCCCCGCCATCGCCGAAGCGGCGCCGGCGGCCGCGACGCCGCCCCCGGCGACCGGCGGGCGGGTCAAGGCGTCACCGCTGGCGCGGAAGCTCGCCGGTGATTCGGGGCTCGACCTGCGCGCCGTGAGCGGCACGGGACCGGGCGGCCGGATCGTCAAGCGGGACGTGGAGCAGGCGCTGGCCGGAGGTGGCGCCGCCATTCGTCCGGCCGCGCCGGCCGCCACCGCGCCGGCGGGGGGGCAGGCCGTGCCCGTCACGCCGAAGCGGCGCGTGATCGCGCGCCGGCTCGCCGAATCGAAATTCAGCGCGCCGCACTATTACCTGAAGCTGTCCGTGGACATGGCCCTGATCCTGGAGGCGCGCGAGGCGCTGCGCAACCCGGAGGGGCAGAAGCTGTCGCTGAACACCTTCCTGATGCGGTTCGTCGCCGAGGCGCTCCGGCGCCATCCCACGGTGAACGCCACCTGGGGCGAAGACGCCATCACCCTCCACCCGCGAGCCGACATCGGCCTCGCCGTCGCCCAGGATGACGGCCTGATCACGCCGGTGGTGCGCGACTGCGGCGCCCGGGGACTCCAGGAGATCGACCGGCTCCTGCAGGATCTGGTCGCCCGGGGGCGCGCCGGGCGACTGACACCCGAGGAGTACACCGGCGCCACGTTCTCCATCAGCAATCTCGGCGGGTTCGGCATCGAGGCATTCACCGCCATCATCAACCCGCCCGGATCGGCCATCCTGGCGGTGGGTGAGATCCGGCGGCAGCCGGTCGTTGGTCCCGGTGACACGCTCGTCGTCCGCCCGCTGATGAAGCTGACGCTGTCGTGCGACCACCGGGTCATCGACGGCGCCACCGGCGCCGCGTTCCTGAAGGAACTCAAAGAGCTGATGGAAAATCCCATCCGCCTGATGGTGTGACGTCCGGTACCCCAACGCGAGGAAGACCGCCATGTGCCCGCCGCCCAAGTTGCCGCCCGAAGCGATCCAGGCGCTGTTCGACGAGATGGAGAACTTCCAGGATATCGCCGCCCAGCTCAAGCCCCTGCCCGGCGAGATCCCTGTTCTGGAAGGCATCG
>CALAMB010000167.1 GCA_937925645.1 uncultured Acidobacteriota bacterium
GGGGGGTGTCGGTCACGTGCTCCCAGACGGTGCCGTCCGGGAAGGCGCCCGAATAGGAGACGCTCGCGCAGCGGATGTACCGGTAGGTTCCCCGGAGTTCCCAGCGCTCGCCCAGCCGCTGATGGACGCCGGCGCCGAACACGTAGCTGAAGGTCCAGTCGGAATAATTGTAGCGCGTGCTCTGTTCGGACGTCTTGACTTCCCGCACCAGGCTCTGCCCGATCCCCAATTCCGCGACGATCCGCGAGGAGGAACCAACGCGGATCCCGGTCACGAGGCTCAACGAGTAGCTGCATGGAATGTCGTACGCGAGGGAGGCGGGGCCGCCCTGGGACGTGCCCGAGTATTCGTCGACGACATCCAGTTGCCATTGAGCGGTGTTTCCGGCCACCCGTCCCTGGATGGACAAGGAGACCGGTCCCTGTCCCGCAAAGGTGTAGCCGCCGATCACACCGCCCTCGACTCCCTGGGCCGTGTTGACGTAGGCGTCGGGCTCGCCCACGGCGAACGTGTACGAGGCGCCGAACGTGTGGCGCGCGTAGCCGGCTTCGCCGCCCAGGTACCATTGTCCGAGACAGGGCCAGCCGCACACCGTCAGGATGAAGGCGACGCAAAGGGCGATCGACTGTTTTTTCATGAAAAAATTATCGGTGATGGCTGTTGCGCTGTCAATGCTCAGCATTTACCGGCGGACATGGATTCTGAATCTGATCCATTCGTCAAATCGGGCGCACCGTGGGCGAAGGATCGGGCGAGCCGTTTGTGCCGGTGACCTTTCCGATCTCGGTTGACATGTCTCATCACAATCGTCCAAAATGGTAATCATCGACAGCATGCTTCGTTGCCCAGAAAATTACCGTGAAGGTATAAGATCATGAAGTGGAAACCCAACGTATTCTACGTCCTGACGTGCTTGACGGTCTATCTGATGGCCAACGGCATTCTCCCGGCCGCCGAGCAGGAGAATACCCGCTCGCCGGCAACACTCCGCCGGGAGCTGGCCCGCATGGGCTTCACCGTCCAGGATGGCCGGCTCGATTTCCCGAAGATCGTTGACATGTGCTGCGAGTGCCAACTGCCCACCTGCTTCGCCAACAACCCGTCCAGCCCTTACGGGATCTTCGTACTGCCGCCGGCGCCGAACCAGGATCCTGCAGTGAAGAACCCCTACGCCGAATGGTTCTTCGAGGATGACCATTATCCGGAAGGCTGGAGCTGGTTCTGGCGCATGCGGGCTGACGAAGCCATCATCTTCGTGGGTACAACCCCGCCCCGGATGCAGTATTTTGGATTCACCGCCTATCTCTACGACCGGTACCACTACGACCCAGATCACTCACCGATTCATCCTTCCGATTGCACCATCGGGGACACATGGTCGAGACCGTCGCCTCCCTCCTCCTATGATCGGTTCCCCCTCTTCGCCAGTCTCGGGGACACCACCAACCAACTGACGGTCAATGTGCGGAGATTTCGGCGGAACCCGTTCGATCGCCAGGTGGTTTTCATTGTGGCCGCCGACCGCGGAACGGAACGAAAGGTGCGGCTTGCCTTGCTCAGGAGCGGATACGCTCCCAGCATGATCAATTCGCTCCCGGTGCCGCCTGACCTGGTCCATCTTGGGGTCGAGTCCGACAAGGACACCCTCTGCATCGTTCTGCGAATGGTCCCTGATGCAGATACCGACCTTGAGCCGTACGAGCAAGCGCCCAGGACACTTCTCCGGGTAACGCCGAAGCAGCCGCTTCCCCCCGAGGACCTGGAGCCCATCCCGCCACCGAACTTGCGCGTCAAGGGCACCGGCGAGACCGAGGTCTTCCTCCTGCCTCTCGTGGAGGAACTTGGGAAAGCCCTGATCGCCCGCTACCCCGATTACGTGGCCACGCCCATCGCCACGACCAACTGGTACGAGGGGTATAACTGCATTGAGAATGGCCAAAACTGCCTGGGAGACAATCGGGACACGCCTTACATCCCCCCCAGCTTCAATCCCGTCACCGGCCAACTCAACCAGAACATGGTGTTGGCGGAAGATGAGTTTTACATCGCCTACGGCGTCAACCACCGGGCCACAGGGAAGGCCACCTATTCCAACGTTTCCGTCCTCGGCTGGACGCACAAGTCCAGCCCGGTGGTCATCAACAACGAGATGATGGCCGGCAGCGCCCGGCACTTCCTCGGATCCGGCTGGGACACGGCCGCGGTGGACAAATTGTACGCCTACCGGATCACACGACCCTGCGGCTGTGACGGCGACAAGGCGTATTGCCTGGAAGTACCGTACGACTGTAACAACGGCATCGCCGCGGAAGAACCCATGGCCATTGTCTTCAGGGCTTACCTTGAGCCGGCGACCCGGGTCGCGCCCGCATACGGGGAGATCATCATCGACCGGATCCTCAAGTT
>CALAMB010000168.1 GCA_937925645.1 uncultured Acidobacteriota bacterium
ACCGTACTTGTGCAGCGTGTACTGGATGCCGAACGGATTGTTGTACGTGGGATTGAACATCGAGATGCTGGTTTTCCAGCCGTCCGTGGCAGTGACGTGGCTGGCCCATACGTCGGTGCCGGCTGCGGCCGAGCCGGTCAGCAGGATCAGCAGGATCGCCAGCCCGACCGGCCTGGCCCAGCACGGCCAATAACCGGAACAACAGATGAAACGCTGCTTCGACATCAGACACCTCCCGCAAGAAGGCAATACTCACGATGATCGAAAGCGCCCGGCTCTCGCTGGGGCACTCTGTCAAGGCAACCGGTCGCTAACGGTTTTCGCATGCAATCGGCTCGCGCGCCGTGGCGGACAACGGGTTCAGCAAGCGCGCCATCGGCGATTCCACCGTCAATTTCAAAAGTATTTTAATTATGATTGATGTATCACGGCAACACAACGAGTTTTTAGCCGCTGACCAGCGACCGCGTCTCGGCGGTGATGCGCCAACCCGCAAAAAGGCCGCCTGTGTCACAGGCGGCCTTCGGCAAACGCGAGACGGTAACCGGGGGGGGCAATGCGCCCCCCTCGACGGGTTACGGTTTGGTCAGCGAGGTGTAGTAGGTCAGCTTCGTCCGCTCGATGTAGCGGTGAAATTTGATCACCACCGACTCGCCCGCCTTGAGGCTCCGGACGCGCTCCACGAACGCGCGGGCCGTTTCCACCCTGGCGCCGTCCAGTGTCATGATGAGGTCGTTCTTGATGAGCCCCGCGTCGTCGGCGAGCGAGCCCGGCTTGATCTCGGTCACCAGGATGCCGCCCTCGTCCGCCTTGAGGCCGAGCTGCTCGGCCAGGCGGGGCGGGATGTCCTCGACGGTGAGGCCGATCTCGGGTTTCGGCGCCGCGTCGGCTTCGTCGATGTCCATGGGCCGGCCGCTGCGCGCCGCGAGCTGCCCCGGCCGCTCCTTCAGCGTGAGCTCCTTGGTGATCTCCCGGCCGTCGCGGACGAGGACCACGGGCACCCTGGTGCCGGGGGCCAGGTTGGCGACCACGCTGCGCAGCGCGTCGGGGTTTTCCACCGGCTTGCCGTTGACCGCGACGATGACGTCCTCGGGCTGGATGCCGGCGGCGCGCGCGGGGGAGTCGTCGCCGCTCAGGTCGGTGACCAGCACCCCGCCCTTCCCCTTGAGCTTGAAGTGCGCTCTCATGGCGTCGGTCATGGGCAGGGTGTTCATGCTGATGCCCAGGTAGCCGCGCCGGACCTTGCCGTGCTCCACGATCTGGTTGTAGACGCCCACGATCACGTCGGACGGCACGGCGAAGCCGATGCCCAGGTTGCCGCCGGTGCGGGTCTCGATGAATGTGTTGATGCCCACCACCTCGCCGCGCAGGTTCACCAGCGGGCCGCCGCTGTTGCCGGGGTTGATCGCGGCGTCGGTCTGGATGTAGTTGCTGAACAGCGACTGGCTGGGGAACGCCCGCCCCTTCGCGCTGACGATGCCGGAGGTGACGGTCTGTTCCAGTCCGAACGGGCTGCCGATGGCCACTACCCACTCGCCGATCTGGAGCTTGTCGACGTCGCCGATGCGGGCGAACGGCAGCGGTTTGGCGTCATGGATGCGGATCACCGCCAGGTCGGCGCCGCCCTCGACCCCGCCCGGGTCGGCGCCCACGACGGTCGCGTCGAACTCGCGGCCGTCCCGGAGCTTGACGGTGATGGAGTCGGCGTTTTCCACCACGTGGTTGTTGGTGATGATGAAGCCCTTGCTGTCCACGATCACCCCCGAGCCCAGGTTGCGCTGGACGTAGTCGCGGGGCATCTCGTCGCCGAAGAAGCGGCGCCAGAAGTCGTCGCCGAACGGCCCCATCTCCTGGCGCATTCGGTTCAGCTTGACTTTCGTCTTGGTGCTGATGTTGACCACCGCCGGCCCCACCGCGTCGGCCACGCCGGCGAAGCCGCTCACGATGTCCAGGCGGCTGGAGACCGACAAGGGGCTCCCCTCGCCCTGGATTCTGATCTTGTCAGCCACCGGCTGGTGTTCCGCCGAAGCCCGGAAGGTGACCACCGTGCCGATACCGATTCCGATGAGCAGTGCCAGCACCAGGATGGAGAGGTAAACTGCTTTCTGCTTGCCCTGATTCATGACGTCCTCCGTTGGCCGCGTCTTTCGCTTTGGATTGCCCCAGGGGGGTAAAAGTTTCAGCCGTCCGCCGGCGCCCGATCCGGGTCCCGGCGGCTCGATCACATCTTTGTACGTCGGCCGGCCGGTTTGGTTCCCGACCCCGGCGGCGTCACCGGGTGGCCCGCTTCCTATTTATATGTTGAACCGCACGTGGAAAACGTCGCCGTCCGCCACGATGTACTCCTTCCCCTCGAGCCGGAGCAGTCCCTTCTCGCGCACGGCGGGCATGGACCCCAGCGCCACCAGGTCCTCCTGGCGGCAGACCTCCGCCCGGATGAACCCTTTTTCAAGATCGGTGTGGATCACGCCGGCGGCGCGTTGGGCGTTGAGGCCCCGCGGGATGGTCCAGGCGCGGACCTCATCCTTGCCCACGGTGAAGAAAGAGATGAGTCCCAGCAGCCGGTAGTTCTCCCGCAGCAGCCGGGCGGTGCCCGGCTCGGCGATGCCCAGCTCGGCCATGAACTCCCGCGCCTCCTCGGGCGCCAGCCCCGCCAGCTCCGCCTCGATCTTGCCGCAGACGCCCGTCACCACCACCGCCGGGCGGCCGCCCCAGTCGCCCAGCCCGCAGTGCGCCGCCACGTCGCCCAGATGGGTCACGTCGGCCTCGTCCAGGTTGGCCACGACGAGCAGGGGCTTCTGCGACAGGAAAGTGAAGCCGCGAACCAGCCGCTCCTCCTCGGCCGCGAGCGTCAGCGCCCGCAGCGGCCGCTCCTCTTCCAGGTGGCCGCGCAGGCGCACGAGCAGCGCGTGCTCCGCCTCCAGCTCCTTGTTCTTGATCTTTTTCAGGTCCTTCTCCAGCCGCTCCAGGCGCTTCTCCGCCTGGAACAGGTCGGCGAAAATGAGCTCGTGCTCCATGTTGAGGGCGTCGCGGGCCGGGTCCACGCTTCCCAGCGGGTGCGGGACCACGGGCGAGTCGAAGGCCCGGACCACGTGAACCAGCGCTTCCGCCGGCCGGAGGCTCCCGAGGAAGGCGCTCTCCTTCAGCTCGTCGGCCTCGACGCCCGGCAGATCCACGTACTGGGCCGTGGCCGGCGTGGTCTTGTGCGGCTGATACAGCGCCGCCAGCCGGTCCAGACGCGGATCCGGGATGGGGGCGACTCCCTGGACGACCTCCTGCCGGCCGGACGGCTGGGCCGGTCCCTGCCCCCGGGTGAGGATGTTGAAGATGGTGC
>CALAMB010000169.1 GCA_937925645.1 uncultured Acidobacteriota bacterium
CGTGCTCGTAATTCGGGTAGCGTCAAGAATCTTTCGCACATTTCATGGAGTATCCGCCATTCTAGCGTCACCGGACGATGCAATCGGCGGATAGCCGGTTACATACATCACGCCTCCGCCGCCACCCGGCTCGCTTCTTCCAGCCCCTTCACCTTCTTGTACCGCCGCTCACCCCCGGGCTCCGGGCTGTCTTCGTGCTTGACGATAATCGATAATCAGAATATCTTGGATCCATCAATCTAGCGCGACCATGGGTAAGGGGCAGGGTATGGACCATGCGTTCGCTGGGGCGGATGGGGGCGTGCGGATCGTCTGCCGGTGCGCTGAATCGGGGAGCCCGGCGGCCAAGGGTAATTCCACGCCATTCGCCGTTGATGCGGGCCGATCCAATCACCCTGTGTTCCCGACGTCATTCTTAAAGGGCCGCTTCCGGATCCGGCCAGTTGGAACCAGCGCCACGGATCGTGGGGACGATTCGTGGCTCTCCGTTCAACAATACTCCGTTTCAAGGGGGCGTTATGAAACGAGGGGCCGTCGTCATCGGGGTGAATAAGACCGGTGAACTGCCGATCCTGCAGGCCGCCGGTTCGGGAGCTCGGAACTTCGCGGCCTGGGCGCGCGGTCAGGGCATCGAAGTCGCGCTGCTCACCGACGGGAAAAAACGTGCGGTCACGGTTCAGATGGTGAAGACCGCCATCCGACGGTATGTGGACGCGGGAACCTACGACCAACTGATCGTGTTCTTCTCCGGCCACGGCTTGCTCAGGAGCCAGGAGTGCGAGCTGTGGCTGCTGACCGGAGCGCCGGCTGACCCGACCGAGGCGGTGAATGTCGCCGGCTCCATCTGGCTGGCCCGCAATCTGGGCATTCCCCACATCGTCATCATCTCCGATGCCTGCCGCTCCCAGCCGCCGTCCCGCCGCTTCAGCCAGGTCAGCGGATCCGATATTTTCCCCAATGAAGACCCCCGGAGACCGCGTCCGGAAGTGGACGTCTTCTACGCCACGCTGCCGGGCGACCCGGCGCATGAAGCTGCCGCGAAAGACGCGGATAAACGGTACCAGGCCATCTTCACCCAGTGCCTGCTGCAAGGGCTTCAGGGGGAAGTGCCCGATGTCATCGAGCCGGCGGCGACTCCCCCGCCGCCCCAGTGGGTGATTCCGTCGTGGACGCTGAAACGATATCTGGAAAATGAAGTTCCCCGCCGGGCCGAGCAGATCCAGATTCAACTGAAGCAGGATCCGGATATCCGAGTGGAATCGCACCCCCCCAAATATCTGGCGCAGGTGGAACGAGCCGCCGGGCCATCGGCGGCGGGGGGTCCGGGTGGGAAAACACCCCCTGTTGAGGTCTTCAAGTCCTATCGGCTGCCTCTATTCCGCAAGGCCATGGCCGTCTACCGTGAGAAGGAACTTTTTCAACATGAGGAATTGAATGCTGCTCTGAGAAACGCACTGGGAAAAGCCTCAGGAATCGAGCCGGCGATCCGCAATATCATGCAAGCCAAAGGCCGGCAGAGTTTCGAGACCCGGACGGGATTCACGGTCATCGGCGCGGAGGTGGAGCGGGTCACGATCACGGGGACACGCTCTGACCTGTTCCGGCAGGATCGCCTGCCCCACATCCGCGTGCATGAAAACGACGCGTTGTTCCGCGGCGCATCGGCGTTCATCCAGCTCGAAGGGGGGATCACCATCGTGTTGGCGGTTCTGCCGGGATTCATCGGCACGGTCATCGTGGACGATGACCGCGTGATGACCGTCAATTACACACCCTCCAGAAACACCAACAGATACTATGAATATCAGGAACAAGAGGAGGAGATCGATCGGCGACGCGCCTTTGCGGCCGTCGCCGCCCGCAACGGGCTGTTCCGGATCGAGCGGGAGGAGGCGACCCGAAGCGCCCGTTATCTCCGCCTGCTGAAAAGTCTGGATCCAACCCTGGGCCTTTATGCCGCCTACGCCTATGCCCAGGGCGGGCTGCACGAGGAGATTGAGTCGGTGTACCGATACATGTGCGAAGAACGCGTGCCGGTCCTGTACGATGTGGCGCTTCTGGCCGATAAAATCCCGGTGACGAAAAGCGTTCGCCGGGAGGAGCGCGCCCTGTTCGCGGGATACGACACCCCTCTGCCCGACCGGATGTTCGACGACATGGACTGCGGGCATGCGGTGAGCCCATGCTGTCCCATGCTGACGCAAGGCTGGGCGTTGCTGGGCGCCCGCCGGGACCAGCTCCAACCCGCGGTCCGAGAGGCGGGGAAGCATCTCGTGCCCTGCCTCTGGACCACCTTCGATGCTGAAGGGGCCGACATCCTCTGGTCGGCGCTCGAGAAGGGGGAGATCGCATGAAACTCATCTTCATCCACGGCCGGGCGCAGGAAGGGAAAAACCCGGTGAAACTGCAAAAACAATGGGAAACCGCCTTCCGGCGAGGACTCAAGAAAGCCGGCCTCGACTGGCCGCCCGGTGTGACCGTGGCGTTCCCCTTCTACGGCGACCGCCTGGACGAGCTCATCCAGGCGGTGAATGCGCCGCTCGTCGAAGAGGTTCTGACCCGGGGGGCGGGGCCGGATTCGCGCGAGGCCGAATTTCGCGGCGAGCTGTTGTATGAGATGGCGTCGGCCCGGGGGATTACCGACGAACAGATCCAGGCCCACTTCAAGGGCCAACTCCATGAAAAGGGGCCCCTCAACTGGGAGTGGGTCCAGGCCATCCTGCGCGCGCTGGACGCCACGCCGCTCGGGGAGGCCGCGATCGACATGTTCACCCGCGATGTCTACGTTTATCTGACCTGCCGGGCGGTTCAGAATGCCGTGGACGCCATCGTGGCGGCGGAACTGACGGCGGGACCGTGCGTGGTGGTGGGCCACTCGCTCGGCTCGGTGGTGGGCTACAACGTGCTGCGGCGGATTCCAGAGGCTGTCCTGGTGCGTCGTTATGTCACCGTGGGTTCGCCTCTTGGAGCGAAAGCGATCAAACGGCGTCTGGATCATCCACTGGCCATGCCGTTGACGGTGAGCGATTGGTACAACGCCATGGATGAGCGGGACGTAGTGGCCTTGTATCCCCTGGATGACCGGAATTTCCCCCTGACACCCGCGATCATGAACCACACCAAAGTGAACAACCGTACCGCCAACCGCCATGGAATCACGGGCTACCTGGATGATCCGTGGGTCGCCCGGCAGATCCACGAGGCCACACAGTTGCGTTTGGATTAACTCGGAGGAACGTAATTTTGCGAGGAGGTGATGGTATGGAAGTCACCACATGGCGCGCCGCGACCCTGGGGGTCCGGATCGGCGGGCCCAACCGGGACCGCTATTTCA
>CALAMB010000170.1 GCA_937925645.1 uncultured Acidobacteriota bacterium
GCTATTGCTTATTGCTTATTTTTTATTGGCTATCTGGAGTCGAGTTGGATTATGCCGGGATTTGGGATCTGGGATCTGGGATCTGGGATCTGGGACCTGGGAATTGGGACTTGGGACCTGGGGCTTGGGACCTGGAAACCAGGACTCAGAACCGAGGTCCCAGGTCCTATATCCAAGGTCCGATGTCCGCATGACGAGAACGAGTCTCGAGCCTCGATTACGATGACGATTACGATGACAATTACGAGCACGATTACGAGCACGAGCACGAGCACGAGCACGAGCACGAACCATCAACCATCAACCATTCCTGACTCCTATCTCCTATCTCCTATCTCCTATCTCCTCACTGTTCACTGTTCACTAAAAAAACCCGGCCGGGGCGAACCCCGGCCGGTGTCCGAAACGATAATTGACGAGCGGACTACTTCTGCTGGGTGCCCTTCTCGGCGCGGCCGGCGGCGACCGCCTGGGCGGCCGCGAGCCGGGCGATGGGCACGCGGTAAGGGGAGCAGCTCACGTAGTCGAGCCCGATCATGTGGCAGAACTCCACCGACGACGGCTCGCCGCCGTGCTCGCCGCAGATGCCCACCTTCAGCTTCGGGCGCGCGGCGCGCCCCTGCTCCACCGCCATCTTCAGCAGCAAGCCCACGCCGTCGCGGTCGATGGCCTGGAAGGGATCCTTCTCCAGGATGCCCTGCTCCAGGTAGGCGCGGATGAACCGGCCCGCGTCGTCGCGGGAGTAGCCGAAGGTGGTCTGGGTCAGGTCGTTGGTGCCGAAGGAGAAGAATTCGGCCACGCCGGCGATCGCTCCGGCGGTGAGCGCCGCGCGCGGGATCTCGATCATGGTGCCCACCATGTACGGCACCTCGATCCCCTGCTCCTTGAACACCTGCTTCGCCTCATCGATCACCAGCTGGCGCTGGTTCACCAGCTCGGCCACCTTGCCCACCAGCGGGATCATGATCTCGGGCAGCACGTTCACGCCTTCCTTCTTGACGATGCAGGCGGCCTCGAGGATGGCCCGGGCCTGCATCCGGGTGATCTCCGGATAGGTGATGCCCAGGCGGCACCCGCGATGGCCCAGCATGGGATTGAGCTCGTGCAGCTCCTCGACCCGCGCCAGCAGCGCCTCTTTCTCGCGGATCTTGGCTGCGTCCGCGCGCCGCTCCTTCATCAGGGCGATCTCCACCATCAGTTCCTCCCGCTTGGGCAGGAACTCGTGGAGCGGCGGATCCAGCGTCCGGATCGTCACCGGCAGGCCGTCCATCACGCGGAAGATGCCGACGAAGTCCTCGCGCTGCATGGGCAGCAGCTTCTGGAGCGCCGCCTCGCGCGGGGCCACCGTCTGGGCCAGGATCATCGCCTGCATGTGGGGGAGCCGGTCGGGGGCGAAGAACATGTGCTCGGTGCGGCACAGGCCGATCCCCTCGGCGCCGAATTCGCGGGCCACCTTGGCGTCACGCGGAATGTCGGCGTTGGTGCGCACCTTCAGGGTGCGGATGGTGTCGGCCAGGCTCATGAAGCGGCCGAAGAAGCCGCTGCGGAGGTCGGGGTTGCTGGTCTTGAGCGCGCCCTGGTACACCTCGCCCTTGGAGCCGTCCAGCGAGATGAAGTCGCCCTCTTTCAGCACCAGGCCGCCGGGGAACTCCACGGTGAGCGCCTCCTCGTTGATCTTGATGTCGGCGCTGCCGGCCACGCACGGCGTGCCCATGCCGCGGGCCACCACGGCCGCGTGGGAAGTCATGCCGCCGCGGGCGGTGAGGATGCCCTGCGACACCTCCATGCCGTGGATGTCGTCGGGGGTTGTCTCGATGCGCACCAGGACGACCTTCTCCTTCCCTTCGGACATCTTGACCGCGTCCTCGGAGGAGAAGGCGATCCGGCCCACCGCCGCGCCGGGCGAGGCGGGCAGGCCCCTGGCGATGACCTTGAACTCGTTGCCCGCGTCGAACACCGGGTGCAAGAGCTGGTCCAGCTGCTGCGGCTCCACCTTCAGCACCGCCTCCTCGGGGGAGATCAGGCCTTCCTCCACCATCTCGCAGGCGATGCGGATGGCGGCGGCACCGGTGCGCTTGCCGTTGCGGGTCTGCAGCATGTACAGGACACCGGTCTCGATGGTGAACTCGTAGTCCTGCATGTCGCGGTAATGTTTCTCCAGCCGTTCGGAGATGGCCTTGAGCTGGTCGTAGATGGCCGGCATGGTTTTCTGCAGCTCGTCCAGCTTGAACGGGGTGCGGATGCCCGCCACCACGTCCTCGCCCTGGGCGTTGGTCAGAAACTCGCCGTAGAACTCCCGGGCGCCGGTGGACGGGTTGCGGGTGAAGCCCACGCCCGAGCCGGAGCTCTCGCCCATGTTGCCGAACACCATCGCCTGGACGTTCACCGCGGTGCCCAGGTCGTCGGGGATTTCGTTCATCTGGCGGTACTTGATGGCGCGGGGGTTGTTCCACGACTCGAACACCGCGAAGATGGCCAGCCGGAGCTGCTCGCGGGCGTCCTGCGGAAAGGTCTTCCCGGCGCGCTCCTGGACGAACTGCTTGTACCGGCGGATGAGCTCCTGCATGTCGTCGGCGGTGAGCTCGGTGTCGAGCTTCACCTTGCGGGTCTCCTTCACGTGGTCGATGATCCGCTCGAAGTCGTGCTTCGGCACGCCCAGCACGACGTCGGAGAACATCTGGATGAACCGGCGGTAGCAGTCGTAGGCGAACCGCGGGTTGCCGGTCTTGACGCGGAGCGTCTCGACGGTATCGTCGTTGAGGCCCAGGTTCAGGATGGTATCCATCATGCCGGGCATGGAGAACTTGGCGCCCGAGCGCACCGACACGAGCAGCGGCTCGGCGGTGGAACCCAGCTGCTTGCCGGTGACGGCCTCGAGCTCGGCCAGCGCGGCCATGATCTGTTCCATGAACTCCTTGGGCAGGCTGCGGTTGTTCTGGTAGTAGATGCCGCACGCCGCCGTGGAGATGGTGAAGCCGGGCGGCACGGGGAGCCCGGCGTTTGTCATCTCGGCCAGGCCGGCGCCCTTGCCGCCCAGGATGTCCTTCATCTTGCCGT
>CALAMB010000171.1 GCA_937925645.1 uncultured Acidobacteriota bacterium
TCAAAACCGATCATGATTCATGGTCCGAACGGATCAAACTCCCCATCAAGTGGGGTCGCCTTCCCTGTGTATCGCCGGATGGGAAGTATTTGTTCTTTTTCACCCGCGACGGAATTTATTGGGTCTCCACAGAAATCCTCGAAGATCAGCGGCCGAAGAACTAGTCAGTCGATGGACGGAGGCATCGAAATGAAAATCGTGATTCTTGTCAGCTGCCTGTTGGCAGCGGCGATAACGTCAGCAGCCCAGGAACGGGTTGTTCCCGAACTCACCGTTCCGTACCTCGGCCAGAAGCCGCCGGGGCTGACGCCGGAGATGTTCGCGCCGGGCGTCGTCTCCCGGGATGGGATCCAGATGAAGCTGACGATGACGGCCGACGGGTCCGAGATCCTCTACACCGAACGAGATCCGGCGACGAATGCCGCTTCGTTCATCATCCGGCGCCGGACGGGGGATACCTGGGGAGAACCAGTCATTCTGCCCTACTCCAGGGAATACATGGACATTGAGCCCAGCCTGTCCCCCGACGGCCGGAAGATCCTCTTCGTCTCCAACCGGCCCGCCAGCGGCCAGGGCGAGCCAGGTAAAATGCCCGACATCTGGTTGGCGGAGAAATCCGGGAATCATTGGGGAAATCCCGTCCGCTTGGGCCCGCCGGTTCTCACGACCGACCCCACCGACATCGAAGCCCATCCGGCTTTCGGCCCCGACGGCGGGATCTATTTCATGCGGCAGAACGGCAAGAGCCGCCGCCTCTTCCAGGCCCCGCGCCGCGGCGACGGGTTCGACGAACCGCACCCCGTCCCCCTCCAGGAAGACCTGTTCGCCGGCGGATTCAGCGGGCCGTGCCTGTCCCCCAACGGCCGGATCCTGCTGATGCACTCGCGCCAGGAGGGCGGGTTCGGAAACTGGGACCTCTACGTGGCGTTCAGGGACGAATCAGGCGGCTGGAGCGAGCTGATGAACCTCGGCCCCGCCGTCAACACCGACAAGCCCGAATCCAGCCCCACGTTTTCGGCCGACGGGCGATTCATTTTCTTCACCCGGGAGACGGACATCTACCAGGTTTCCGCGACGATCATCGAAGAGCTGAGAGCGGTGGAAACTGCAAGGTAGGAGAAAACGATGGAGAGCAAGGCAATCGGGATCGCCGTCTCTTTGGCATTTTTTCTGTTCATGTTCGGAGCCCCCGCTCCTACCGATCCGGTTCAATCCGGGGTGGCCTTCTCCGCTACGGAAACCGATTCATTGGCGCCCCAAATAGATGAGATATTCAAGAAATGGAATCGCCCGGATTCGCCTGGCGGCGCCATCGTCATCGTGAAGGACGGCCGATTGGTCTTCATGAAAGGGTACGGCTGCGCGGATCTGGAAAACTCCGTCCGCTTCACGCCCTCCACGAAGGTGTACATGGCCTCGATAGCCAAGCAATTCACCGGCTACTGCGTCGCCCGGCTGATCCAGGACGGAAAGGTGGCATTGAATGACGACATCCGGAAGCACATTCCCGAAATGCCGCTGTTTCATGATGTCATTCAAGTCAGGCATCTGGTGTACCAGACAAGCGGCATACGGGACTTGTATGGATTGCTGCCTTTGACCGGTTTTCGGCTGAGCGGCCATTTAACGAACGATGACGTGTTGAAGATCCTGGTTCGGCAGACGGACCTGAATTTCCCACCGGGAAAGGAGTGGGAGTACAGCAACAGCAACTATTTCCTGCTCGGGGAAATGATCAAGAGAATTACCGGCGAAAGCTTGAAGGGATGGGCCCAGCGGAATGTCTTCGATGCGCTGGCCATGAAAAACACATTCTTTGTGGATTCCATCGAAACACTGATCCCCGGCAAAGCGAATTCCTACCGCCAGAATGACGACCAGAGCTTTTGCGGTGATCCTTTCCTGGATGTGACGGTCGGGCATACCGGCTTGTACTCCACGGCCGAAGACCTGGCGAAATGGCTCATCCATCTTCACGACATGATTCATCGGCGTGATCCGCTGCTTGCCCTGATGCTGCAAACCGACACCTTCAACAGCGGTGAGACGATCGGGAACTACTCGTTCGGCCTTTTCAAGACATCTCAACAGGCACTGAATTACTGGCACCGGGGAAGCCTCTTCGGATACAAATCGATCTTTTCTTATTACCCTGCACAGGATTTCGGACTCGTCATCATCGGGAACGTTCAAACCTTCAACCGCCGCCGGTATGCACGAGAAGTAACCCGGCTGTTTTATCAGGAAATAGCCCCCGCTGATCCCCCTTCACCCAACACATCGATATTTAACGATTCGCTGAAAAACAAAAGCGTCATCGTCGATGCCAGCCTCCTGAAGAGATACGAAGGCAACTATTATGTCGCCCCGATGACCGTCTACGTGGTCAACGTCCGGGACTATGCCCTTACGCTGCACGAAGTTTCGGGTTCACGCACGACCCATCTCGTGCCGGTCGCCAAGGATCAATTCCGGAATGAACTCGGCTCCCTGCTCATCACATTTGCCGAAAATAGTGAAGGCATAGTCGACAAGATGATCTACCAGAGCGCATCCGAAAAAGTCACCGGGGAAAGACCGGTAACGCTGTCTTCCCCCCAAGAAACCGCATTCATTGGGGAATATGGCAATCATGAATTGGAAATCTCCATCATGATAGAGCGGAGCGCCGAAGGCCTGAAGGCGTCCAATCTGGCACTTGGCAATATCGCTCTGGTTCCGACGCTCGCCGATCAATTTCGGTGTGATCATGATTTTTTCAGCTACATCGCCTTTTACCGAAATCCGGACAACAGCATCGCCGGCTTCCTACTGGATGGTTTCGGCGTCAGGAAGATGAAATTTGTCAGGCGATGAATACGACGAAGAAGAGAAAGTTGAGGTTGAAATGAAAAAAACCATTCTTATCGGTATATTGTTCCTGTCGGCAGCCATAAGCAGTACCGCTCGACAACATGAATCTGCCAAGCTCACCGGCTCCTACTTGGACCAGGTGCCGCCGGGGGTGACGCCGGAAATCTTCGCGCCGGGGATCGTATCCACCGGCATGAGCGAATCCGCCATCGCGGTGGCTCCCGACGGCAAAGAAATATTTTACTCGGTGCTTGCCGGAAACTCTGAAACCATCATCACGACACGATTTAAAAATGGCGGCTGGACCGCTCCGGAGGTCGCACCCTTTTCCGGGAAATACCTGGATGGTTTTCCGGCCATGCATCCCGATGGTTCCATATTGTTTTTTCATTCTTACCGACCCCTTGATACCGCCTCACCAATATCCGATGTGGTCAACATCTGGTATGTCGTAAAGGAAGGTGCCGGATGGAGTGAACCCAGACCCGTCGGTCCGCCTGTCAATGGCGATGGATTTGTTTGCTGCCCTTCGGTCACCAGAACCGGAACTTTGTATTATTCCAAAAAAACCAAGGATGGCGGTGAACGAATCTATCGGTCAAGGTTTGTGAACGGAAAATACATGGAGCCCGAGGA
>CALAMB010000172.1 GCA_937925645.1 uncultured Acidobacteriota bacterium
CTGCTTCGCGCTGGGCCACGGCGACGCCGTGACCGGCGTGACCGAATTCTGCGAATTCCCCGAAGCCGCCCGACGGCTGCCCCGCGTGGGCGGGTTCCTGAATCCCAACCTTGAGGCGATCATCCGGCTCGCGCCCGACCTCGTGCTGCTGGTGCCCGAGGAGGAAGAGCTGGCGCGGCGGCTGGGCGCGCTGGGCATCCGCGCCGAGATCCTCTCACTGTACACGCTGGCGGACGTCGAGCGCACCATGCGCGCCATCGGCAGGCTGCTGGGCGACGCGGCGGCGGGCGAGAAGCTGGCGCGCTCATGGCGTCGGGATCTGCAGGCGGCGGCGCGGGCCGGGCGGACCGGCGCCGCGCCGCGGGTGATGCTGGTCGTGGGGCGCAATCCGTCCAGCCTGAACAACGTGTTCGTGGCCGGTCCGGAAACGTTTCTCGGCGAGTTGGTTGAACTCGCAGGCGGCCGGAACGTCTACCAGGGGAGGATCCGTTATCCCAGCTTGTCCCTGGAAGGGATTGCCCACGCCAACCCCGAGGTGATCGTCGAGATGTATCCGGGGATGAAACTGGACGCCGCGCAGAAAACGGCGCTGGCGCGCGACTGGGACCGGCTGCCCGGCCTGGCCGCCGTGAGGGACCGGCGCGTGTACGTTTTGGACGACGCGTACCTGGCCATTCCCGGCCCGCGCGCGGTCGACATCGTCCGGGTGATCCGCGACTGCATGTCGGGACGGCAGGGTCAGCCATGACCGACGCGCTCCTCGACGTGAAGGGCCTGGGCTACGCCCCCGACGGGAAGCGGGTGCTGGCCGGCGTGTCGTTCGACGTGCGCGAGGGCGAGTTCGTCTCCGTGCTGGGGCCGAACGGCGCCGGCAAATCGACGCTGCTCAAGCACCTGAACCGCCTGCTGCCGGTCCGGGAAGGGGCGGTGCGCCTGCGTGGCCGGCCGGTGGCCGACTATTCGTTCCGCGCCCTGGCCCGCATCCAGTCTTACGTCCCGCAGGCCAAGGGGTACATCCCCCCCTACCGCGTGGCCGAGTTTCTGCTGATGAACCGCTTTCCGTACCTGCAGGCGCTGGGCACGCCCGGACCGCGGGACCGGGCCGTCGTCGAGGACGCGCTGGCGCAGGTGGCCCTGACCGGATTCCGCGACCGGTTCCTGGACACGCTGAGCGGCGGCGAGCGCCAGAAGGTGTTCATCGCCGCCGCCATGGTCCAGGAGACGGACATGATCCTGCTGGACGAGCCCACCACCTTTCTCGATCCGCTGCACGCCCTCGAGATCTATGAGCTCCTCGGCCGGCTGCACGCGCGGGAGGGGAAGACCGTCGTCATGGTCACCCACGACGTCAACGCCGCCCTGGCGCATTCAGGCCGAATGCTCTGCCTCAAGGCGGGGCGGGCGGTCTTCTTCGGTTCGCCGGCGGATTTCCTGTCCGGCCGGGCTCTCGACACCCTGTACGACACGCCGTTCCGGCGCTACGAGTGTCCCGACGATCCCGCCGGGCCGCCCGCCTACCTGCCCGGGAGGTCCGGCCCATGAACCGCGCCTCCCGCCGGCCGTTGTGGATCATCGGACTCCTGGCGGCGGCCCTGCTTGTGCCGCTGCTGCTGGCGCTCGCGGGGACGCCGGCCATCTCGCCGGCCCGGCTGCTGGACCCCGCCTTTGCCGGGAGCACCGATGGGCGGATTCTCTGGCAGCTCCGCCTCCCGCGCGTTTTGCTGGGTTTCCTGGCGGGCGCCACGCTGGCCATCGGCGGGATGGTCTTTCAGGCGGTGTTCCGGAATCCGCTGGCCACGCCGTTCACGCTGGGCGTGTCCACCGGGGCGTCGTTCGGTGCCGCCGTGGCGGTGAAGCTGGGACTGGTGGCCGGACTGCTCGGGTTCTCGTCGGTCAGCCTTTTCTCCTTTCTTGGCGCTGCGGTGACCGTGGGCGTCATCTATCTGCTCGCCACCGTGAAGAGGGAGTTTTCCACCGAGGTGATGCTGCTCGCGGGCGTGGCGCTGAGCTTCCTGTTCTCCTCGGCCATCCTGCTCGTCCAGTACCTGAGCGACTTCACCGGTTCTTACCAGATGGTGCGCTGGCTCATGGGCGACCTGAACGCGGTGGGGTTCGAGCGGCCGCTGCAGCTGGCGGCGGTGCTGCTGCCCGGCGCGCTGGTGGTGCGGTGGCTCTGCCTGGACCTGAACCTGATCCTGGTGGGCGACGACTTCGCGCGCAGCCGCGGGGTGAACGTGCAGCGGGTGCGACTGGTGCTGTTCGGCGTGGTCTCGCTGCTCACGGGCGTGGTGGTCTCGTTCTGCGGACCCATCGGGTTCATCGGAATGATGGTGCCCCACATCCTCCGGCTGCTGCTCGGGGCGGAGCACCGGTGGCTCTTCTGGGGAAGCCTGCTCGGCGGCGGAGTGTTCCTGGCATGCTGCGACTGGGTGGCCCGCGCGCTCATCTTTCCGGCGGAGGTGCCGGTGGGGATCATCACGGCCCTGCTCGGCGGCCCCTTCTTCCTCTGGCTCCTCATCCGCGGCCGCTCCAGCCGGTATTTTCTGTAACCGGGCACCGCGCAGAAGATCCCGCCAGCCCCGTCCGCCGGACGCGGCTGGTGATGCGGCATTATCTTGCGATTGGCCGGCCCGCCGGACGCGGCCTACGGCGCGGGGAGGACCAGGGCGTCGGCGACGATCTCGCAGAGAGTCTTGATGGCGACGCCCAGCTTGTACTCCTTGTTCAGTTCGGAGAGCTGGTCCACGCAGTTGTGGCACGGCGTGGCGACGATCCTGGCCGCCGTGGCGGTGATCTGATCCGCCTTGATCCGGCCGGCCTGAAGGCGGCGCTGGGCGTAGCGGGTCATGGAGAGCTGGCCGCCCCCGCCGCCGCAACAGAAGTTCTTCTCCCGGTTGGGTGTCATCTCGGTGAAATCGCTGACGGCCCGGTGCAGGATGTAGCGTTGTTCCTCCACCACGCCGCCGAGACGCACCAAGTTGCACGGGTCGTGGAGGGTCACCCGCTCGGTGTTCTTCGACGGGTCCAGCGTGAGCCGGCCCGCGCGGATGTACTCCGCCATCAGCTCCAGCACGCTCCGCACCCGGAACGGGTAGCGCTTCGACAGCCACTCGGGCGCCTCCCAGCGGTTGGCGTTGAAGCCGTGGCCGCACTCACCCAGAATCAGCTCCTGGCAGCCGAGGCGCTCCATGGTGCGAACCAGCCGGTCCGACAGCTCGCCGGCCACGGGCGCCTCGCCGCTGTAGAGGCCGTAGTTGGTCACGTCGTAATAGTCGGTGGCCAGCGTCCAGCTCTCGCCGGCGGCGTAAAACACCTTGCCGGCGGCGAGCAGTGACAGGGGGAAAAATTTGGGCTCGCGCGGGTTGACGGTGTAGAGCATCCGCGCGCCGTGAAGGTCGAGGGGCATCCGGGCGGTCGGGTCGCCGGTCTCGGCCCGCAGCTCCTCCTCCAGCCACTGCACGGTTTCCACCCAGTCGTCCTGGGCGATGCCCATGTTGTTGCCGGTGGTGTGGGCGGTGGTGATGGTGGACTGCAGCTCGGGCGGGATGAGTCCGATGGCGGTGAGCGCGGCCCGGGCCGCGGTGATCAGCGCGGTGATGTTGAGCC
>CALAMB010000173.1 GCA_937925645.1 uncultured Acidobacteriota bacterium
TCCGCTGGACTGGCGCAACGCCCTGGCCAGCCTCTGGGCGCGCGGACGAACCCACCTCGCGGGCGCCGCCGCCGGGCTCGCGCTGGCGGCGGTCGCGATCGCCGCGCTGGTGTGGGCGGCGCCGCGCGTCGCCCCCGGGTTGGCCGGTCCGGGCGGCGGGGGTGCACCGGGCCTGCCGTCAACACCGGGAGCGCCGCCGGCCGTGATCCGCACGGTGGACACGCTGTTCACGAACTGGGGCGGCGCCCGGACCGACCGCCCCGCCGACGCCGGCCACCGCTGGGATTTCGAGTACCGCGGCCCCGACGGCCTGCTGTTCGGGGTAGGCGCGCTGGAGCGCTATGACCCGCGACGGGGGCCGGCGCCCGGCCCCATGCGGCTCGCCGGCCCCTACCCTGTCTTCGCCGATGACGTGTCCGCAGGCCCGCTGGTGACGGTCCGCCTCGGCGTGTCGGGGGGCGTCCCCCGGTTCGCACTCCCGCTGCCGCCCGGCCACGTGTTGATTGACGGAACACTCCGCCTGGACGGCGCGCCCGACGCGCCGGCGGGGCGGGACGCCTTTGGCGCGCCCGTCATCGCGGCGGCGCGGCGGGGTCACCTGGAATACCGCACCCGGCCCGGCGCGGTTCCGTCCGCGGCGCCCGGCGAGCCGGTCCTGCCGGTCATCGACTGGCCGCCGGCCGCCGCCGAGGCCTTGCGGCAGGTCGCAGGACTGGATCCCGGAGACCGCGTGGAGCGCCTGGCCGCCTGGACCGCCGGCCGGTTGCGCTACTCCCGGGACCCGGCAATCGCCGCCGATCTGGCGGGAGGGACGGGCGGATGGCTGGAGCGGGCGCTCCGAGCCGGCGCCGGCGATTGCGATGTGGTCAACGGCGCCCTCGTGCTGATGCTCCAGGGCGCCGGCGTGCCCGCCCACCTCCGCGTGGGCCTGGTGGGCGAAGGGGGCGCCGCCCGGTCCGAGCTCCACGCGTGGGCCGCCTATTGGCGTGACGGCTGGCGCACGCTGGACCTGACCCGGCCCGACCCGTCCGCCCTGGGCGCCCCGCCGCCGCGGGGGGCATCCGTGGTTCCGGCCCGGCCGTCGGCGGCGGCCGCCGAGGCGGCGGCGCCTCCGCGGCCGTTTCAGTTTTATCTCCTCGTCGGCGCGGCCGCCCTGGCGGCGGCCGCCCTGCTGGGCGCGCTCTGGCGCCGGCTGGTCCGGCCGCGGCTGGACGAACCGCAGTTCGTCCGGGACATCTTCGAACATTACTTCGCCTACGGCTCCGGCCGCGATCCGCTGCGGCTGCGCTTCCGGCCGGTGCTGCCGACGCTCGGCGGACGCCGCCTCAGTCTGCACCAGGCCCAGCGTCTGGCGGACCGGGGCCGGCTGCTGGGCGCCCGGCCGGGTTGTCCGATGCTGGCGGGGCTGGGCCGGCGCCGTGACACGCTGGACCGCGCGGCCCCGCTGGTTGAGCTGCTGGAGCCGTACCTGCCCCCCGTGACCTGGCTCGAGGATGTGGCGGGAATTTTAGCGGCCCCGCCCCTGCCGCCGACGCTGCGCGAGGCGGAGGCGCTCATCCGCCGGCGGGATCCGCTGTTCCGGCTGCATCTCCTGCCCGGCTCGGCGGACTTCCGCGAGGTGTATCTTCCGTTCCGCGCCGCGGCGGCCGGCCGACGCCACGTGGTGGTGGGCGCGGAGCATCCGGTCGGCGCCGCGATGCTCCGGGACGGCGCGGCCGAGAGCGGCGACGGCGCCCCGCGCGCCGCCGCGCGGGTGCTGGCCAGGACCACGTTCTACCTGGGCGAGGCGGCCCCGAAGGCCGCCGCCGGCCCTCCGGACAGGTGAGGCGATGAACGGGAACCACCTGCATCTGTCCATCGATCTGGAGGCCGAGCTCCGCAAGATCACCCGGGAGCAGCACCTCAACCAGGTGCATTACCTGGTGCAGCTCGTGCGGCACGCCCTGACGCACCGGCCGCGGGCCATCGCCATCGCGAGCACCCGCCGCCACCTGGAGCTGGCGCAGGACGGCGGCGCCTTCGACGACGGCGAGTGGCAGATCCTGAAGCTGCTGCTGCTCCGGCGCGACACGCCGCCGGACCTGGTGCAGACGGCGCTGTCCCGCCTCGAGGAGTGTCACGGCGTGGCGGTGCTGTCGCTCTTTCACCTGTTCCCCGCGGTGGAGGTGGCCACGGCGGGCAAGCGCCTCGCGCTGGCCGAGGGCGCGGTGCGCCTCCACACCGGCCGGCGGCATCTGGACGGCTACCGGATCCGGCTGGCCCGCGACCAGCGGGATCTCGGCGCCGAGCGGCGCGAGCTGGAATTTTTCTGCGCCGGCGCCGCCGCCGAAATCCGCTACAACGGCCAAGCCATCAACCGGCCGGTGAAGCTGGATGACGCCATCCTGAAAGTCCCGTTCGCCTTCGACTTCGGGCTGGGCGCCGTGGGCATCCCGGCGGCGGGAGACCTGAGCCGCTTCACCTACTACAAGTGCGGCGTCCGCTTCGGCTACAAGCGCTTCACCGCCGCCGACGGCCGTCTCGTGGCCGGCGTCTGGGACGACGCCCGGCCCGGCTTCGAGCCGTACTTCGCCCGCTCCATCCGCACCGGCGAGTTCTGCCTGCGGGCGCACGGCGAGTTCCCCTACCGCGCCGCCGCCGCCCGCTTCGGCGAGCTGGACGACGGGCACCGCCGCCGCGTCAAGCAGGTGCTGTTCACGCTGCCCGCCGACGGGTGGCCGGCCCGGTACGGCGCCCTGCCCCTGTTCCATTCGGTGCGGCGGGAATTCGCCTTGAGCCTGCGGGACCTGGACGCGCTGCGGGAGCGGTACGAGGCGGTGCCGTTCGTGTCGGCGCCCGACCGGACGCTGCCCGACGCCATCCCCTGCCTGTCCAGCGAGGACGTCCACTTCCTCCGCGCCCGACTCGGCTGGCCCCTCAAGTCGTGCCTGCGGCGTCCCCGCGGCCGCCTCGCCCGGCTCCTCGGACGATGAAGAATGCCGCCCGCGTGAAAGAACCTGTAGCCGATCGGCCGCGATCCCCGTACAATAGGCGTTCGGTCCCCCGGGACCGGCGGCGTTGACAATTCCAAACACGGAGAACGACATGATGCGCATCACCCGGACAGCCCTGTTCGCGGCGGCCTGCCTGACGCTGGCGTTCACGCCCGCTCTGGCCTGCACCAACTTCATCGTCACCAAAGGGGCCTCGGCCGACGGCTCCGTCATGATCACCTACTCGGCGGATTCGCACACCCTCTACGGCCAGCTCAACTTCATCCCCGGCGGTCGCCACATCGAGGGATCGCTGATCGACGTGATCGACGACGACTCGCAGAAGTACGTCGGAAAAATCCGGCAGGTGGCCGAGACGTTCACCGTGGTGGGTCTCATGAACGAGCACCAGGTGGCCATCGGCGAGACCACCTACGGCGGCCGCGAGGAGCTGGTGGACCCGAAGGGGGGCATCGACTACACCAGCCTGATGAACGTCGCGCTGCAGCGCGCCCGCACCGCCCGCGAAGCGGTCCGGATCATGGGCGCGCTGGTGGCGGAGTACGGCTACTTCAGCTCCGGCGAGACGTTCTCCATCAGCGATCCCCAGGAAGCCTGGATCATGGACCTGATCGGCAAGGGGAAGGAGAACAAGGGCGCCGTCTGGGTGGCGCTCCGCGTGCCCGACGGCTACGTCTGCGCCCACGCCAACCAGGCGCGCATCCGGCAGTTTCCCCTCAACGACCCGGAGAACTGCCTGTACGCCCCGGATGTCATCTCCTTCGCCCGCGAGAAGGGCTATTTCAAAGGGGAGGATAAGGAGTTCAGCTTCGCCGACACCTACGCGCCCCTCGACTTCGGCGCCCTGCGCGCCTGCGAGGCCCGGGTGTGGAGCTTCTTCCGCCGCGTGGCGCCGTCACTGAACCTGCCCATCGACTACGTCAAGGGCATCCCGGGCGCCGCGCCCCTGCCCCTCTGGATCAAGCCCGACCACAAGCTCTCCGTCCGCGACCTGATGGAGCTGATGCGCGACCACTTCGAGGGGACCGAGTTCGACCTCTCCGTGGGCGTGGGCGCCGGCCCGTACAAGCTCCCCTACCGCTGGCGCCCCATGACCTTCGAGGTGGACGGCGTCAAGTACGTCAACGAGCGCTCCGTGGGCACGCAGCAGACCGGGTTCTCCTTTGTCGCCCAGTCCCGCTCCTGGCTCCCCGGCCCCATCGGCGGCATCTTCTGGTTCGGCGTGGACGACACCGCCAGCACGGTCTACACGCCGATGTACTGCGGCCTGCGCGCCGTGCCGACGAGTTTCGCGGCGGGCACCGGCGACTTCAACGCGTTCTCCTGGGACTCCGCGTTCTGGGTGTTCAACTTCGTCTCGAACTACACCTATTCCCGGTACTGCGACATGATCGGGGACGTCCAGGCCGTCCAGCGCGAGCTGGAGGGCGCCTTCATCGCCCAGGTACCCGAGGTGGACAAGGCCGCGCTGGCGCTCCACCAGCAGTCGCCCGAACTGGCCCGCGAGTACCTGACCCGGTACTCCGTGGACCAGGGCGAGATGGTGGTGCGGCGCTGGCGCAAGCTGGGCGAGTTCCTGATCTGGAAATACCTGGACGGGAACGTCCGCGACTCCCAGGGCAACGTCACGCATCCCGGCTACCCGGCCGACTGGTACCGGCGCATCGCCGAGGAACGGGGCGAGGTGCTCAAGGTGCGGCCCCTGCCGGGCGAGAAGTCGTCGCACTAAGCCATGCGCCGGCCGGCCGGATGTTCCATTCCGGCCGGCCGCCTGCTCGCTCTGCGGCTGCGGAAGCGCTCACCCGGGCGAAAGCGGTAAATCCCCGCACGAATCCCTGATTCCCGCCTCGTCTGACGGCGAATCCGCGCGGGATTCATTCAATAATCCGCGAATGAGTTTGTTGACGATCAGTTCTTGCGGGTCCAGTTGGCCCAACAAGCCCCGCTGATCTCGTGCATGACGAGTTCCCTGGTCTGGCGGGAAAGACTCGTCCGGGCTTTCCACGCACCCATGAAGGTGTTCTGAAGGAAGTAGTAGTCCTTCCCGGCTTCGAGTACCATCGTGAATCCGCTGGCATTTTCGGTCTGGGAGACGAGCCGGTACTCGCCGGGTTCCAGGTAAGTGAAATAATAGGTCCCCATCTTGTTGACGGCGATCACCTGGTCGTTGGCGTGGATCTTGTACTGGTTCCCCTTCCCGGCATGGCGGGCCGCCAGCGGCGGACAGGCGAAGACCACCAGGGCTTTGTCGGGCTGGACCTGCGGGATCGGCCGCTGCGTCTTGTCGACTTTCAAGTCATGTTTTGACTGGAGGTCCTTCAGCGTGTCTTTTTCGATCTTCGCCTCTTTCTCCTCGAACCGGGCGACGTTCACCTTGTCTTCGCCGATGGCCTGTTTCACCTTGTCCATGACTTCGTCGGCGTGGTCCTTGTCCACCTCCAGCATGTGGTAGCCCACCGACCCGTCCGGCTTGGCGTACTCCAGGTAGAACCAGTAATCGCTCACCTTTTTCGACGCGATCGCGCCGCCGGTCATGCCGCCCACCACCTGGCTCAATCCGCCGCCGCGCATGTGGGTGCTGACGTCAAACACGGCCCGCCGGATGTCGCCGTAATCCACCTCCAGCGGGTGATGCAGCCCCCGCACCGACAGGTGCTTCGCGACGTCGTTGAAAACCAGGTCGACATCCTTGTCGACCAGCACCGGGTCTTTGGCGCTTTTGTTGAAGCGAACCTTGATCTTGTTGAACACCTGTTGCGCGTCCGCGAAACAGCATAACAACACGAAGAGCAGACAAACCGACAGCAACCGGCGAATGCCCATAGTCCCTCCATTCCACGGAATATGGCGGTGCGTTCCAGCTTGTTGTGTTTGCCGTCCGAAATCCCCACGGTGACAGTGTTCAGATTATCACAAAGCGCTCACTCGCAGCCCAAAACAATTGTCAAAAAACACATCGCGACCGGCTGATGAAAGTGCCGTCCCTGCGGGTCGATCGCCCCGATCCCGCCGCCGGAAGCTGCCTGTCGGCGCGCGGCATTGACTTCAGGATCAAGAAAACACGCGCCAGAGGGCGATCCAGAAGGGGAGGGCCAGGAGGCAGCCGACGTACGCCACGAGCATGACGCCGCCGATCTTCTCCTCGTCGCCGCCGTAGCGGCGCACCTGCAGGATGGTGGCCACGGCCGGCGCGGCCGCCGCCTGGATGATGAAGAACGTCGCCAGCAGCGGATTGGTGCGGCCCAGGCCGATCCACGCCAGCACGGCCGCCGTGAGGAGCGGCAGCAGCATGAGCTTCACGACGATCACCCGCACCGCGTCCGGCAGGATCGCCCGCGGGCGGAACGGGATGCTCCCCAGCACGGCGCCGAGGATGAACGTGGCCACCGGCACCGCCGCCGTCCCCAGCAGGTGGACGCCCCGCTGCAGCACGTCGGGCACCAGCGCCTTCCCGCCGGAGAGCGCCAGCGCGATGGCGGCCACGTTGGCCACCAGCGGCGGCGTGAGCATGGCCCGCCACATGGGCACTCCCGGCCGCCCCCGGGTGGTGAGCAGCTTCCCCACGCTCCAGAGCACGGGGCTGTTTCCCAGGATGAACAGGAAGCAGTAAAGGGCGAAGCGATCGAACTCCTTCGGAAAGAGCGCCAGCCCCACCGGCAGGACCAGGTAGCCCGCGTTCTGCAGACTGGCCAGCGACAGCATGTTCCGCTTTGCCGGCAGTTCGCGCGCGAACAGCGCCGCCCCCAGCGCCAGGCCTGCCCCGGCCATGGCCACCGCCGCCAGGGGCAGCACCCACCAGTAGGGGAGTTTGACGGGGTCCAGGTTGTGAACCACGCTGTCAAAGGTGAGGCACGGCAGAAAGACTACTACCGTGGCGGTGGACAGGGCGTCGATGTGCGCCTGGGTGACGACGCGACGGCGCACCAGCAGTCCGGCGACGAGGATGATCAGAAAGATGTCCAGCACCGCCACGAAGGTGCCGCCGAAGGCCTGGAGAAATGTCTGCAGCATGGCGCCGGTCCTAACTCGAGGCTAGAGGCTCGAGACTAGAGGCTCGAGGCTCGAGACTAGAGGCTCGAGGCTGGAGGCTCGTGCCTTTCCCCGATGTTCGTGCTCGTCATCGTCATCGTAATCGTCATCGTAATCGTAATCGTGATCGTAATCGAGCTGTTTGATGGTTTAAACGTTTAAAGGTTTGAATGTTCGCAGGTTCACAGGTTCGCAGGTTCGCAAGTTCGAAGGTTCCAGGTCCAGAATCAGTTGATAGTTGATGGTTGATAGTTGGTGGTTGATCCGTCTCCCGTCTCCCGTCTCTCGATTCACCCACCCACCTATTCACCCATTCACCCATTCACCGTCTCCCCAATTGTCCCCCGCTCACTTCAGCACATCGAGGAACTCGCGGTAGCGCAAACGGATCCGGATGTAGTCGTCGTGGGACAGGAACAGCCCGGTGGCGATGATCCGCAGCTCCGCCTCCTCCTTGGCGCAAATGGATCCGTTGGCGGCGGCGACGGCGAACAGCGTGTCGAGGATCTCCAGCTTGAGCGGCTCTTCGGCCACCGCGTTGACCAGCCGGGTGTAGTACACGTTCTCGGAACCGAAGTAGCGGTCGGCGTCCTTGTCCACCAGGGTGATGATCCGGTCCACGCGGTCGGCGTCCAGCGTGGTGCGCCGCCGGAGGATCTCCTGGATCTTCTCCCGCTCGGAGTCCTCGAGCTTCATGTCGCTGTACGCCACCCGCCACAGCAGGCCGGCGAAACCGGCGATGAGCTTCACCTCGGATTCGGGCAGATCCGCGAGGCACCCTTCCAGGCGGCTGTACAGAGTGCCCCACTCGTAGTCGCCGCGGGCGCCCCGCTTCGGCTCGAGTCCCATGATCTTGAGGAAGTTCATGCGCCGCCTTCCCCTGCCGCCGCCGGCGTGCGGGCGGCGACGAGCCCGTCCATGCGCTCGCGACCGGACCGCAGCCACGTCACCTCGACGAATCCGGCGGCTTCGAGATCCCGGCGGTACTCGGCAAAGGTGTACGTGTCGCCCCCCGCCGTGCTCACCAGCATGTTGATGGCGAACTGCGCGCCGGCCGCCGGCTCCGTGCGGTTCTCGTCCATGACGTGATCGCGCACGAGCAGCGTGCCGCCGGGATCGAGGGCGCGGCGGATCTTGGCAAAGAGCGCCTGGTTCTCCTCGGGCGAGTTCTGATGGGTGATGGCCGAGAGCAGCGCCAGGTCGCAGCCGCCGGGCAGCTCGTCGCACTCGAAGTTGCCCCCCACCAGCGTGACCCGGTCCAGCAGCCCCTCGGCGCGGAGCCATTCCGCCGCCATCAGGGTCACCCGGGGCAGGTCGAACAGCACGCCGGTCAGCCGGGGGTTCCGCCGCAGGAACGCCATGGTGTAGACGCCCGATCCGCCGCCCACGTCCAGGAGCCGGCGGTACGGCGACAGGTCCAGCGACGCGGCCACGTCGTCGGCCACGCGGCGGCCGATGGCGTGCATGGCGCCGATGAAGGCGGCCAGCGCGTGGTTGTCCTTGTCGTCGGCGGTGTGCCGGGCGGGACTCGCCCCCGTGCGGACCGTTTCGGTCAGGTGGCTCCAGGTCCGCCACATCACGGCGCTGTGGAGGGCCATGGCCCGAACCGGCGCGGGATGCCGGTCCGAGAGCGCCGCCGCCGGCGCGGCGGTGCGGTAGCACCCGTCCGCCTTCTCCAGCAACCCGTAGGTGACGAGGCAGTCGAGCACGCGGGTCAGCGGCCGCTCCGCGGCGCCGATCGCCCGGGCGAGCGCCGGCGCGTCCATGGAGGCGCCGTCCAGGCGGGTGAAGAGATCCAGCTCCGCGGCGGTAAGGATCACCCGGCTGCGCTGAAATCTCCGGATGTCGTCCAGCACGTCGTAATCCGGTTTCATCGGCCTCCTCGGTCCGGACAAGCTTCCGGACAGGCGGTTCAGAACTTCTGCCGCGGGTACGGCGGATGCTTCGGCCAGGTCCGGGGCTCCGCTTCGATTTTCTTCAGAAGCACCTCGACGCCCTTCATGAGCTGGGCGTCGTAGCCGCGGGCCATCTCGGCGGGATCCAGGTCCACCTCGATGTCGGGGGTCACGCCGACGTTCTCCACCACCCAGTTGCCGTCGCGGTCGTAGATGCGGTAGTCGGGAGCCGTCAGGTAGCCGCCGTCCACCAGGTCGATGGTCATGGAGATGCCCACCAGCCCGCCCCAGCTCCGGGTGCCGATCACGGGGCCCATCCGTTCCACCTGAAACTCGTGGGGCAGTTCGTCGCCGCCCGAGCCGGCCTGCCGGTTGGTCAGGCACACGAGGTGGGCCTGGGTCCAGACGGCCGGGGTCGCCGTGTCCTTCGAGTAGCGGCGGGTCCAGTAGGAGATCGCCCGCTTGCCCAGGCGCTGCAGGAAGATGTCCGGATCGAGGCCGCCGCCGTTGAAGCGGCCGTCGACGACGATCCCCTCCTTCTGGGTTTGGGCGTAGAAGTATTTGGGGAACTCGCGGGCCGAGCCGGTGTAGGTGTCGGGCAGGTGCAGGTAGCCGAGCCGGCCGCCCGAGGCCTCCGCCACGACCCGGCGGTTGTGCTCCACCCAGTCGAGGTAGCGCAGGGTCCGCTCCGAGGCCAGCGGCTTGACGGTGTACTCGCGGGCGCCGGCCCGTTCCGGCTTGTCATTGACCAGGATCTTCACCTGCTTGCCGGCGAGGTCCTGGAAGGCGGCGTAGACCTCGCGGTCGCCGCGCACCTCCACGCCGTTGACGGCGATGAGGAAGTCCCCTTCGCGCACGCCGACGCCCACCGCGGCCAGGGGCGGCTGGACCTCGCCGGTCCAGTCGGGTACGCGGAGGATCTTCCGGAAGCGGTAGCGGCCGCTCGCCGCGTCCAGCTCGTAGTCGGCGCCGAGCAGGCCCACCGCGATCTCCTCGGCCTTGCGCTGCCGGGCGCCGCCGCCCACGTAGGTGTGCGACGCGTTGAGTTCGCCGATGAGCTCGCCGAGGATGTACACCACGTCCTGGCGGCAGGTGGCCCGCTCCAGCAGGGCGAGGTAGCGC
>CALAMB010000174.1 GCA_937925645.1 uncultured Acidobacteriota bacterium
TCGAACTGGAATTCCTGCCGCTCGGGGTACAGCATGTACTCGCCCTGGCCCTGCATGGCCAAGCTAGGCGTGAAGCGGTGGAAATAGCGGGCGCTCACGCTGCCGGTGAGGTCGCCGTCGTCGGTGGCCCCCAGGTCGAAGCCCAGCAAGCCCAAGTCACCCCACGCCAACTTCAGCGGAGCGGCGGGCGCCTCGGCCTGGGCCGGTTTCTCCACCATGGCCGGCGGCGGGAGCGGCGGCGGCGCGGGAGCCGCTCCGGCCAGATCCCGCATCCGGGCGAGCTCGTTCTCGAGCCGCGCCTGGCGGTCCTTGAGTTGCTGGAGCTCGCCCAGAATCTTGTCCAGGTCGGCCAGCTTGTTCAGGATGGCGTCCTGCTTCTGGCCCAGTTCGGCCAGCTTGTCCTTGCAGGTGTCCTGCTGCAGCTGCTGAATCACGCCGCTGATGGGCACGTCGCGCTTGAGAATTTCCCGCACGCCGTCCTTCATCCGGTACAGCGTGAACACCACCCGCCGGTTCATGAACCGGCCTTCAGGCGTCGTGTTCTCGTTTTTGGGTTCACGCTTGCCCTTGCCGGACACTTCCACCTGGTCGGGGCGGGCGCCGTACTTGACCAGGAAGTCACGGACCGCGGCCGCCCGCTTGATGGCCAGTTGGTCGTTGTAGCGGTCGGAACCCACCACGTCGCAATGCCCCTCGACCAACAGTTGAAACTCGGGATTCTTGCCGAGGAGGTCGGCCACCTCGAGCATGGACGGGAACCCGTCCACAAGAACGGACGAATTGAAGACGAAGTTGACCTCTTCCCAGTCGTTCTTGTCCACGGGCAGCGCCCAACCGGCCAGAACCACCAGGGCGAGCAGGCAGCACCACGTTGCACGTTTCATGGCTCCTCCTTTATGCCAAACAACGATGAATCGGTTTCAGCTCAAACAAAGGGAATTCATGTCGTATACTAAGGATGCAACAATCGGTCCGGAGTGGATGTAACGTCCTGTGTTGTCCTGAAACGAACATTCAGGCATTATTTGAGATATTTTAGTCAAAGGAGGCTGGGTTTGTAAATGATTCGTGAAAAAATTCACCAAGCGGTCGGCATTATGCAGGAACTCGGCATCGACGCCTGGCTGATTTTCGGGCGCGAGTCGCACACGTCGGTGGATCCATGCGTCCCGCTGGTCGTGGGGACGGGCTACACCTGGGCCTCCGCGTTCATCATCACCCGGACCGGCCGGACCATCGCCATCGTCGGCAGCCTGGACGCGGCCGAGGTTCAGAAGCGGGGCGATTACGCCACGGTGATCACATACGTGGGCGGGGTGCGCGACGCGCTCCGGCAGGTGCTGGCCGAGCTGGATCCGGCCACCATCGCCATCAATTACTCCTATGACGATGTCATGGCCGACGGCCTGACTCACGGGATGTACCTCCTGCTGTTGAGGAACCTGGAGGGAACTCCGTATCCGGACCGGCTGGTGTCTTCGGAGCGCCTGATCGGTGCCCTGCGGGGCAGCAAGTCGCCCGAGGAAGTCCGTCGCATTCAGCGCGCCGTGGCCGAGACGGAGAAAATCTTTCAGATGGTGACCGGCTACATCCAGCCAGGCCGGACGGAGCGGCAGATTCATGAATTCGTGCTCCAGCGGGTCAGGGAGACGGGCTTTGAACTGGCCTGGGACGAAGTGCACTGTCCCGCCGTGTTCACCGGTGTTCCGGACCAGGGCGAAGCGCACACCGGCCCCACCGACAAGGCGGTGGAGCGGGGGCACGTGATCAACATGGATTTCGGACTGCGCGTCGACGACTACGTGTCCGATCTCCAGCGGACCTGGTACGTGCTGCGCGAGGGCGAAAGCGAACCGCCGGAGAGCGTCCGCCGGGGCTTCGACGCCGTGGTGGGCGCGATCGCCCGCGCCGCCGAGGCGCTGAAGCCGGGGGTGGAGGGCTGGCGCATCGACGCGATCGCCCGCGACCACATCATGGCCTGCGGTTTTGACGAGTTCAAGCACGCGCTGGGTCATCAGGTGGGCCGCTCGGCGCACGACGGCGCCGGATTGCTCTGCCCGCGCTGGGAGCGCTACGGGCAGCTGCCCGACCTGAAGATCGAGGCGGGGCAGGTTTACACCCTGGAGCCGCGGGTGCACATCGCCGGCCACGGCGTGGCCACGGTGGAGGAGATCGCGGTGGTGACGCCCGAGGGCGGCCGGTTCCTGTCGTCGTTCCAGCGGGAGCTCTGGCTTATCCGGTGATCCGCCGGGCGAGTTCGGTCATGGTGCGCGCGAACGGACCGGCGATGAAGTGATCGGTCACGCTGTCGGTGAGCGCCGTGGGCCGGACATTGAGCTCAACGATCGTGGCGCCGGCCGCCTTGGCTTCATGCGGGATCAGGCTGGCGGGAGCCACTTCAGCCGAGGTGCCCGCCACCAGCAGCACCCCGCACTCCCGCGCCATGGCGAAGGCGTCTGTCAGCGCCGCTTCGGGAATCGCCTCCCCGAAAAACACGAAATCCGGCTTGTAGACGCGGCCGCAGGCGCAGCGCGGCACGGGAACGGATTTGACGGACGGTTCGTCCGATGGGCAGGTCCGCCCGCAGCCGAGACAGACCAGCCGCCGCAGGCTGCCGTGAAACTCCACCACCCGGCGGGAGCCGGCGGCCTGGTGCAGGCCGTCGATGTTCTGCGTGACAACCGCGTGGAGCGCACCGGCGGCCTCCAGCGCGGCCAGGGCCAGGTGACCGGCGTTGGGCCGGACGTCGCCGTAGCTGTCCAGGAGCTCACGGATGAAGACCCAGACCTTGTCCGGATGCCGCCGGAATGCATCCAGCGTGGCGTATTCCGCCACGTCGTAACGGTCCCACAACCCGCCGGGAGACCGGAAATCAGGCAAGCCCGATTCCACCGACACACCGGCGCCGGTGAAGGCCAGGTTGAAGCGGGAGTCCCGAAATGCGCCGGCGGCGCGGGCCAGGATATCGCTGTCGTTCATGTTGCCTCCGAAGCGGCAGACGCCGGCTGTCATGATATCGAAAGCGCGGGGTGGGCGGCAACGATGTTGTTCGCCGATGGCGGAAGGGATGGTTTCGGGCCGCGTTGCAACGGGTGGGGCTTTCCAGTATACTGCCCGGGGGAAGGGACGATGACGCACGAACACACACCTCTGGCCGACCATCACAACCGGCTGATCAATTACCTGCGGATCTCGATCACCGACCGGTGCAATTTCCGCTGCCAGTACTGCATGCCGGCGGAAGGCATCCCGCTGCTGAATCATGCGGACATCCTGACCTACGAAGAGATCCTGCGCTGCGCGCGCATCGCGATTTCGCTGGGTGTCCGGAAAATCCGGGTCACCGGCGGCGAGCCCCTGGTCCGCCGCGGCGTGGTGCCCCTGCTGAGCGAGTTGTCGCGGCTGCCGGGTCTCGCCGACCTCAGCGTGACGACCAACGGCGCGCTGCTGGGACGCTATGCGACTCAGCTACGGGCGGCCGGCCTTCACCGGGTGAACATCAGCCTGGACACACTGCGGCCGGACCGGTTCACAGCCATCACCCGCCGGCCCGCCCTGGCGGACGTGCTCGAGGGCATCCGGGCGGCCGAGGCGGCCGGCCTGCATCCCATCAAGATCAATGTGGTCACCATGCGGAGCGTCAACCGGGACGAAATCGCCGATTTTGCGGCGATGACGCTGGAACGCCCCTACGAAGTCCGTTTCATCGAGCTGATGCCTGTGGGGGGACACGCGTACTGGGACCCTGCCCAACTGGTGACGGGCGAGGAGGTGCTCCAGGTTCTCGGCGAGCGCTACGAGCTGGCACCGCTGGATGATCCGGCAGGCGGGCCGGTGTCCAACCGCCTCTTCAGTATTCGCGGCGCGGCCGGGCGGATCGGGTTGATCAGCCCCATGTCCGACCACTTTTGCCAGCGGTGCAACCGGCTGCGTCTGACGCCGGACGGCAAGCTCCGCACCTGCCTGTTCCACGAGGCGGAGGTGGACCTGCGCCAACTGCTGCGCTCGGGCGTCGGCGATGCGGCGTTGGCCGGGGTGTTCCGGACGGCGGTAGCCCAGAAGCCGGCCGGACCGGCGGGTGCCATCGGCGGCGTGTGGAAGTGCACGTCGGCCATGTCCCGCATCGGCGGCTGACCGGTTGGCTGAATCTCCGTGGCGAGGATGGGCGTGTGGAGTTTTTAAAGGAGGCGCTGGCCAGGGCGGGGCAACTGATCATCACGGGCGACGCCGACCTCTACAGCGCGCTCTGGATCTCGCTGAAGGTCAGTCTGGCGGCCATCGCCGCGGCCACGCTCATTGCGGTGCCGGCCGGATTCGCATTGGGCACCTTTCGGTTTCCCGGCCGCCGCATGATTCTCACGGTTTGCCAAACGCTCATGGCGGTGCCCACCGTGGTCGTGGGGCTGCTGCTGTATGCGATGTTTTTCCGCCAGGGGCCCCTCGGGCCGCTGGGCCTGTTGTTCACGCCGGCCGTCATGGCCATCGGCCAGACGGTGCTGATTCTGCCCCTGCTGGTGTCGCTGGTCAGCGCCGCGCTGGAGCAGGCGGATCCCCGTCTGCGCGAGGAGGCCTGGGCGCTGGGGGCGGGCCGCCGCCAGCAGCTCTGGGTGCTCCTGCACCACTGCCGGATCCCGCTGGCCGTGGCGGTGTTCTCCGCCCTGAGCCGGGCAATCTCCGAGGTGGGCAGCGCGATGATGATCGGCGGCAACATCCGCGGCTACACCCGGAACATCACCACGGCCATCGCCCTGGAAACCAGCAAGGGGGAGTTCGCCCTCGGCATCGGACTCGGGTTCATCTTGCTGGCGCTGGCGCTGACGCTCAACGCCCTGATCGTTGTCCTGCGCCGGAGGTTCCGTGCTGGCTAACATCATCCTCGATGCCGTCGGTGTCCGCCGCAACGGGGCCGAGCTGTTTCAGGTGCCGCATTTGACCATCGCCGGCGGACGCATCCTGGCCGTCCTCGGGGAGAACGGCTGCGGCAAGACCACGTTTCTTCGCCTGCTGGCTGGCCTGGAGCGGGATTTCAGCGGCGTCATTCGCTACGACGACCGACCCCACGCCACCTATTTCCAGGGACGCAACCGGCCGCGTGACCTGCTGCTGCTGGCCCAGGAGCCGCTGCTGTTCGACTACTCGGTGGAGCGCAACCTGGCGTACGGTCTCCGCCTGGATGGCCGGTCAAACCGGGAGGCGCATGAACGCGTCGCCGACGTCCTCGGACGGCTGAACATCCACGGGCTGGCCAAGCGGCGGGCCACCCGGCTGTCCGGCGGAGAGAAGCGACGGGTGGCGCTGGCCCGGGTCCTGGTGATGGCGCCGCGGTTCCTGCTGCTCGACGAACCCTTCGCCGACGTGGATCCCCTCAACCGGGAGCTGATCGAAACCGTGCTGCTGGAACAAGCCCGGCAGCGGGGCGCGGCGGTGGTGTTCACAACCCACCAGGCGGAAATCGCGATCCGGCTGACGGACGAAATCGCCCAGATCGCCGGGGGCCGGCTGGGGCCCCATCACCCCCGCAACGTGCTGCGCGGAACAGCCGGCCAGGAGGGCCGGCAGCACTACTTCCGGACCGGGGCCGTGACCCTCGAGATCCTGCCCTTCACCCGGCCGCCCGGGTTGGTGCACATCCCGCCCACCGAAATCGTCCTGAGCCGGGCGGCCCTTCACGGCACCGCCCGCAACCAGCTGCGGGGAACGATCCGCGCCACCCGCCAGCAGGGCGAGACGGCGGATGTCACGGTGGACTGCGGGATCAGTCTGGAGGCCCGGATCACCCTGCAGTCGCTGCAGGAGCACCGGTTGGTGGTGGGGGACGAGGTCTACCTGAGTTTCAAAACCTCGGCGATTCGCTTTCTGTAGTCACTCGGATCCATCGGAAAATCCGGCCTCAAGGCTGCACGACCAGGCGCTGTCCCACCCGGATGGTGTTGTCCGCCAGGTTGTTCCAGCGGCGAAGCTGAGTCACCGTGACCTTGTGGTTCAGGGCGATGCGGTAGAGCGTTTCGCCGGCTTGGACGCGGTGGATTTTACGCCCGGCTGTGGCGCTCGGAGCGGCGACGGTGGCGAGCGGGGACGGAGTGCCTGCGCCCTGCTTGGCCGTCAGTGTTTCGGCGGGGGGCAGCTTCAGACGGAATCCCGCGGGGAACGACAGCTTGGCGGTCGCCCGGGACCGGATGACGGCGGGGTTGAAGTCCAGCAGGACGGCGGCGGCGACCTGGTACTGTTTCTGAAGCCGGGCGAAGGTTGAGCTGCGGGTGAGATGAACCTCCCGGAACTCCCAAGGTGGCGCCTGGACGAGGCCGGGAAAATAGCGATCCGGCTGCCGCAGGATCCGCAGCGACGCCAGGAATTCCGGATAATAGTTGCGAGAGGCAAACCCGAACCGGTTCGAGGAGTAGTAGCGGATGATGGTGGGCGGGTCCGACCCCAGGCGCTGCTGCGCCCGCAGAATCCCGTTGGTGCCGTGGTTGTAAGCCATCACCGCCAGCGGCCAGCTCCCCAGCTTGCGGTGGGCGTCCCGCAGAAACTTGACGGCGCCGTGGGTGGCAAGCAGCGGGTCCAACCGTTCGTCGAAATGGTGGTTGACGCGGAGAAACACCCGGCCGGTGGAGCGGATGAACTGCCACACGCCGGTGGCGCCCTTGCGGGAGCGGGAATCCTCGCGGAACGACGACTCGAAGAAGGGAATTGCCAGGATGTCCTCGGGGACGCCGTTCGCGCGGAATACCTTCTGCATGTGCGGGTAGTAGCGGCCCGCCCGCTGCCAGCCGGACGCAAACTCCTCGCGGATGCCGCGTTGGGCGCGCAGCCGGCCGGCCAGCTCGCGCAGCTCCGCGGGGGCGGGCGTCCGGCCCAGCTTGCCGCCGACGACCGACAGCACGCGGGCCGTCGCCTGGTCCGGCGGGTCGCCGGTTTCGACACGCTGGGCGGCATGGCGCAGCATGCCTTCCCAGTGCTCCAGCCGCGAGCGGATGGCTTGCTGCTGGACCTTGGCGGCGGCCGGGTCGCGGGCGGCGTCGCCGTCGAGCTGTTTGATCTCGTACACCAGGCGCAGGTCCAGGCGGTCGTGGATCAGCACCTGGTTCTGGCCCCAGCGCGTGAACACCTGTTCCCAGAAGTCCACCTGGTCGCTCAATCCGTTTTCGGAAAACAGTTCGTTTGAAGATGCGGCCGGAATCGCGAGCGGACACAGCAGCAGCCAGGCGGCCGCGGCGGCGGCAATAAAACGAAACCGGGGACGGAATCGCCCGTCCCCGGCTCGGTGATGAGTCGTCGTTCTGTGAACAAACACCACGGCGTTGACGACGGAACGGCCGGTCCGTTACTTCTTGGCCGGCGGCTGCTCGGCCGGGACCACCGTTCGCGGACGCTGGCCGATGGGCACCGGCGTGGGACGCGCGCCGGGACGGCCGGGGGCCGCGGCGCCGCTGCCCACCTTGATATCGTTGACCTTGTCCCAGTTGACCGTGACGCTGTATTTGGCACCGAGCGTGTCGCGGAGCTCCTTCAGGCGGGCTTCGCGCTTCTGGGTCATCAGCTTGCTGGTCACGGCTTTTTCCGCCTGAGCGAAATCCTGGGTTTGGGCGGCCTGTTTCTCTTCCAGCTTGATGATATGGAATCCAAACTGCGTCTTGACCGGTCCCTTGACCTCGCCCGGGTTCATGGTGAACGCCGCGTCCTCGAACTCCTTGACCATGCGGCCGCGGGAGAAGAACCCGAGATCGCCGCCGCGCTCGGCGTTGCTTTTGTCCACGGAATACTTCTTCGCCAGTTCGCCCCAGTCGGCGCCCTTGTCGAGCTCGGCTTTGACGACAGCGGCTTCCTCCTCCGACTTCACCAGGATGTGCCGGGCGCGGATGCGCTCGGGGGTGACGAATTCGTTCTTGTTGGCCTCGTAAAACGCGATCGCTTCGGCGTTGGTCACTTCCAGCCCCTCGGTGGCCGTCTTCAGGAATTCGGTGTACAGGATCCGCTCGGCATAGGAGTTGATTTTCTCCTTGACGTCCTCGCGATCCATCATCCCTTGCGCCTTGGCTTCCTCAGCAAAGACCATGCGGTCCACAATGCTCTGCACATAATCCTTCTTCCGCTGCGGATCGTTGAAATGGCTGACGAATTGGGGCGGGATGCGGGAGAACTCCGCCTCGAGCTGGCCGACGGTCACGATCCGGTCCCCCATTTGGGCCAGAATCGCCTTGGCGTGATCGGCGGCAGCCGCGGTGTCGGCCTTCGGCGCGGCGGGCTGTTCGGACTGCGCCCACGCGGCGGCGGTGAGTGCCGCCAGCATCCACAGAGTCATCCAAACAATAGTCGTCTTCCTCATGGCAACCTCCTGAAAGAGAAAAGCGAACCGCTAATTTAGCGGATTTGAGCCTTGGGCACAAGCGAAAACATCCGTCGGTCTCCAGCCGGTCCGTTGCAAACCGGATCGGGCGTTGTTAAAATCACTCTGATGCTCCCGCGACGCAAAAAGCCGACATTGTCGTCCGCACCGGCCTTCCGGCTGCCGGGTCCGCGGGAATTCGGGATTCTGAAAATCCTGTGGCGGGACGGGGCGCTCTCCGTCGCCGAGATCCGGGACCGTTTGCCCGATACCCCCCCGCTGGCCTACACCACGGTGATGACCATGCTGGATCAACTGTACCGGAAAAACCTGGTGCACCGGCAGAAGAACGGCCGGGCGTTCCGGTACAGCGCCCGCGCGCAACCCGAGCTTGTCCGCCGGACGTTGGCGATAACCTTTCTGGCGAATTTTTTCGACTCCGATCCCGAACGGCTGGTCGCGGCCCTGCCGTCGCCGGTTCGCCCGGCCGACTCACCGCGCGAAGTCCGGCGCCGCCCGCCGCGGCCGGATCCGGTTGACGCCTGGTCGCGCGAACCGGCACGGCCTTTGGCGGCCCCGCCGGCAGAACCGGAAGAGGAAGACGACAGTTATCTGTTGTAATTTTCCGCTGCCCCCCGGCTCAGTAAAGAGTATAATCGGCCGCTGTTTGGCTGGAGGAGTCACCGCATGAAAGCTCTGATCCTGGCGGGCGGCAAAGGTTCGGAACTGCTGCCCCTGACCGCGAACACGCCGAAACCCATCGTGCCGGTGGGCAACATTCCCTTCATCTTCTACCAACTGGACCGGCTGAAAAAGGCGGGTATCAAGGAAGTGATCCTGTCCCTGTCCTACCAGCCCCGCCACATCCAGGAACTGCTGGGCGACGGGTCCGATTTCGGCCTGGTCATCCATTACACGGTGGAGGCGGTGCCCCAGGGCACCGCGGGAGCGCTCCGTGCGGCCGCCCCGCTGATCACCGGTCCCACGCTGGTGATGAACGGTGACATCCTGACCGCGGTGGACCTGAGCCGGGTCATCGGGCACCACCGTGAGCGTCGCGCGCTGGTCACGCTGGTGGAGGGCCGGTCGTCCCGGCCGGAACGGCTCGGTGTCATCCTCAAGGGCCGGACCGGCCGCGTGACCGGGTTCATCGAGAAACCGCGGGACCACGAGCTCCAGGACGATTGGGTGAACATGGGCATCTACGTCATGGAGCGGGAGATCCTGGACGCCATTCCGGCCGACACCTACTACACCCTGGAGCGGGAACTGTTTCCGGAACTGATCGGGCGAGGCGCCAAGATCATCGCCCAGAAAACCGATGAGTACTGGTGCCACATCGACAATCCGTGCTGCTACCTGCAGGCCAATTTTGACGTATTGTCCGGGCGCGTGCCGCTGCCGAAATTTTTCGGCCTGTTCGAGCCGAAACCGCCCAGTCTGCCGGGATCGAGCCGGATCGACGCCAAATCCTTTGTGCACGAGTCGTGCGTCATCAAGGAGAACGTCGTCATCGAAAACGCCGTCATCGGCGAGAAATGCCGGATCGAGGAAGGCGTCCAGATCCGCGATTCGGTGATCATGAGCGGCAGCCGCTTCAAGAGCGGCGCCTATCTGCGCTACAGCGCGGTGGGGCGGAATTGCGTGCTGGGCGAGGCGGTGACCATCGGCAAGGGAGCGTTTCTGGGCGACAAGACCACCGTGGCCGATTTCAGCCGGATCTGAGCGGG
>CALAMB010000175.1 GCA_937925645.1 uncultured Acidobacteriota bacterium
GGCAGCGGGCGGCCCTCCGGCCGGCGGAGTTTGACGAACTTCCGGTTGCCCAGCCGCCTTTCCTCCAGCTCGACTTGATATGAGCGCTGCAGGTCGTCCAGCAGGCGCAGGACGGTCTGCTTGGAACATTGCAGGAGCTCCGCCAGACGGGTCAGGGAATACTCTTCCCGCGTGAAGAGAAGACGAACGAACAGGCCGATGATTCTTTCGCCATAGCTGCGATAGCTCTCTTTCTTGGGGGGCATGACAGGACCTCCACGATTTCAGCCGGCGCGGGTAACCACCGCCGGATGCGGCACCCTCCGGGGAGAGCCGTCGTATTCCCAACTCTGAAAATTGGGCAATACTCTCCGGAAATAGGAAACGTTCCGCGATATGGAACGATACCATCGTACACTGGGCTCGAACCTCAAGCAAGGGGGAATACATGAGCCTGATTGGCCGACCGAGACGAAGACGCCCTGCCGAGTATGTCAGCGGGCCGATGGTGCCGGAACTGGACCGGAACGAGCGGGGCATCCGCCGCCGGTGCGCGGTCTATCTGCGACGGATCCTGGCCGATTACACCCTGCTGGACCGGGAGACGCTGGATCTCCTGGGCAGCCTGCTCTGGCCGGAAGTGGAGCCGATCAACCGGTTGATCCTGTATCACCTGCCCGAAGAAGCCCAAGAGCATGTGGCCTCCGAACTGGCGGATTGCCGCTACTGTCCGGACCGCTGGCCGCACGAGGTGGTGGATGCCCTGCCGCGTTGCGACCCGCGCATCGAACGGGAGCTGCTCCGCCTGATTCCGATGATGCTCGAGCGGAAAGAACAGATGTTGGCCTGCCGGGGGCGCAGCGATTTCGAGACGCGGGCCCGCCGGGTGCAAAAGATGCTGGCCCTCAGCGACGCCGAGCGGGAGCTGGTCGTCCTGATCTTCATCCTGAGCACCTGGCGGCCGGCGGAATCCTACTTTGTGGATCACCTCTACTGTCACACCTACTCAAACCGAAAATACCTACAGGCCATGTTGGGCGGCCTGTCCTCGACCGAACTGGGCGTTCTGCTGGACGGCACCTTGAAGCGGTTGGGCGTGTACCAGCTGGAGGGCAGCTATTTCCGGCTGAGTGAAGATTTCCTCGGCCTGTTCCAGAAACCGGCCGTGGAGATCACGACTTCCGACCTGTTCGTCCGGTTGCCGGCGCCGACCTTGACGCTGGAGCGGCACCAGGTGGATCCCGCCGCCGTCGAGCACCTCCTGAAGCTGCTGGCCCGCCGACCGGAGAACGCTACCCACGTGCTGCTCTACGGTCCGCCGGGTACCGGCAAGACGAGCTTCACCCGGGCGCTGGCCCGGCGGCTGGGGGTACCGGCGTACCAGATCGTCTCCGGCGAGGACAACACCTCCGTCAAGCGGCGGACGGCCATCCAGGCCTGCCTCAACCTCACCAACCACGGCAACGGCTCGCTGGTGGTGGTGGACGAGGCGGACAACCTGCTCAACACCCGGCAATCTTGGTTTGACCGCGGCGAGACCCAGGACAAGGGCTGGCTCAACCAGCTCCTGGAGCAGCCGGGCGTGCGGATGATTTGGATCGCCAATTCCCTGGAGAAGATGGAAGCCTCGGTCGCCCGGCGTTTCGCCTACAGCGTCGCCTTCCACGAGTTCAGCCGGATCCAGCGCGTCCAGGTCTGGGAATCGGTCCTGCAGGCCCACCGCGCCCGGAAGGCGTTTTCCAAGGCAGAGATCCAGCGCCTGGCCTCCCGCTACCCCTGCACCGCCGGGCCGGTGGACCTGGCAGTGAAGAAGGCACTGGAAGTGGCGACACCGGACTCCGACGCCTTCCGGCAGGCCGTCCGCACGGCCATGGACGCCCATCACCGACTGTTCCATGACGGCCAGGCACCGGCGGACCCGGACACCATCGAGACCCAATACACCCTGGAGGGGATCCATCTGACGGCGGACCTGCCCGTCCTCCTTGGCACACTAGAAGCCTTCGACCTTCAGTTGCGAGGCGGGAGCCCCGGCGGGCCGGTGCGGAACTTCAACCTGCTCTTCCACGGCCCGCCGGGCACGGGCAAGAGCGAGCTGGCCCGTTACCTAGCCCGCCGGCTGGGGCGGGAGCTGTACTGCAAGCAGGCGGCCGAGCTGATCGACCCGTACGTTGGGATGACCGAGCGCCACATCCGGGACGCCTTCCGGCAGGCGGAGCAGGACGGCGCGGTGCTGATCATCGACGAGGCCGACACGTTCCTGTATCCCCGCGCGGACGCCCAGCGTTCCTGGGAGATCAGTTTCACCAACGCCTTCCTGACTGCCATGGAGCGCTACCACGGGATCCTGATCTGCACCACCAACCGCCTGACCGGCCTGGACGAGGCCTCACTGCGGCGGTTCCAGCACAAGGTCGGCTTCGACTGGCTGACCCAGGCGGGGGCGGAGATCTTCTACCGCCGCCTGCTGGCCCCGCTGACGGAGCGCCCCCTGGATCGGGAGTCCGCAGCGGCGCTGCGGTCGATGCACGCGCTGGCGCCGGGGGACTTCCGGGCGGTGCGGGACCGGTTCGGCCTGCTGCCGCCGTCCGAGGTGACGCCGGCGGCCCTGGTGGCGGCGCTGGCGGAGGAGACGAGGATCAAGACGGCGCATGCCGGGGCAGAGAAGAAGATTGGTTTTTAAGCAGATGAAGGAGGAACACCATGTTGGAAAGCGGCCTGAAACGACTGATCCTGGAGCGGCTGGACGCGTTGGGAATGAAAAAATCGGAACTGGTTCGCCGGTTGAGCTATAAAAACATTTCCGGCGGAATAAACGCTCTGGAGCGGATGATGCGGGATGGCCAGCCGAACCCGTTCATCCTGAAAAACCTGCCGTCCGCTCTGGAAATGGACCAAGCGGAAGTGCTCGCCGCGGTGCGCGCCGAAACCGTGGGTCGGGAACGAGCGCGAATCGATCGGGAGGCGAATGCGTTTCGACCGCACTTGTATGTGGAAACGGAGTTGGACCGGCCGGCCCAGCTGATGTTTTGCGCCCTTACGGGAGGGATACGCCAGAAGTATGTCGACCTTCCTGCGGGGACCTTTGGCCTTGGACTGGAGGAGGAATGCCGCAGGCTTCAACCTTTCATCGCGGACTATGTGCGGCAGCAAGCAGGGAAAACCGATTTCTTCGGCCGGATCCTGGGCTTCGTGTACTTCCGAAGCTACTATGAAAACCCTGCGGAGCGGATTTGTTTCGATCTGGAAGGCCGGGTCACGAACGAACTCCAGCCACCCACCCACGAACCTCAGTTGAGTGTACTTTTAGAGAGTCGGGATATCACTCCACATCTGAAGGATGGGCTGGGAGGAATGGCAGGTCAATCCGCGACCGGTGACATGGATCGGGACCAATCGCTGAAGAAACCGAAAGCACCCACTGATGCAGAGTAAGAAAATTTGTCGATTGATTGCCGAAGGAATCGGCATGCACCCACTTAGCGGGAACGAGCGAGATAGATTATGGAATAATCCGAGAGATATTGGATCGAACCGACCGGCCAGGTGATCCCCGTGGGAGTGAGCCACATCGCCACGGTGATCACCGACCCTGGGCGGTTTGGCTGCCGGTGGGAAGACATCGTTGCCTGCTACCGGCGGTGCGGCGAGCCGCTGGGCCTGGAGGGGAAGGTCAAAGAGGTGCATGCATGTGCCGCGAAGAGGATTGGCTTTTAACAGGTTGCCGCTCATGGCCCGACCCCGACGCTTCGAATTGCTGGCCTGGAGGGGGGAGGCGAAGCCGGGGACAAGGGGGGAGTGGCAGCCTGTTTTTCCAAATCATAGGAGCGACCGATGAAACCAGAGTACTTGGACAAAATGATGGAGGAAGATCCACCCGCGGAGAAACAAGAGCAGAACGAGGAAGTGGATCTGGATTGGATAGAGCTGGAGAACGGCTGGCAACTGGTGATCTGCGATGAAGAAGCCTGGGCGGAGATGGGGCTGACCCTCACCGGTTTCAGCCGGATCATCGACCGCCTGCAGGCGGCCACGGCCGGCTCACAGGAAGGTGAAGCCACTCTGACACAGGGAGAAATCGAGGCGGCAATCGCCAATGGAGTGAAGGCACGTAAAGGACCATGGACAGTGTCATGAATCTGTATCTGGACATCGACGGAGTGCTGCTGGGAAAGGCAGATATCCGTTCACCCGAGATCCGCCTGGCATTGGGTGCCGAGGACTTCCTGATTTTCGCCTTGGCCCGGTTCGACTGCTTCTGGCTGTCCACTCACTGCCAGGGCCGGACCGAGGGAGTCTTGAAATACCTTGCTCCGTATGGTTCAGCGGAATTCATGGCCCTCGCCGCCAAGGTGAAACCGACAAGCTTCCAGGCGATGAAAACGGAGGCTCTTGAAGGCGATTTCCTCTGGCTGGACGACGCCCCGATGCAACGCGAGCTGGATTGGCTATCCGCCCGCGGCTGGCTGGACCGGTGGATCCATGTGGACACCCGGCATTTTCCAAAAGACTTACGCCGGGTGCAAGGGGAATTGGAGCAATGGCCGGATGAATGATGAGCCTATTTATGATATTTTTACTCTAGAAAACAGGGGCCCAACTTCTCAATATGACTCAGCAAGCATCAACGTGTTTGTGTCGGTGCCTATTAAATACTCATCATCTTTTCTCTAGGAGGAACACGATGCGAACCCAATGGTTTGGCGATCGGCGAGACGTTGTTAAATGGGCTTTACTTGTTCGTTTAGCTGAGGATAACACTGCAGCACGAATCATCCAAGTCGCTTGCCGATGGGCAAAGGAGGAGGATAAAAGTGAATCGTGGGATGGCTACGAGAAACAGATAGCAACATTTTTTCAGAAGAGAAGGAAGTTAGAATCGATAGAGGAGTTGCAGAAATTCTTGTCATTAAAACAAGAGATTGAGATGCTAGATCCACCAGTGGCCTCCAAAGATGACCCACAGAGAGAATATTTTATGCAAGTCTTTCAAGAATTGAAGAAGCGTACGTACAGAAAAGTCGTCTTGTTGGATCCGGATACAGGGCTTCAACCAGGCAAACGATCTACAGAACGTCACATCACTCTTGAAAATGTGAAAACCACTTATGAGTCATTAGGATCAGGAGATTTTCTCGTTATATATCAGCATAAACCTCTGTTCGAAAAGAAGGAGGAAGACTGGAAGGAAGCCAGACGTAAAAAGCTGGCGACCATTAAAGAGATCAAAAACGAGATCCAAATTGGAGAAAATCTTGATATAGCTAAAGATGTGGTATTTTTCTACGTGCAGAAGGCAGAATAATCAGCTGGTTGAATAAGCTTCGATGTTACCAGAGGATAAGATATGGATGAGAGAGCCAAGAATAAGGCCTTCAATAGGGCCTTAAGCCCATTTCACGCCGGCACTGTCCCAGAGCTCGAAGGTGATGATGATCTCCGAGGACATTGCGTGGAAGTGCTGAAAAGTGAGCGGGAAGCCATTCTGGCCTCTATCACGGAACCGGAAGATGACAGCTATGATTCCAAGACCCGTTATGAGGAAGCCGTCAAACAACAGATGATTCGCATCGTTCTGCGGGAAAGGCGGAAATGGAAGCGGCAGGCGAACAGGGAGTGCGCCAGGCAGAACCGCGCTAAAATCAAGTTTCATCACGAACTCGAGGTGCTCCGGGCGGCAGTCAATGCAAGAGAGACCCCATGGCGCACCTTAAAAATGACTGCCGAATGGGGTGGGGCGGGCGTGATCATAACTGCCAACTCAAAACGCCCCCGGGGCGAGAGTGACTTTTTCGTGCAGATGGCAGACCCGCGTCCAGTGGTTTGGCTCCTGGTCACCCTGCGCGATGCTGACGACGAACTCTCTCACTGGATGCGCGATCACGCAGTCTATGAAAAGATCGCCCGGGTCGCCGCTGAAATCTGGGAAAGGCACAGCGGCTCTCCCCCCAATGAAAGGGAGCTGCTCAACGAAGTGATCGATAGAATGAGCGGATTTTGGGAGCAGACATGAGTGGCAAGATGAAAGACTCCTGCCCACTTAACAACCTTGAATTTCTTGACCACTTGCATGGGGACTCTGACTTTGCAGTCATTTCAGCCGCTCTGCCCCATGCAGGGATGAAGGAAAACTACCGACGACACTGCAATTTGATTGTGGAGGCCAGGAAGTATGGTTACTACATCCTGGTGATCCAATGGTTGGAGAACGGGTCGCTCTCTGAAGAGGAGTTGCTGTTTCTTCCAAACATCAGGGAGAAGGAAGCCATTGAGCTCGGGCGAAGGTACGATCAGGCCAGCATACTCTTCAAGAATGTTGCCGGTTTTTTTGAGTTGACCACTTCGGAATGGGGCGATCATGGAATCGGTGAAACAATCAGGTTCTACTCAAGGAATGCGAGAATTTCAGAGAAGGATTTCGCGGAGGCCTTTTCGCAGTGGCGACAGAGAGATCGGGCTGCCCTGAACACAAAGACATCTTCCTCACAGCTGATGTCTATCAGGGCATATATTCACAGGGTGGTTTTTGCTGCGAACCCCGACGGTAGCCGGCCAAAGTACTTAGTGTATGAATACAAAGGCTGATCTAATTATCGAATAATTTCACCATACAAACGATTATTGAAGTTGGGACTAGAAAATGATCATGTGTGTGCATCGGGGCAGTAATCAAATCGGCGGTTCCTGCCTGGAGCTGAAGTCAGGTGTGAGCAGCATATTGTTGGATTACGGACTGCCACTCGATGATATCGAGATATCTTCGGCCCGATCCCGAAATCAGATTCCACAGCAATGTCTGCTTCCACTGACAGGATTACATAAAGAAGAAAGTCCCCGGTTTGACGGGATCCTTCTCAGCCATGCCCATCCGGACCACCACGGGCTGCTGGGGTACGTCCACCCGGAGATCCCGGTCTATGCCAACCAGGAGACGCAGGAACTGCTGAGTATCGGCCAGTATTTCCGACCGGCCGCGCCGCCCGTGCGGAACCTAAGGACCATCGCCGCCGGGGAACCGTTCACTGTCGGGGCGTTCCGGGTCACGCCGCACCTGATGGACCACTCGGCCTACGGGGCGCTGGCGTTCCTCGTCGAAGCGGGGGAAAAGCGGGTGTTCTACAGCGGCGACTTCCGGGGGCACGGGCGGAAGCGCGAGGTGTTCGATCAACTTCTGGCAGATCCGCCGGCGCCCGTGGACGCGCTAGTCATGGAAGGCACCGTCCTGGGCCGGGCGGAGACGGGTCTGCCCAGCGAGAAGGCGGTGCAGAACGAACTGGAGCGAATCCTCCGGTCGCGCAGCGATCTGACGTTCATTGCCTTCTCGTCCCAGAACACCGACCGGCTTGAATCCGTCTTCTATGCCTGCCTCCGCACCGGCAAGACGTTGGTGATCGATCCGTACACGGCATTCATCCTGGACAGGCTCGGCGGAAAGCTGCCTCAATACTATGACAAGGGAATCAATATCTTTTTCGGTTCGAGTTCACACACCAGCCGGATGGCTAAGCGGGATGATTTATGGCGTTTCAAACCCGCCAAGATAAGCTTTCAAGATATTCTTGAAAAGCGGTGTGAGATGGTGATCAAAAACAACTTCGCCGTCCGGAAAAAATTCGCCAGCACCGGGGAACTGGGCGGTGCGGCGCTGGTTTACAGCCAGTGGTGGGGCTACTACGACAGCGAGCGGGAGTTCTGGGCCGCCCACGGCATCGAGCCGATCCACGTGCATACCAGCGGTCACGCGTTCGTCGCCGATCTCCAGGCGCTGGTCCGGGCGCTACAGCCCCGCCGGATTATCCCCATCCACACCCAACGTCCCGAGGCTTACGCAGCCCTCTTCGGTCCGGAGGTCCAATGTCTGCCCGATGGCCAGATTCTGGAGATCTAGTACGGAGGCAAGGCAACACGATGAGTCAAATTTGTCCTTTCTGCAAACTTGAGCAAGGACGGGCCTTTCTAGAAAACGACCTTGCCCTAGCGTTGAGGGATGGATTTCCGGTGTCGCCTGGGCATACTCTGGTCATCCCCAAACGGCACATAGGGTCGCTGTTCGAAGCCACGGCGGAGGAGCGGCGGGCGCTGTTCGACTTGCTGGCGGCGGCTCAGTCGCGGCTGCTGGAGTCACACCGGCCCGACGGCTTCAACATCGGGATCAACGACGGCGCCGCGGCGGGCCAGACGGTGATGCACTTGCACATTCACCTGATCCCGCGATACGCCGGCGACGTGGCGGACCCGCGCGGAGGCGTACGTTGGATCTTCCCGGATAAAGCGCCGTACTGGAAGGACCAATGACCGCCTTGGAGCACTACTGCCACCTCTTCGCCCGGCTGCGGCGCGCGCCCGGCCCGGTCTGGGGGCCGTCCACGAAGCGGCGCGCGCCCCACAAGCCGCTGCTGCTGCTGTCCATCTTGGACCTGGTCGCCCGTGGCACCCTGACGTCCAGCTTCATCGACATCACGGGGGATCTGAACGAGCTGAACGAACTCTTCACCGGGTACTGGCGCCGCGTCGTCCCCCTGGAACAGAAGAGCAGCATCGCCTTTCCGTTCTCGCGCCTCCACAATGAACCCTTCTGGGAGCTAGTGCCCCTCCCCGGCAAGGCCATCGACCGAGCCACGCTCAGCTCCATCAGCACAGTGGTTCAGCTCCGCGGCGTCGCCATCGGGGCGCGGATGGTCGAGGAGCTGTTTTTCCTTATACAGCAAGCGGAGGGGCGCGCCTCCTTGCGGGGCGTGCTGCTTCACAGCTGTTTTGCCGAGCCGGCGCTGTCTGCACTGGAGCAGCAGGTGGCGATCAACGCGGAGGCTTTCGAGTACGGGCGGGACCTTCTGGAAAAGGCCCAACAGCCGCTGGTCCGGGATCCCGGAGAACCGGAAGACGTGCCGGCAGCCGCACGCAACCAGGGCTTTCGACGCGTGGTGGTGAGCTGCTATGACCACCGCTGCGCCCTCTGCGGAGTGCGCATCCTCACCCCCGAAGGGCACACGGCCGTGGACGCCGCCCACATCATTCCGTGGGCCATCAGTCACAACGACGACATCCGGAACGGGATGGCGCTGTGCAAGCTCTGCCACTGGGCCTTCGATGAGGGGATGCTCGGAGTCGCCGGCGATTACACGGTCCTCGCCTCCCGCCAAATCGGCACCAGCCCGAATGTGCCCGGTTTCTTGCTGACCCTCGCCGGCCGGGGGATGATCCCGCCAGCAGACCGGATCCTGTGGCCGGCGCAGCACTCGTTGAGCTGGCACCGTCAGCAGTTCCGGCTGTCCGATTGACCCAATCTCATTTTGCGGGGACACACGACGGCGCGGGAATCTTCAGTACCGCGGAGTGATGCCCATGGAATTCGCCAGAAGATGAATTAAGTAGCGGTACAGGCCGGACTTGTTTCGGACGCGGAGCCGCCCGGCCAGGGCGTCCACCTCGGCAATGGCGTCCTGGGGGAGCAGGAAGGACATGGTCCGCTTGGCGTGGCCGGACACCAGCCGGCTCTCCGGAAAACTCTGAAAATCCGCATCAGTCATCCGGGTGCATGATTGGATGACATGGACCAGCGTGCCCGCGTTCCCCTTGTCCAACTTAAAACTGATCTCCCGGAACAGGCCGAGGGTGACGGTGTCGATAGCAAAACTGATATATCGGTGCGGCTGGGCAGCGGTTGACGCTCTGTCCGCCTGAGGGATTGACTCGGCTTTCTTGGGCGTGTCCACTTTTTGAGATCTCTTCCGGTTCTTCCGCGGTGGGGTTGCCTTTCTTGCGGGTCCTGCGGAGGCCTCGGAAGCTCTTTGAGCCCCACCGTCCGCCGTGGCGCGGTCGATCCATTCATCAACTGAGGAGGGCGGCTGCGGGGTCGGTTTAATTTTACGACGCAGTTCCACCATAGAGAACCCCCTGCAATTCCTGGTAGAAGGCGGTCATCTCCCGGGCGGCCAGAAGGTCGCGGGAACGGCCCTCGGCCTCGGTGACGGCGCGGCCGTCGCCGGCGGAGTACTTGTAGGCGACGCGGCCGCAAATGTGGGTGTCCATGAAGCGGACCTCGTAGCCGGCCTCGAACTCGGCCTTGGCGGAG
>CALAMB010000176.1 GCA_937925645.1 uncultured Acidobacteriota bacterium
TCGTTTTCGCCGCGACTTCATTTAGTCTTCACCTGCGGCCGCCATCATGGTCGCCGGCGGGACCCGTGACCGACTAAATGTTTCCCGGAGGTGACCATGCGTTCTGTCGTCCGTATCCTGACCATCGGGTTGATCGTCGTCGCCACCGCCGTCGTTATGGCCCAGGCGCCGGCCCTGGATGCCGAGGTGGAGTCGGCGCTGGGGGCGGCCGCCTGGACGGACACCACGTCCGCCCACGTCCGGCTGCAGCGCACGCCCTGGCGCGGTCCCGACGATCTCTCCCTCTACTACCGGCTGACGGTGCACGAAGGTGTCTTCTACCTTCAGGCGCGGGTGCGTGACGACCGCCCGTGCTTCGGCGAGGGCGCCGCGCTCGTGTCCGACCACCTGGAGGTCTGGCTGGCGGATCCCGCCGTGGTGAAGGAAATCGACGCCCTGCGCGCCGCGGTGGACGACGTGGACGCCGAGTTGGAGCCCGGCGGAGAGGAGAATTCCTTTGGCCGGAAAGTCAGCGCCAGCCTGAACGCCACGCGGCGCGCCCTCCGGCGGCCCCTGGGCCTGACCCAGCTCCGGCTCCACCCCGGCGCGTGCGCCGCCGATCCGGAGCCCGTCCCGGGCGCCGTCCGCCACCTCTTCCGCCCGGAGACGGGGGGCTACTCGGTGTGGCTCCGCGTGGAGCTAGCCGGCGCCATCAGCCGCGGCGGTCCGGAGCTCGGCGGCCTGCTCTATCTCGTGGACGCGCTGGACGTGGACGATCCCGCCGCCACCGTCCAGGAGAAGCTGGTGTCTTCATCAAGGAGCCGGCGGTGGGCCGACCCGGCCACTTTCTGGGAGATGGCGTTCACCACGCCCGTCCGCCTGCTCATGACCGACGAAGCGGCCCGAATGGCCCGGCTGGTCCCCGGCTACCTGCGCCTGTCCGGAGGATCCCTCCAGTGGGTCACCCGCGGGGAAGATCCCCAGAGCGGCAGCTACGGCGTCGAGCGGGTGCTCCTGCCGGCCCCCTACGCGCCGCCGGCCGTCACCCGGCTGGTGGACGAGCCGGACTGGCGCCTGTGGCTGTTCGAAAAGCAACTTCTCGCCGGGCCGGGCGAGGGCGTCGTGACCGACCTGGGTGAGCGCATCGGCGCCGCGGGCGGCTGGACCTACGGGCTGCTGGACCGGGCGGCCGGCGACGGCTGCGTGTATGTGCTGCTCTGGGTGATCGGTTGCTCCCGCTGGCCGGGGGGGAGCACCATGTGCGGAGCGGGCACCGAGGGCGACCTGATCTGGCTGTGCCTGTCTCCCGAGGGGAAGGCGCTGACCGTGCAATCGGTGCGCTACGAATCGTGTTTCGAATCCATCGAGACGGAGGAAATGGAACCGCACGGCGGCACCCGGGGGGAGGCAATGTACACGGGGGGCGACGATGGATGCGAATATGAGTTTCAGCCGGTGCTTCGGGACGGCCGGCTCGCCCTCGTCACCACCCGGTATGGCGCAAACGGCCGGAGTCGGGTCGCGATCCGCTACGACCGGCGCCACCCCGAGCGCGGCCTCCGCGTGGAGCCGCACACGCCCTGGCCCGCGAAACGACGCGGACCAGCCGATTGACACATGGCCATATGCCGTTCGCAACATCCGTGGCTTCTGCTATTCAGCCACCGATTCACCGATTCACCGACTCACCGCCTCAACAGATTCGATGATTGCGCTATAATGAGGAGCCGGTCCCGGCCCCCGGTCGCGAAGGCGCCGGCCGGACGGCCCCGGCATCCCGTCATCAACCGCATCGTGAGGCAGCCGCCATGACGAGTCATTCCGTGGGCCACTTGCTGGAGCAACTCCGCGCCCGCCGGCCGATGGTCCATAACATCACCAACTTCGTGGTCATGAACATCACCGCCAACGCCCTGCTCTGCGTGGGCGCCGCGCCGGTCATGGCCCACGCCCGGGAGGAGGCCGCCGACATGGCCGCCCTGGCTGACGCCCTGGTGCTCAACATCGGCACCCTGGCGCCCGACTGGGTGGAGGCCATGGTGCTGGCCGGCCGGGCCGCGGCGACGAAGGGCATCCCCGTGGTGCTCGACCCGGTGGGCGCCGGGGCCACCGCGTACCGGACCGA
>CALAMB010000177.1 GCA_937925645.1 uncultured Acidobacteriota bacterium
GGCCTGGTCCCAGGAGATTTCCGTGGGGATCGAGCCGTAGCGGGCATAGGGATTCCTGAGCCGCCGGTAGCCGTTGACCAGCTCCGTGTTGCAGAAGCGTCCCTTGACGCAGAGCTGCCCCTGGTTCACCACGGGATCGTCGGCGGGCAGGCTGCCGATGACCCGTTCGTCCTTCACCAGCAGCCGGAGCTGACAGCCCACGCCGCAGAACGAGCAGGTGGTGGTCTCCTCCCGGTCGGGCTTGCCCTCCCAGGCCCGGGCTTTCTCGCGCAGGGCGCCGGTCGGGCACACCGCCACGCAGGCGCCGCAGAACTCGCAGCCGCCCGCCATGTGGGTGCGGTGGAAGGCCGGCCCGATGATGGTGTTGCGCCCGCGGTTCTTGTACGCCAGCACGTTGGCGGTCCGGACCTCCTGGCACATCCGGACACACCGCCCGCAGAGGATGCACAGGTTGTAATCGCGGTCGTAGAAGGGATCCTCCGTCTCCACCCGGAGGTTGCGGTAGTAGATCGGGTGATCGATGCGGTCGATGCCCATGGATTCCGCCACCGCCTGCAGCTCGCACAGCGTGTCCTTGGGGCAGTACCGGCAGCCCGTGGTGACCCCGGACTTGCGGATGGTGGGCATGAACTCCTTGCACTCGGCCTTCTCGTCGCAGACCAGGCAACTGGACGTGTGCTCCGTCAGGAAGAGCTGCAGGATGTCCCGGCGCATGGCCTCGATCTGAGCGGTCCGGGTGCGCACGATCATCCCCTCCTCCACCGGGGTGGTGCAGGCGGTCGGAAAGGTGCGCACCCCTTCGACCTCGACGATGCACATGCGGCATCCGCCGTGCGCCGACAGGCCGTCGAGGTAGCACAGGGTGGGTATCTCGATGCCATGGGCGCGGGCCGCCTCCAGAATCGTGGCGCCCCGGGCGGCCGTGATCGTCCGATTGTCAATGCTCAACGTGATGGGAATCTGCTCGGTGCTCACTGTTCACTCCGCCTGGACTCGAAAATGACGGCGTTGCCCGCCAATTGGTCGTATCGGCACACTTCGTAGCAGGCCTTGCATTTGATGCAAAGGGCCAGGTCGATCCGGTGCGCTTCGGACCGCGCCCCGGAGATGGCGTGGGTCGGGCACACCTCGACGCACCGCTGGCACCCGTTGCAGCGCGCAGGATCAATGCGGTACTCCACCAGTTCCTTGCAGACGGCGGCCGCACAGTGACGCTCTTTGGCGTGCTGGAGATACTCGGTGCGGAAGTGCCGCAAGGTGGTCAGGACCGGATTGGGCGCGGTCTGGCCCAGTCCGCACAGCGAAGCCCGTTTCACCGTCTCGGCCAGGTGCTGCAGTTTGGCCAGGTCCTCCGGTTGGCCGCGTCCGGCCACCAGGTCCTCCAGCAGACGGACCATGTGCCAGGTGCCCACCCGGCAGGGGGAGCATTTGCCGCACGATTCCGCCTGGGTGAAACGAAGGAAGTACAGGGCGAGGTCCACCGCGCAGGTGTCCTCGTCGACCACGATCATGCCGCCTGAGCCCATGATGGACCCGGCTTCGGCCATGGCCTCGTAGGCCACCGGCAGGTCGAGAAACTCCTCCGACAGGCAGCCGCCTGAAGGCCCGCCGGTCTGGACCGCCTTGAACCGCTTCCAGGATCCGCCCCCGATGTCGAAGACAATCTGGCGCAGCCGGATGCCCAGCGGCACCTCGATCAGGCCCGGCCGCCGGACCTTGCCTACCAGGGAAAAGGTCTTGGTGCCATAATTGCCTTCCACTCCGAACTGACGGTACCACGCCGCGCCGTTGCGAAGAATATGGGGCAGGGTGCCCAATGTTTCCACGTTGTTGATGATGGTGGGGTGGCCGTTGAGGCCGGCGATGGCCGGGAAGGGCGGGCGCGAGCGCGGCATGCCCCGGCGGCCTTCGCACGAGGCGATGAGCGCGGTCTCTTCACCGCACACGAATGCGCCGCCGCCCTCCTTGAGGGTGATGCCGAAGCTGAAATCTGTTCCCAGCACCCGCTCACCCAGCAATCCGTGAGTGGTCATCTGGGCGATGGCCTGGCGTAACCGGGCGATGGCCAGGTGGTAATCCGAGTTGATGTAGATGTAGCCGTGGCCGGCGCCGATGGCGTACGCCGCGATGAGCAGGCCTTCCAGTACGGCATGGGGATCGCCTTCGATGAGCGCCCGGTTCATGAACGCACCCGGATCACCCTCGGAACAGTTGCAGATCACGTACTTGGTGGTTCCGGCGGCGCCGCGGCAGATCTGCCATTTCCGCCAGGTGGGGAAGCCGGCCCCGCCCCGGCCGCGCAGCCCCGCCTCCTTGACCATACCGATGACATCCTCTGGCGTCATCCCGAGCGCCTCATTCAGTCCCGCATAACCGTCATTGGCCAGATAGTGCTCGATGTCCTCGGGGTCGATGAAGCCGCAGTTACGGAGCACCAGCCGGACCTGGTGACGCATCATCGGCGTGTCAAAAAAGCGCGGCAGCCCGGCAGTGAGCGGATCGCCGTTGGAGCCGAAATGAGCAAAGGCCAGGTCCGCTGACGGATCGCCGTGCAACAGCAACCGCTCCAGAATCCGTTTCACCCGGGACGGATCCACGTTGGCATACGTGATGCGGGGATGGTTCGGCAGCCGCACGTCCACGAGCGGCTCCAGGTAGCAGGGGCCGATGCAGCCCACGGGGACCACCCGAGCCTCCACCTGGAGCTCCAGGAGTGTCTGTCGGATGGCGTGCAGCACATTTCCGGCACCGGCGGCAAGTCCACAGGTGGCGGCACCGACGTAGATGACCGGGACCGGGCTCTCCTCAAGACGGGCCCATTGTTGCCTGGCGGCAGATTGGATGGTCGAGAAGTTACTCACGGTTTTGCAAGATCTCCTTCAGCTGGGTGACCATTGTCCGGGCGTGGATCTTCTCGTTGACTTGGACCACCGGGGCCAGCGCACAGCACCCCAGGCAGTTGACTCGCTGAAAATCGAATGCTTTGTCTTTGGTGGACTGTCCCACGGTGATGCCGAGTTGCCAACCGAGGGTGTCGCTCAGAAATCCGCCACCGTGGACGTGGCAGGCGGTACCCATGCACACCTTGATGGACTTCCGGCCAGGCTCGTCGAAGCGGAACTTTGAAAAAAATGAGGCCACCCCGAAGATCTGGTTTTCGGACAGGCGCAGAAACTGCGAGATCCGCCGCACCGATTCCTCGGAAATGTAGCCGAACGTTTCCTGCACCCGGACCAGAATGGAAATCAGCTCCCCCTCCTGGCCCTTGAACTGCTGGAAGAGGTCATGGTAATCCCGCGGGTCGGTGCCGGCGCCGGCCTCCGGGGTGTCGAGTGGATTCATTCAGTCATCCTCGCTTTGTTGGACTCGGTTCAGGTGGATACAGTCGGTGAGCTTCACTTCGCCCCGCACAAAATCCTCCGCAAAGGCCATGCAGGTGGGCGATCCGCAACATCCGCAATCGATTTGTTTCAGTTTTTGATAGACGCGCTCCCGCTCTTTCATCCGCTTGATGGACGTCTCCAGGTCCGTGTCGAAGTAGCGGATCGGACGCGGCATGATCGGATACTCGATGGTGAAATATCCTGCCTGCATCTTCTGCTCGATGTCGTGGGTGTCGATCTCGATCCGCTCCTGATACTTTTCACCCTGTCGCAGGGCATTGACTCGGGCGATGTACGGGTTTTCCACGTTGAAGGTGCCGCCGACGCAGCCCAGCATGTGGGCCGACGCCTCGATGAAGGTGACATTGCGCAAGCGGGAGTTCTCGATGTCGTCCAAAATTTGCATGACGTGGTCCAGACCCGCAATCACCAGCCAGTTCTCCCGCTCCGCCGCCCGGGTCAAGCTGCCCGACGTGACCCACTCCGAGTTGAACGAGAAATCCTCCGGCACCTGCTTCACGTCGAATTCCTTGTGGATGGCCATCACGTGAGGCATGATGATGGAGTAGATCCCGCGCACCGACACCACGCCGTCGAACCAGGATTTATTCTTTTCAGCCGGCTGCTGAACGGAGGCGATCTTCGCCGGACAGGTGGCCACATAAAACACGCCGATCTCCTCGGCGGTGAGGCCCAACTGTTCGGGCAGGTCCTTTTTGATTTCCCGGGCCGTGATTTCACGCGGCACTTCCATGGGGACGATCAGCTCCACCAGGTCGGGAAATTTCACCTGGATGAGCCGAACCACGCATGGGCAATAGGACGCGATCAGTGGCAGGCGGCCGCGGTATTCCTTGAGGTACAGTTCCAGCGCCTTGGCCAGGGCCACCGTGGAGGTATGCACGTCGATCACGCTGTCGAAACCGATTTCCTTTAGCGCCAGGTGAATCACGTAGGGGTGGATGTGGGCGTCGAACTGGGCGTACAAGACGGGGGACGGCACGATGACCTTGTGCCGGAAGTGGGAGAGTCCATTGACCATGTCACTGTCGACAACAATGGCGTTTTCCGGACAGATGCCGATGCAGTTGCCGCAGTCGACGCAGAATTCGTCCGAGATGACCGCTTTGCCGTTGCGCACCCGGATGGCCTGAGTGGGGCAGATGCGCATGCAGGCCATGTGTCCCCGGCATTTCGCCGGGAGGACTCTGTGGGCATGGAAATAGCGGGTCATGGCAGTGGCTCTCTGCGCGTCAGGCTGTCGGTGGGCGAATGGAGAATTTCATCCGCAACCGGGTTCCCCGGCCGACCTCACTTTGGAGGTCCAACTCATCCGAATTTCTTTTGATGTTCGGCAAACCCATGCCCGAGCCGAAACCCATGGCCCGTTGTTCTTCGGTGGCCGTGGTGTACCCCTCCTGCATCGCCTCGGTCACGTCCGGAATGCCCTTGCCCTCGTCGTCGAGGATCACCTCGATGGCGTTGGGGGTGACCGCCAGGCTCACCTGGGCCCGCTTGGCGTGCATGATCACATTCATCTCACCCTCGTAGGTGGAGATGGCCACGCGCCGGACGATCGTGGGATCGACCCCGATCTTCTTCAGGATGGATTTCACTTCGGTGGATACCAGACCGGCCCGCGAGAAATCGCTCCCTTCGATCAGGAACTGGTTATTCAACAGGATGGACTCGGACGGTGGCGGGATTTCCATGGGCAAACCCGCCAGGCCGGACTCATGGGTCAGGGTGTAAATCCGGACGCAGCTTTCGTACATGTCCAACTGGGTGGACATCAACACGATGTTGTGTTCCCGGGCGAATCGCTCGGCGCCGTCCTTGGTCTTTTTGCCACGGATCAGAACAACCCCGCGGAATTCGGCCATGTGAGCGGAGATGACCGACTGCTGGGAGGCGAGACCGGTCAACAGGATGGAGTCCGGTTTTCCGAACGCGAGCACGTCGCTCATCAGGTCCGAGGCGTAGATTTCCGTGATGTCGGTGGAGAGGAGATCCTCGCGGGCCAGCACGGCGGCTTCCAGCGCGAGTCTGATGGCATCAATCTTCATTCACACGCTCAGGGGACGGCGGTTCATTCAGCGTCTGGGCCGGGCCGATCCGCGAACGAGCAGGTTGTCGAACAGATACTGACGTTACTTGGCGACGAGTCCGAGCGAGTATAGTTTCCCGACCAGGTCGAAAGTCATCGTGTCAGTAGCGAGGAGGGCAATGTTATGACGGTTGGCCAGTTCGATGGTTTCCGGTGGGACACTCTTGCCGTTGGGGATGATGACGGCCGCAACATCCACCAGGTTGGCTGCCGGGACGATGCTCTTGTGGGTTTGCACGGTCACCCAGAGATTGCCGGATTTTGCGCCCGCCATGACATCACTCAGCATGTCGGAGATGAACACGCCGCTGATCTCCCGGTGCTCAAACTGGCTCAACGGCTTCAGCCCGAGGATGTCGATCACTTCTTTTGTCGTCATAGTTCAAGCTCCGTGCAAAGATGGATGTTGGTCCCGGTTGCGATTAAAACAACGGCTTTCGTTCCACCAGCGGCTTCTGCGAGAGCATGCCGACATCATGGATGAACTCACCCCGGCACAGGGCGATCTTCGGGATCCGGTCGAAGGAAATGAATCGGACGGTGGACCGCGAGGTGTCGCGGCGCTGGTTGAAATACGCGCCGAGTATGTCCAGCCGCCTCTTGCTGATCGGGGTCCGCAGCCCGTCCGGCAGGTTGGAAAAGGCGACCAGGATCCAGGTCCGCTTTTTCTCCGCCCGCTTGCGGATTTTCTCCACAGCGCAATCGGGCAGGCAGGAGGTGCAGTACATCAGTCCCAGCAGGTCTTGGAAACTTTCACGCCGCTGGCAGAGCGCGCACTCGAGGTTGAAGCGGATGGTCTGGGCGTTCTCGACGATGCTCCAGGTGCAGTCTCCTTCCTTGTACTGATCCCACGTGTCCTGGGTGGAAAAGTAGGTCCGGAGTTCCTGGCAATGGGAGCAACGCTCGAAGACCGAGAAACCGAACTGGACGTCCACCATTTTCCACGCATGCTGGCAATGTGACATCAGTGCACACCTGATAACAAAATAACAAGCCAGGC
>CALAMB010000178.1 GCA_937925645.1 uncultured Acidobacteriota bacterium
ATCAGCCGATTGAGCCACTATCGCCGTCTCCTGAAAACAATGGAAGCTCAGGGGCTCGTGTATATCTTTTCCCACCAGTTGGCCTCCATGGCGCATGTGACGGCGGCCCAGGTGCGGCGGGATCTCATGGACATCGACATTTCCGGCACCCCCGCCAAGGGCTACCGGATTGACGCATTGGCCGAGTGTCTCCGGCGGGTACTGGCGCCCGAAGCAGTCCAGCGCGTTGCCCTGGTGGGCGTGGGCAACCTGGGCCGGGCCCTGCTGGATTACTTCCGCGGCCGCACCCCGACCCTGTCCATCGAAGCCGCGTTCGACTCCGATCCCGCCAAGACCAACCGGGTCATCAACGGCTGCCGGGTCTATCCGGTCTCCGAACTGGTGGACCGGGTACGCGAGCTCGGCATCTCCATCGGCATCATCGCCGTCCCCGCCGAGGCGGCCCAGGAAGTCGCCAACCTGCTCGTGCGGGGCGGCGTCACCGGAATCCTCGACTGCGCGCCCACCCGGCTGCGGCTGCCGCACGGCGTGTATCTCGAGAACCTCGACATGACCGCGTCCCTCGAGCGGACCGCCTATTTCGCCATGCAACTGAAACCGAACAAGGAAGTGCTATCATGAACGATCTCGATTCGATCCTGGGCAGCTTCCCCGACGCCAAGCGGGACAGCCTGATCCCGATTCTGCAGGCCGTCCAGGAGTCCCAGGGCTTCCTGTCGCGCGAGGCCGTGGTTCGGGTCTCCCGCCACTTGAAGATGCCGGCCAGCAAAATTTACGGCGTGGCCACCTTCTACAACCAGTTCCGTTTCCAGGCCAAGGGGCGGTACCACATCATGCTGTGCCGCGGCACGGCCTGCCACGTCAAGGGCTCCGCCAAGCTGCAGGAGATCATCTGCAAGCAGCTCAGGATCCAGCCCGGCCAGACCACCCGCGACGGCCTCTTCAGCCTGGAAGTGGTGGCCTGCATCGGCGCCTGCGGACTGGCGCCGGTCATCAGCGTCAACGGTGAATTCTATTCCAGCATGACTCCGGACAAGGTCATGGAGCTGCTGGACAATTTCAAGAACAAGGCGACCTCCCATGAAGGCAACTAATTCCACTCCGGTTCCCCGTCCCGCTGACCCGTCTCCGGCCGTCGCCGGCGCCATCGCGCCATGGCTGGCGGAGCGGCTGAGCGACACCTTGCCCCGGCTGCGTCGCGACATCGTCGCGCACCCGGTGGTCTTCGTGGGCGCCGGCACCTGCGGCCTGGGCGCGGGGGCCAGGAAAACGGCGCAGGCGGTCCGAGACTACTGCCAGACCCACCAGCTCACCGCCGATCTTGTCGAGGTGGGCTGCATCGGCATGTGCTCCGCTGAACCGCTCCTGGACGTCCAGATGCCCGGCCGCACCCGGATCTCGTTCACCCATGTCACCGCCGACTGCGTGCCCGCCATCCTCGATGCCATCCGCAACGACCAGATCCCCGAGAACGGGTGGCTGGGCCAGTTCCGCCACCCGGAACACCGGCCGTACGCCGGCGTGCCGTTCATCGACGAGCATCCCTTTTTCGCGCCCCAGACCCGGTGGGTGCTGGCCAACTGCGGCCGCATCGATCCCACCCGGATCGAGGAATACATCGCCCGGGGCGGCTACACCGC
>CALAMB010000179.1 GCA_937925645.1 uncultured Acidobacteriota bacterium
TGGAAACGGCCGTTGACGAACGTGATCGTGGCGATGTCCCGCTGCAGGGACAGGTTCTCCACCTGGACCGACTCGCCGGACAGCTCCAGCGCGCGGAGTTGCGTGTAAACCGGCTCGGAATTGGCCTTAGCCGGTTTTGGATCGTCGGCCAGAACGGGCGCTGCCGCGGCCAGAGCGGCAATCACCGCGAACAGGATCCACAGAACGCTTTGATGCTTCATGCGCATGACCCTCCCCAGGGTTGGAATGCCGCAAGGATAGCAAAAGTATCGCGCGTTAATAAACAGAAATGTCCGGCCGGGCGGGATATCCGCTCAATGCGTGAAGCGGTGCACGATGGGCAGCCGGCGCCCGTAGCCGAAGGCCTTGCTGGTGACTTTCAGACCGGGCGGGGCCTGGCGGCGCTTGTATTCGTTCCGGTCCACCATGCCCGCAATCCGATCCACGAGCGCGGTGTCGTAACCCCGTTCGATGATCTCGCGGCGGGATTGCTGCTCCTCGACGTATAGGCGGAGCACCGCGTCCAGGACGTCATACGGCGGCAGCTCGTCCTGGTCGGTCTGATTCGGCCGCAGCTCGGCCGACGGCGCCTTGGTGAGCGTGGACTCGGGGATCACCGGGCGGGACCGGTTGATCCAGCGACAGAGCTCGTACACCTGCGTCTTGAGCAGGTCGGAGATGACGGCCAGCCCGCCGCACATGTCGCCGTACAGGGTGGAATAACCCACCGCCAGCTCCGACTTGTTGCCGGTGCTCAGCACCATCGCTCCGAACTTGTTGGAAAAGGCCATCAGCAGGTTGCCGCGGATGCGGGCCTGGAGGTTTTCCTCGGTGGTGTCAAAGGGGCGGCCGGCAAATAGCGACCGGAGCTGCTGCTGATAGCTGTCATACACGCCGGTGATGGGGATGACCTCCAGGCGGATGCCCAGGTTGCGCGCCAGCGCCTCGGCGTCGGCCTGCGACGCGGGCGCGCTGAACATCGACGGCATGGCGATGCCGGTGACGTTCTCCGGCTCCAGCGCCTCCGCGGCGATGCAGGCCACCAGTGCCGAATCCACGCCGCCGCTCAGGCCGATCACCACCTGGCGGAACCCGCACTTGCGCGTGTAGTCGCGCGTCCCCAGCACCAGCGCCCGGAAGAGTTGCTCCGCCGGGTTCGCCGCTTCCTCGGGCGCAGCCGCCGGTGGCCGGTCCAGGTCTGCCATCACGAGGTCCTCCGCAAAGGCGTGCCCCCGGGCGATCACTCCCCCCCCGGCGGCGGCGGCCATGGAGCCGCCATCGAAGACGATCTCGTCATACCCGCCCACCTGGTTGACCAGGAGGACGGGAACCCCGTACTTGCCCGCCGCGTGGGTGACGATCCGGCGGCGCAACTCGGGTTTGCCCAGCGTGAAAGGGGATGCGTTGATGTTGATGAAGAGTTCGGCCCCCCGGCCGGCCATGTCCGCCACAGGGTCGTAGCGATACAGCCGTTGCGGGAAGAGCTCGGCGTCGTTCCAGAAATCCTCGCAGATGGTGAGCGCGATCCGACGGCCCAGGTAGTCCACCAGGCCGAGGGCCCGGCTGCACGGCTCGAAATGGCGGGCCTCGTCGAACACGTCGTAGGTGGGCAGCAGGCACTTGTGCGTGACATGCCGGATCTGGCCGTCGGCCACGAGCGCGGCCGAGTTGAACAGCGGCTTGCCCGAGCCGCTTTCGTTCCGGCTGACATACCCCACCACGGCGGCGATGCCGCGGACGTCGCGACTGAACCGCTGCAGGATCTCGAGATTCGCATCCACAAAGCTGCGCTTCTCCAGCAGATCTTTGGGCGGATAGCCCGCGAAGGTCAGCTCGGGAAACACGATCAGGTCCGCGCCGGCGGCCCGCGCCCGTCCCAGCCGGTCCTGGACGATGCGCAGGTTCTGCTCGAAGTCTCCCACCACGGTGTTGATCTGGGCCAGGGCGACTTTCATGCGTCTTCTCCGTCCAAATTCAGTCCGTCCCGAATTGCCGCATCACTTCGGCAACCGGCACCAGCACCGCCCCGCGGGCCTGCATTTCGGCCAGGGCGGCCGTCCCGGCCGCGGGGTCCAGGGGCCGGACGGCGTCGGTCACCAGAATCACCTCGTAGTTCCGGGCCAGCAGGTCCAGCACGTCGGCGCGGACGCAGCACTCGGTGGCCACGCCGTACACGACGCAGCGCCGGATGCCCAGGCGGCCCATCACTTCCTCGGCGTGGACATTGTCAAACATGCTGAACGCCTGCTTTTCCAGGATGATCTGGTCGGCGTCCTCCGGGAGGGCTCCCCCCGGCGCGTTCGGCAGGACGACGTGGCGGGGCAGCAGGGTCTGCGGGATCTTTTGGCTGCCCCGGGTCCCGCGGACGCAGTGCGGCGGGTAGCGCGCGAACTCCGGGTCATCGGGCGCGTGCGCGTCCATGGTGGCCACGACGGGGATGCCCCGGGCCACCGCGAAATGGGTGAGCGCCTCCAGCGTGTCCACGATCTCCACCGCGCCCGGCACGTACAGAGCGCCGTCGGGATCCATGAAGTCGCGCTGCGTGTCCACGTCGACGAAAATGGCGGGAGCGATCATGGCGTGTCACCTCCTGCCCCGTTGGATGATCCGGCGGCGTGTTCGGATCGC
>CALAMB010000180.1 GCA_937925645.1 uncultured Acidobacteriota bacterium
GACCCGCCGCCGGCCAGAATGCCGGCCGCCAGACGCTCGAACGTGAAGCGGTCCAGTCTCACCTGCGGCATCGGATGAAGTCCACCACCCGCCGGTCCGGCACGAAGCCCAGTTCGCCGCACGTCACGGCGCCCACCACCCGGTCGCAGAAATCGAGGGTAAAGGCCATTCCGTCCGCGTCCCACAGGGGCGGGAAGCTGCGGGCCAGCAGCATGGCCGCCGCCCGGGTTCCGGTGACGCGGCTCAGGCCGTCGGCTTCCGCGTGGCGTAGAAAAAAGATGTGCTCCAGCGGGACGCCGTCCGGAGACACGCTGTCGCATTCCCCGTGCCAGGGCGTGCCGTACATCCAGATGCGGCCGTCACGGGCCCGCAACACGATGCGGTCGTCGTTGAGGATACGCCCCTCCCCCTGCCACAGCCGGGCCATGGTGGTCTTGCCGTGGGTGGAGTTACCGGCAAAGAGGTAACCCCGCCCGTTATCCTCGATGCCGCAGGCGTGCACATGCAGGCCGCGCCCCCGGGCCAGCAGGCAGACCATCAACACCTCCGAGAGAGGATACTCCAGCGGGTTGCACAGCCGGCTCTCCGGCGTTTCCGGCAGAGCGTTGTATACCTCCCCATGCCGGAAGTCCTCGTCGAACACGGCGATGCGGTAGGGCTGCGGGCCGAAGACGGGCGATCGGAGCGCGAACACAGTTCGCCCATCCACCCGGTAAAGGCTCCACACCATCTGCGAGTCGAAGATCCGGTCCTCATCGCGCAGTGGGATCGGAGGCAGGCCGTTGTAGCAGGCCTTTAAGACAACATCCGGCTCTCCGGAGCACAGAAAATCACTGTAGATTTGATCAAGAGAGAGGGCTTCGGTTGCACAGTCTCCGAAAAGCCCAAAAACGATTTCTGCAACTTCAACGGTAGATTGCCACCTCACTTGAGACCTTCCAAAACTAGCTCCCTTGATTTACACAGTTGCCGCCGGCTCCCCCTCCTTTACAGTTAGTATTTTGGGGGCCAGTTATAGTACCTCCCGCAAGTTTACACGATGTCAGCACCGCCTCTTCGGCCACCAACCGTACCGCTTCCAACTGTGGTTTGCGGTATGGCCGCCTGGTCCTCTTGGTTTCCTTGTCTTTACTGTCCATCGTAAACCTCCTGTTCTTGTCCATTCATGAATATTTCTATTTGAGTCCGAAGGCCGTCACGTCGCCCGGTTTCTCAGTGACGATGCGTTCGACTCCGTCGCATGCTTTCCCACCGTTCCATCCAAAGGCTGCCGCCCGCAGGTGGGCGATCTGGCACAGGTAGGCCACTGGCTCCTCCGGGTCGCCGCTCTCCATCAGTGCCCAGCCGGGACACTGGCCGCAGAGCGCGTACAGATCGCAGTGCCGACAGGGCGTCTCGCGCGTCCATTTCTGCGCCCGCACCCGCGGCATAAAGTCGTCCCAGCCCGAGCGGAAAGTCCCCCGGCGCAGGTCGTAGGCGGGCTGGCGGGCCATCAGGCAGGCGCTCATCCGCCCATATGCATCGATGTGAAAGGTGCCTATCCCCGCGCCGCAGTTGTATAACCGGTCCGGCTCGGGTGGCGGTCCCGAGAACTTGTCGCAGAATTGCCGCCATTCGGCGAGGCGTTGTTCGTCAGTCAGATCCAGCGCCACAGCGTCTTTGGCCGCAAGTCGATATTGGGCGGGGGCGCGATTGCCGCCAACACCCAGATTGAGCAACGGGTCGTAGTGGAAATGGACCCCTCGTTCCCGGGCGAACACCCGCATCTCCTCCAACTCGTGTCGATTCAGCGTCAGGACCATCGTCTTGAGCTTGAGCGGCAGCTTACGATCCAGCAGCAACTCGATCCCCCGCAGGCAGCGTGCGTACGAGCCCGGGACGCCCGTGACTCGCTCGTAGGTCTCTTGCGTGCGACCGTAAAGCGTGATCTCGATGGCAAAAGGGCGCCACTCGGCCAGATGGTCGGCCTCCCGCTCGGTGATCAGGGTGCCGTTGGTGAACAGTGTGATCAGCAGGCCGTTTTTCTTGGCGTGGGTATAGATGTCGAGAAAATCCGGTCGCAGGAACGGCTCGCCGCCGGTGAGCAGCAGCCACAGGCAGCCCGCGTCCACGATTTGGTCGAGGAACGCACGCCATTCGCTGCCGGCCAACTCCTGCGCCTGCGCCCGGCGGTCGTTGGCGGGCAGGTTGATGAAGCAGTGGGCGCAGCGCAGGTTGCAGCGCGCCGTCACCTCCACGCTGCCGCAGATGGGGATGCGCTCGCCGGCGACCGACTCGTGCAGGCGCTGGCTGAACGCGGCATAGTTCAGTTCGGGAATATGGGGGCAATCCATGTCATTTCGCCTGAAGGGCGCCGGCCGCCACCAACTGGCCGAGCAGCTCCAGGATGTCGGCGCCGGCCTCCTCCGGGGTCACATCGAACTCCGCCACGATGGTGCGGACGAGATCCTGCACGCTGGCCCGGCCGTCGATCAACTCCCAGATCCGGCCCGCCATTTCGTTCAGCGCATAGATGCTATCGACTTCATCCGCCTTCTGGCAGATCGGCACCAGAATCCGCTCCGGGCCGATTCTCCGGTCCACGATGGACGGGCTCTTGATGAAAACCTTCTGCAGGTTGATTGGATCAGCCACCGCCGGTGCCCCCTGGTCCCGCCTGACGTCATCCGATCATCTCGTGGCGCCGCAGCTCACAGCGCCGCATGCACGAGCTGGTCTGTCATATAAATTAATAACACAACTTTCGTTTAAACGGAAACTGCCCATTCAACTTATATTTGACATACGATGGCTGCCGGAGGCCCCGTCTTGCAGGTCAGCTCCCCACCCCGGCTGGCTGACTGTTGAATTGGTCACTCGGTCTCGGCCGGGCGGGCGGCCAGGTGCTGCAGCAGCGACTCGACGCGGGGCTGGATCGCCGCGAAGTCGGCCAGCCGCCGCGACGGATCCTTGTGGATCACCTCCATGACGAACGCCGAGACCGCCTCGGGCACCGTGGTCCGGACCTCGCGGGGCGGCCGCGTCTCGCCGTACAGGATGGCGTAGATCAGCTCCACCGACCCGTCGCCGCGGTACGGCTTGGCGCCGGTGAGCATCTCGTAGAGCACGACGCCCAGCGCGTAGTAGTCCATGCCGCAGCCGGCTTTCACCTTGCCGCTCAGGTACTCGGGCGGCAGGTAGTAGAGCGTCCCTTCGAACGTGCCCGTCTGGGTCATGGACTGGGCGTCCAGGATCTTGGCCACCCCGAAATCGAGGATCTTGATGGACCGGGCCAGGTCCTGCAGCCGCAGGGTGCGGCCGCTCCGGCCCGTGCCCGGCAGGGAGTCCAGCAGCATGATGTTTTCCGGCTTGATGTCCCGGTGGATGATCCCCGCCGCGTGCAGGTCCCGGACGATCCCCGCCAGCGCCAGGAACACGGCCAGCGCGTCCCCCACCGTGAGCCGGCCGTCGGTCATCAGGGCGCGCAGGGTGACGCCGCGGCAGAACTCCATGGCGTAGTAGCACTGGCCGGCGTGCTCGCCGCGGTCGTACACCTTGACGATGTTCGGGTGGTCGATGCGCTCGCAGATGAGCCCCTCCTGGATGAACCGGCGGCGGCCCGTCTCGTCCATGGCGTTTTCGTGCAGCACCTTGAGCGCCACCACGCGGTCGTTCACGAGGTCGCGGGCGCGGTAGACCGTGCCCAGGCCGCCGCGGCCCAGCGTCTCCAGGATGCGGTAGTGGCCCACGAAGTGGCTGCGGCGCCAGTAGTGGAAGTACGTCACCAGCTTCCGGCCCACGCGGTAGATGACCACCGACAGCACGAAGAAGAGCGCCCCGAGCAGCGCCTGGAACCACCACCGCTGCCACAGCGGCGGCTGGATGCGCACCGCCACGGCGACGCCCCGCTCGTTCCAGACGCCGTCGTTGTTGGAGCCGCGCACCCGAAACGTGTAGTCGCCGCCGGGCAGGTTCGTGTAGCTGGCGTAGCGGCGGGCGCCGCAGCGGACCCACTCCCGGTCGAAGCCGTCCAGTTTGTAAGCGTAGCGGTTCTTGTCGGGGCTGTGGAAGTCCAGCGCGGCGAACTCGAAGGCGAAGAAGTTGTCGCGGTGCGACAGCTCGAGCGCCGCGCCCGTGGCCGCCAGGTCCGCGGCCACGAGCTGGTCGAACTTGCGGAAGGCGGTGACCACGACGGGCGGCACGAACGGGTTGTCCCGCACCGCGCCGGGGTGGAAGACGGCAAAGCCGTCGATGGTGCCGAAGAGCATCTCGCCGGCGGCGGTGCGGTAGTAGGCGCCGGCGTTGAACTCGTTGCTCGGCAGGCCGTCGCTCGCATCGTAGTTCCGGAAGCCGCCGGCGGCGGGATCGAACCGCGACAGGCCCCGGTTGGTGCTCAGCCACAGGGCGCCGCGGTCGTCCTCGAGGATGCCGTAGACGAGGTTGTTGGGCAGGCCGTCGCGCTCCGTGTAGTGGCGGCTCCGCCCCGTGGCCGGGTCGAACCGGTTCAG
>CALAMB010000181.1 GCA_937925645.1 uncultured Acidobacteriota bacterium
CGACGCGCCCCACGCCGAGACGTTCCGGCGCATGGCGCTGGCCATGGTGGCCGGCGGGAGTCTGCTGCTGCCCGTCTTCATGATCTGGGAACTGTACGTGGCGCCCGAACCCGCATTGTCTCTGAGCGCCTTCTGGCTCAGCGCCCTGGTCCTGGTTCTGCTGGCCGCGCTGGCGATCTGGGCCGTCACCATGCTGGGGCGCACCGCGCTCCGCTGGATCGCCGCGGCGTTCGTCGGCGCCCTGGCGGTCAGCGGCCTGCTCATCCTCAAGGATCATTCGCTCCAGGCCGTGGCCAACCAGGAGCACTGGGTGCTTCTCAACGAGAGCAGCGCGAGGGCCCTGGCCGAGTGGCAGGGGAAGCGCGCCGCGGAGCTGGCCAAGAACATGGTCGCCGACGATAAGCTCGGCGAGAAGATCTACAACGACCGGTGCACCGCCTGCCACCGGTTCGACCAGAAGGTGGTGGGACCGCCTTACAACCAGGTCCTGCCCAAGTACGCGGGCGACGCGGAAAAACTCAAGACGTTCCTCCGCAATCCCGTCAAGGTGGATCCCGCCTACCCCGCCATGCCCAACCAGGGGCTGACGGAGCTGGAGGTCGCCTCGGTGTCCGCTTACCTGCTGAAGCAGTTCGAACAGGGGAAGTGAGGCATGGCCATCAACACCCGCAAGCTGATTCCGTTCCTGGTGGGCTATTTTCTGGTCTGTCTCCTGGCCGTCGGCGCGCTGGGGTGGTACTGGCTGGACTACCAGCAGGCGCCGGTGCAGCCCATCGACTTCAGCCACCAGATCCACGCGAACAAGCTGGGCCTGGAGTGCGTGTTCTGCCACACCACCGCGGCCGTGTCCGCCCGGGCGTCGGTCCCGCCGCTCCAGCGCTGCATGGAATGCCACGAGTCGGCAGCCACCGACCGGCCCGAGATCGTGAAGCTGACCGGCTACTGGAAAGCCCGTCAGCCCATCGAGTGGGTCAAGGTGCATGACCTGCCGTGGCATGCGCACTTCACCCACAAACGCCACATCGTGGCGGGCGTGGACTGTACCGTCTGCCACGGCCAGGTCAAGGGCGAGCACCGGGTGCGCCGGGTCCGCTCCCTGATGATGGGCTGGTGCGTGGATTGCCACCGCTCGAAGCAGGTGTCGATCGACTGCTGGGTCTGCCATCACTGATCGGAGCCACAGGAGTTCATGATGGAACGCAGAGACTTCCTCAAGGTGCTGGGCATCGCCTCGGGCGGCGTGGCGGCGTCGGGCTCGTTCAGTTTCGGCCAGAACAAGCTGGTTTCCCGCGTCCTGCCGCCGCCGGAGGGACACGTCCCCGGCGAGCCGGTCCACGTCCACTCGGTCTGCACCGAATGCCCCGCCGGGTGCGGCCTGACGGTCACGGTGCGCGACGGCCTGCCGATCAAGCTCGAAGGCAATCCTCATCACGCCGTCGGTGGCGGCGCGCTCTGCGTCCGCGGCCAGGCGTCCCTGGTGCGCGTGTACCATCCGGAGCGGGTCCGCCGTCCGCTCTACCGCGAGCCCGGCGGCGAGTTGGAACCGATCGGCTGGGACGAGGCGATGGGACGAGTCCGCACGGAGCTTGCGGCCGCCGCCGGCGCGGGCCGGACGAACGCGTTCTGGAGCGGCCGGAGCACCGGCTCGCTGGCCCGGCTCATCGGCGAGACGTGCGCGGCGCTCGGTCTGGAGCGTTTGCCCGAATTCGAGATCTACCATCACGGCGCCCTGCGCGGCGCCTACGACCGGCTCTTCGGCCGCCGCACCGTGCCCGTCTATCACGTTGACCGGGCCGACGCCCTGCTCACCGTCGGCGCCGACATCTTGGACACGTTCCTATCCCCCGTCGAGTTCGCCCGACAGATCGCTCCGAAACTCGAGGCCGGCTGGCCCTGGTTCCACGCCGAGCCGGCGCTCAGTCTAACCGGCGCCAGGGCCGCCCATCGTCTGGCCGTCGTCCCGGGGAGCGAGCGGTTCCTGCTCGCCTGGCTGCTGCGGGCCGTGCCGGCGCGGCAGCCGCTTCCGGTGGATCTGCTGGCAGCGATTCCATCCGTGACCCGAGAGGATGCGGCCCGTAAAACCGGCGTCCCCGCCGCGGACCTGGACGCGCTCGCCCGCGCGCTGGCCGCCGCCCGGCAGCCCCTCGTCATCGCCGGCGGCGTGTCGGTGGCCCATGGGGACGGACAGGCGGTGGCCCTGCTCGCCGGCCTGCTGCAGTGGAGCCTCGGCGCCATCCCCGCGCTGGTGGATTTCTCCGCGGACCATACCTTCGACGCGGTGGGCACCCTGGCCGACGCCCGGCAGGTGGTGGAACGGCTGAAGGCGAAGCGCGTGGGCGTGCTCGTCTTGAGCCGCCTCCACGGCCTGGAGCTCCTCGATGGCGCTGTCGAGGCGTTGTCGAATGCCGCGTTCAGCGTGGGCCTCACCGATTTTCTCTCGTCCGCCTTCGCCGGATGCCGCCTGATCCTCCCCGTCTCCCACGCCCTGGAGTCGTGGGGCGACGCCGAACCGCAGCGCGGGCGTCTCGGGCTGGTCCGGCCGGTGTTCCGCCCCCTGCACGACACCCGCTCCGAAGGCGATATCCTGCTCCAGCTGGCGGGAAAAACGAACAGCTTCAAGGAGTATCTCTTCGCGGCGTGGCGGCCGTACCCCGCCGTCTGGTGGAAGCAAGGGTATGTGGAACGCCCGGTTCGGGCGGAGGCGGTCAAGCTGGCTGACGGAGCCGCCGGCGCGCTGGCCACATTGGGCCAGGCGCCGGAACTACCAGCGCCGGTGCTGGTGGTGAAGCCGTCGCTCCGCACCTTCGACGGCCGCAGCCGGGTGATCCCGCTGCTTCACGAGATCCCCGATCCGCTGTCCACCGTCACGTACGGCCCGTGGGTGAACGTGCCGCCCGGCCTGGCCCGCTCCATGGGGCTGGCCGATGGCGACGAGCTGCGGCTGGGCGGTGCCGCTCTGCCTGTCCGCGTGTTGCCCGGCCTCCCCGACGGTGTCTTGCTGACGGCGGTGGACGCCGCCGCCGGACTCGGCCTGAAGTCGGATCCGGCCACCGGCGAGCTGCTGGCCTGCCATGGGGGCATAGCGACGGTCAAGACCGGCCGCCGCATTCCCCTCCCCTTCCTCTCCGGCGGCCTGAACGCGGCGGGCCGCGGCATCCTCCCCGGCGACGAAGGCCACCATCATCACCACGAGAAGCACTCGCTGTACGAACCATACGAGTACGTGGATTACCGCTGGGCCATGGCCGTGGACCTGGACCGCTGCATCGGCTGCTCCGCTTGCGTGGCCGCCTGCTACATGGAGAACAACATCCCCGTCGCCGGCCCCGAGGAGCACCTCCGCGGCCGCGAGATGTCGTGGCTCCGGGTGCAGCCGTACGTCCGCGACGGCGAAGCGCCCGTCTTCATCCCGGTCATGTGCCAGCACTGCGACGCCGCCCCCTGCGAGACCGTCTGCCCCGTCTACGCCACCTACCACAACGAGGAAGGCCTCAACGTCCAGGTCTACAACCGCTGCGTGGGCACGCGCTACTGCAACAACAACTGCCCCTACAAGGCGCGCCGCTTCAACTGGTTCGAGTACGACGCGCCCGCGCCGCTGGACCGGCTGAAAAATCCCGAAGTGTCGGTGCGGCCCAAGGGGGTCATGGAGAAATGCACGTTCTGCATCCAGCGCATCACCCACGCCAAGGACAGGGCCAAGGACGACGGCCGCCGCAAGGTTCGCGACGGCGAGATCGTGCCCGCCTGCGCCCAGACCTGCCCCGCCAGCGCCATCACGTTCGGCAACATCCTGGACGAGAACTCCCGGGTCTACCAGTTGGCCCATTCCGGCCGGGCCTACCGCCTGCTGGAAATGCTGGGCACCGAACCGGCCGTCTACTACCTGAGCAAAAAGGTGAAGTGACATGAGCCTCGGCACCTACTTCGACCAGTTGGAACACGACGTCCTCGCCGCCATGCGGAAGCCATCGAAGCTCTACTGGATCGCCCTGGTCGTTTCGGCCGCCGCCTTCGCCCTGGGCCTGGGCTGCTGGGGATGGCAGATCTACGAGGGACTGGGTGTGGCCGGCATCCGCTCGCCGGTGGGCTGGGGGGTGTACATCACCGACTTCGTCTTCTGGGTGGGCATCGCCCACTCCGGCACCCTCATCTCCGCCGTGCTGTTCCTGTTCCGGGCCAAGTTCCGCTGCAGCTTCAACCGCTCGGCGGAGGCCATGACCGTGATCGCGGTGATGACCGCCGGCCTGTTCCCGCTCATCCACCTCGGCCGGTGCTGGTTCTTCTACTGGCTCATGCCCTACCCCAACCAGCGCCACCTCTGGGTGAACTTCCGCTCGCCGCTCATCTGGGACGTGTTTGCCGTCAGCACCTACTTCACCATCAGCGCGGTGTTCTTCTTCGTCGGCCTGATCCCCGACCTGGCCATCGCCCGGCGGCGCTTCACCGGCTGGCGGCACTGGGTGTTCCGGATCCTGTCGCTGGGCTGGCAGGGGACGGCCGAACAGTGGAAGCATTACGCCTGGCTGTACATGTTCCTCGCCGCGTTCGCCACGCCGCTGGTGATCTCGGTCCACTCGGTGGTCTCGTGGGACTTCGCCATGAGCGTGATCCCCGGCTGGCACACCACCATCTTCGCCCCGTACTTCGTCGCCGGGGCCATCTTCTCCGGCACGGCCATGGTGATCACCCTGGTGGTGCCCATGCGCCGCATCCTCGGCCTGGACAACTACATCACCGTGGACCATTTCGAGGCCATCGCCAAGATCCTGCTCTTCACCTCGCTCATCGTGTCCTACTCCTACATCGTGGAGTTCGTCCTGGCCTGGTACAGCGGCAATCCCTTCGAGATCGCCCACTTCTCCTTCCGCGCTGTGGGCGACTACAGGTACCTGTACTGGCTGATGCTCTTCTGCAACGGGCTCCTGCCCCTCACCCTGTTCGTGAAGCGGCTGCGCCGGAACCTGAAATACCTCTTCGTGCTGTCGCTGTTCGTAAACGTCGGCATGTGGCTGGAGCGCTTCGTCATCATCGTCTCGTCGCTGGCCCGCGATTTCGACCCGTACAACTGGGGCAACTACGCCCCCCGGTTCGTCGAGATCGGCGTCACCATCGGCAGCTTCGGCATGTTCTTCATGCTGTTCCTGATCTTCACCAAGATGCTGCCGGTGCTGGCCATCGCCGAAGTCAAGGAGCATGCGTCATGATCCGCGAGTACAAGTTCGACGACAAGGCGGCGTTCCTCCATCAGCTCGAGGAGCTCGTCCGCTCCGGCGTGCACCCCCGCCGGCTGACCGTGACCACGCCGTTCCACGTTCACGAGGTGGAACACATCCTCCACCTCCGGCCGAGCTGGCTCAAGCTGTTCACGCTGTTCGGCGCGGCGGCCGGGCTCACCGCCGGATTCGCCTTCACCATCGGCACCGCGCTCGACTGGCCCCTGCGCACGGGCGGCAAGCCCATCGTGGCCCTGCCCACCTACATCATCGTGGCGTTCGAGCTCACCATCCTTTTTGGCGGCGTGATCTCGTTCCTCGGCTTTCTGTTCCTGAGCCGGTTCCCGGACATTCCCGCCATCGTCGCCGGCACCGAGTGCGGGCCGGAGTTCATCATCCGCGAGGACACCGGGGAGGCCGTATGAGCAAGCGCGTCACCACCCTCGCGGCGGCCGCCGTGATCCTGACCCTGGCCGTGGAGTGGGCCTTCCGCGGCGCCTCGGGCATGGCGCTCGTCGTGGC
>CALAMB010000182.1 GCA_937925645.1 uncultured Acidobacteriota bacterium
GATTGACTGACGTGACTGGAGTTCAGACGTGTGCTCTTCCGATCTACTCCATCAACACCATTGACGGCGCGGACAGCGCCTTCAACGGCGGCGCCACCGACCAGCTCCTCAGCCTGATTCTCAACGCGGTGGAGGATTTGACCATCACCGACGAGATGTCCACCACTCTTACGAGCATCGATGCCACCGGTGTGAACGGCGCCTTCGCCGCTACCCTTGAGGACATGGACGGCCCCTTTACTTTGACCACCGGGCCGGATGCGACCATCACTCTCCTTGATGTGGACTTTGACGAAGACACGATGATCGATGGCAGCGCCGGCGTGCTCGATCTGGTGTTGACCGACGACGCCGATCTGGCCCAGGCCACCCTGATCGGGGTGGACACGATCACCCTGGCCGATGTCACCGCCGCCTCGGATGATGACGTCACCCTGACCCTGACGGCTGGTCAGGCCTATGAAATCGGCCTGGCCAACATCATCGTCGCGGATCCCTATGCCGCCACGGCCAAGCCCGATGAAGACAGCATCACACTCAACATCGAGGCCATGGACGACACCTACCTGGATGCCGCGGACCTCAACGACGGGGTCAGCTTCGGCACCATTGAGATGGCTGCCGGCGCCTGGACCCTCGATCCGAACACCGATCTCACCGGCGCGGAATCCATCTTCGTCCCCGAAGGCGGATCCCTGACCCTCACGGCCGATCAGTTCATGCAGCTCGTGGGCGATGGCGCGTCGACCATTTTCACGGAAGATAACGATGAAGACCTGCACACCACGCTCAACATCGTCGGCCTGACCCAGGCCCACATCGACGCCGGCTTCACCCTGGACAACGTTGATGTGGATCTGGGCACCGTCTCTCTTGCCGAGGATGTGGTCCTCGGCACCTTCGGTCCCATTTTGAATTCGTCGAGAGTGCTGTCTTTGCTCACGGCGGTCAATCTGAACGGCTTCGACGTGATCATGTCCGACGACCAGACCCTGACCCTGGTGACCATCGACCAGGCCGATGGTCTGGATGTCAGCGGCGGCACCAACACGACCCTGACCCTCTATTTCGATCAGAATCCGATCTATGGAGTTGAAAACGTATTAATTTCAGATGGGTGGTCGTTGCGGGAAGTCGTGGATGCCTCAGGCTGGAATGTCACCAACCTCACGATGATGGACGACCTGGTCAAGGGGCGCAATCTGGGTGATTTCCAAGGGCTGCCGCAAGGCATCTGCATCCGCATCTACGACGCGCCGGACTATAACGCCGTCCTGCCGATTAACCGCTGCATCACGATCAACGAAGGCGTAGCGGTCGCCGGCTTCATCGCCATGAACGATGTCCAGGGCGACACCTCCGTGGTGACCCTGACCCTCAACCTGCTCGGCGGCGCTGAGATCGACGGTAATCTGATTCTGACCACCGTGCTCGCGCAGGATGACGCCGGCAACCCGCTGCAGCAGAATTACTTCGACCAATTGATCATCAACTCGGCGGTGGGCGTGGTTGATCCCATTCATCACGGGGTCAACATCATCCAGGGCAACATCGTCGCCGACACGAGCCTCAACGTTGATACCGACGCGGACAACAATCTGCTCGACATCGTGATCAACGCCGAAGGCGATTTGTGGATCAAGGGCGATGTCATCTTCAGCTCGGTGGACGAGGTCGTTGATCACAAGAGTGTCGATGCCGGCATGGATGATGCGGTCCTGGTGGTCAACGGTACCGGGGACGTGATTCTGTGGGGCCTCGACACCCGGGATCTGGACCTGGATTCGCTGACCATCACCAACAACTCCACCGGCGAGCTGACTCTGACCCTGGATGCCGACGCGGTCAATGTGGGCGGAACCGGCGCGGCCACGGGTGCCACCATCACTCTTGACGGCGCCACGGGCGGCGGGATCAACCTGATCATTGCCGCGAGCCAGACTCTCGACCTCTCCGACGCGGCCCTCAGCGGCATCAACGGCGTGGCCATGGACGGGGCCAGCGTGCTCACCCTGAGCCAGGCCCAGATCGAGGACATGGGCGGCATTTCGGCCATCACGGTCAAGGATGTCGGCGAAGCGGCCATCGTGCACATCGTCGACTTCGATCCGGCGGTGGAGTTCCTGGCGTCGGAGATCGCCGACGGCATCACCGTGGCCCGCATTACCGTATCGACCGACAACCCGATGAATCCCAACACCGACCTGAGCGGCGTCGGCATGATTTACGTGCCGGAAGGCGGCACCCTGCGCCTGAGCGCCACCCAGTATCAACAATTGGCCGGCACGGGGACGATTACCGGCGTGGATGCCGATGGCGACGGTGAGGCCCCCTTCACCCTGGAGATCTACGACCTGAACCAGGATCACATCGACTACGAGGCCGAAGGTGATGCGGATGGCTTCAGCCTGGCCGGGGTGGACGATGATGCGACCATCGTCATCGAACTCGACGGCGCCGTGACCGGAGTCAACCTGAACACCGGCAGCGACCCCTCGGTACCCACCGACCTGGATGATGTCAGCCGCCTCGAATTCGTGCTGAGCGACGGACAGACCCTGGGCCTGGCGGAAATCACCCAGCTCAGCCCGAGAGGCACGGCGACGTGGAACAGCGAGACCGGTCTCTGGGAAAGCGAGGTTGACGCTGGCGACGGCCTCACCGTCACCGGCGGCGCCGGAACGGCGGTCGAACTGCAGTTCGCCGGCGGATTCGGGGCCTATGACACCTTCGATGCCTCGGGCATCGATGTCGACTTCCTGCGCCTGCTCAACGATCTCGTCAAACAGCGCGACGTGGATCTGCTGCAGGACATCGGCGACGACCATGCCGTCACCAAGGTGATCTACCACTCCCTCGATGAGCTGCCTGGCTACGTGCGCCCCGTCGATCAGGTCGTGGTGATCGAGGCCGACACCACAGTGGCCGGCTGGCTGGTCTTCAACGACTACCAGGACGACAGCGCCATCGTCACCCTGGATCTCACCATGCAGGGCAACGCCCAGATTACAGGCAACCTGCGTTTGTCCACGGTGGCCAAGGACCCGAACTTGCAACCGAGGTTCTTCGACACATTGACGATTACCTCCGAAGGCAATGGGCCCAACGTCATCACGGGCCAGATTACGCCTCTGGACATCAACGCCAACACCGAAGAGAACAACCTGCTCAACGTGGTGATCGATGCCGAGCAGGATTTTGAAGTCCGCGGCGGGATCGTTTTCAACAAGCGGGGCGACGATGCGGTCGATCCGGCCAGCGACCCGGAACCCGACGACGCCATGGCCAATCTGACCGTGACCGCGGCCCTCGACGCCGAAGTGTCGCTGGGCCCAGTGGACACCTCGGATAATGACGTCATCGGCCTGAACGTGCTTAACAACGGCCCGGGAACGCTCAGCCTGACCGTGAACAGCACCTTGATCGACGCGACGGATGACCTCAACTTCACCGGCACCAACATTGAAGTCACCGTCGTGGGCACCTTCGACTTCTCCGACGGAGACGACCTCTCCGGTGTAATCCAGTTGATCCTCAGCGACAACAGCAACGTTACCCTGTCCCAGGCCCAGTATAACGCGCTGACCGCGGCCGGGTTCCTGACCGCCGACGACACGCCGACCGGCATCAACCTGCACATTGTCGACTTCGACCCGGCGGTGCCTTTCGACGCCACCCTGCTGGCCGACGGGATCAACGTGGCCAGCATCACCATCACGGAAAGCGGCGCGCTGGATCCGTCGACCGACCTGACCGGTGTCGACCAGCTCGTCGTCCTCGAAGGCCAGACGCTCTCGCTGACCGCTGCGCAGTTTGTGCAACTCGAGGGAAGCGGCTCAATAGTGGGCGTCGACGCCGATGGCAACGCGTCGACCGACTTCACCGTGAACGTCACCGACCTGACCCAGGACGACGTTGGCAGTTACCGCGATGTCTATGGTTATACGGTCGTCACCGGCGACCCGTTGGTCATGACCGGCATCGATGCGGCCTACGTCACCCTGTCACTCGGGGAAGACGTCGATTTGGCCAACGATACCGTGTTCCCGGCCGTCGTCGCGCCGACTCTCGGGGATCTTGGCCACGCCTTCGACGTGATCCTGGCCAGCGGCCAGACGCTCGGGCTGGCCAATGCCACCCAGGCTGACGGGCTGGATGTCAACCGGGGGCTGACCCGCACCGGGACCCTGGTATTCCAATTCGATTCTACCGGGCCTTTCCAGCAGATCGACGCTTCCGCTTACAACATCCTGATCCTGAAGGCCCTCGATGTATTCGTCGACGACCGCAATATCGAATTCATCCTCGATGAATTGGCCAGCGGGGTCGACCTGTACGTCTACCATGATGCCCTGCTCGAGCTGGGCTTCCAGGCCAATACCACCGACCGCCGGGTCTTCTTCGAGCCGGGCGTGACCGTGGACGGCTTCATGGCCTTCAACGATCAGGATGACGAGGAAGTGGCCACCCTTACCCTCAACCTGCTGGGCGGGGTGGAGATCGACGGCCTGACCAACTCGGTCCCCGGCAATATTGTCGCCATCGCCCTGGGGACCAACGACAAGAGTGTGATCTTCCCCGATCCAGCCAACTACCCGGGTGTCGGGCTGGATCAGAATTTTCTGCAGTCGCTGACCATCAATTCGTCCGGCACGGCGGCGAACCTGCTTACCGGCCAAACCGACAACGTGATCGCTGGTGATATCAGCGGCATCCCGTCGGTGCCCGGACAAATCGAAAACAACCTGCGCAACGTCTTTTTCAATGCCACCCAGGATCTGCAGGTTCAGGGCGATCTGGTCCTGACCTCTGTGAGCCCCAATGCCACGGCCACCATCACGTTGACCGGAGACAGCGATGTCACCTTGCAGCAACTGGATGCCAGCGACAACGACCTGATAGCCGTGGCCATCGCCAACCTGGGCAGCGGGACCTTCACGGTCACCGGCGCGACTCCGGCCCTGTTTGACGGATTTGAATTAGGCGGCTACGTCGGTGCGTCGGGCAGTTATTCCGCTGAAGCCAATCTCGAAACCCTGACCCTCAGCGGTACGGGCAATATCGTGTTTGGCAGCAATCCGAACGTAACGACCGAGTGGGGGATCACGGCGGCCAATCTGTCGACCATCGACGCGACGGGTCTGTCCGGCGACCTCGACCTGGGCAACATCCGAAATATCGATTCAGCCAGCTTCTCCTTCACCGCCGGCACGGGCGAGACCTTCGTCACCATGACGACGGACACCCTCGACAACGATCCCGATAACATCCCCGGCAATGACGACGACGGCACCGGCTGGAGCTTCGACTTCACCAATGCCACCGGCGACAGCGTTTTCACCCTCGGCGCTCTGAACTACGTCGAAGGACCGCTTAATATCGTCCTTGGCGACAACACCACCCTGTTCATCAGCGCCGACACCGACTGGACCACCATTGATCTGGCCTTGAGCCAGGGGGTCAAGGACATCGTTCTGGGCGAAGGGGTGGACCTCAAGCTCACCGCTTTGCAGGCTCACGAACTGCGCATTGTGGCCGATCCCAACATCCCGTTCGGCGGCACCATGCCGACCGTGACCATCACGGAGTTGGGGACCCTTGCCTATGACTTCAGCGGCATCGATCCTGCCATCGCCGGCACCATGTACCTGGCGACCGACGATGTGACGGTGGATATGGCCGCCGACCTGGGTGCCTTCTCAGTGTCGCTGATCGCCAAGAATCCGGGCGATGAGAATCTGACCGGTCAGACCATCCGCTTCAATACCGAAGTGCAGGCGGCCCGGGACGTGCTGGTTGTGCAAAATGCTGCCGGTGATCCTTGGACTATTGCCGACGGTGATGATAGCAACTTCATCAACAGCACCAACGTGGCCTGGCTCTTCAACAGCGTCACGGGCCCGGTGGATACCAGCGGATACAGTTGGTACCTTGGCCGCTTGTGGTTCACCGAGTCTCTGGTGAACGGCGCCAACGTGCTGGATCTCTTCAACACCCTGCCGCAGACCATCTTGCGCGTGGAAGTGCTCTCGGTGGAAGACATCGACGCGGCCCTGTTGAACTCGATGCCGGTGGACTACACCATGGAGCTGGTGGCCTTCACCAGCCTGCCCAACGGCATGATCTTCAGCGATCAGGACCAGCTCGAACACATCCGGAGCCTGACGGTGAAGATGGGCGGCGAGGTTTACAGTGGTGACATCATCATCGACAACCTGGTCGATCCTCAGACAGGTGTGAACCTCAACAGCGTCGTCTTCACCACGCTGACCATCGAGTCCCACCTGGCCCTGCATGACGAGCATTTCCTGGCGCCGGAAAAGTATGTCAACAACAACGATGGTATCGCGGACTACTCCCCGATCGAAAGCGTCCAACCCATCAACCTCAACCGGGTGGGCGACATCGGCGTGGGAACGGATACGCCGGGGCTGGATCTGTTGACGGTGAATCTGGAGACCGGCCTCGTGTCGGCCTATGGCGGCTTGCAGGGGGGCGCCCAGGGAGCGGTTCTCAGCGTCGGCACCATCACCTTCGACTCCGAACTCGCTGCCAGCACGGCGCGGCTGAATGTCTCCGGCGATAACGACACCACCATCGCCGCGCTGGACACCAGCGATCCGCAAATCCTCACCCTCGTGCTGCACCAGGATCCAGGTTCGGACGGGGACATCACGATTACCGGCACCAGCCCGGCGGCGGCGGTGGACAACACCGAAGTCTTCGTCATCGACGCCAAGGGGAACGGCACGATCACTTTCGGTACGGCCGGCAACGATACGCGGCCCGGCATTGTGGGGGAT
>CALAMB010000183.1 GCA_937925645.1 uncultured Acidobacteriota bacterium
TTAATGGTACGACGCCCACCCAGTTCTACACTCTTTCCCTACACGACGCTCTTCCGATCTCGGCGCCTCCCGGCGCCCATAAAATGCGCCGCCGCCGCAATCCTCCGTTGACATGCTTTGCATCGTTTTGATACATTGCCGCCTAATTATGTGCAAGGATGGCCGATGATCTGGAACTTCGGCGATGTCGGCGCGGAACTGGGGCGGGCGGACCGCGCCCGCTTCGGCGTGATCCCCGTGCCGTTCGAGCGGACCACGTCCTACGGCAAGGGCACCGCCGACGGGCCGCGCGCCGTCGTCGCGGCGTCCCGCTACATGGAGCTGTTCGACGAACAGTACGGTTTCCAGCCCGCCGACGCCGGTATCTGGACCTGCCCCCCGCTCGAATTAAAAGAAGAAACTATCGAAGGGGACATCCATCTTATTTCTACGAGAACCGCGGAGCTGATGGCCAACGACCAGTTCCTGATCTTTGTAGGCGGCGAACATTCCATCACCTTCCCCATCGTGCGGGCCTACCGGGAGCGCTATCCGGCCCTGGGGGTGCTCCAACTGGACGCGCACGCGGACCTGCGGTGTGAGTACGAGGGCTCCATCTACTCCCACGCCAGCGTGATGCGGCGGGTGGTGGACATCTGCCCGGCGGTGCAGGTGGGAATCCGCAGCCTGAGCCAGGAGGAGCACGACGAACTGCCCAGGCTGCCGACGACCATGATTTTCGCCCATGAATATTTCCGGGACCCGGCGGCGGCCGTTCAGAAGATGCTTGCAAATCTCCCGGCGGATGTCTATATTACCTTCGATCTGGACGCCTTGGACCCATCCATTCTGTCCGCCACCGGGACTCCCGAACCGGGCGGACTGTCCTGGTACGACGCGCTGGCGGTGCTGGAACCGGTTTTCGCGTCACGCCGGGTGGTCGGAGCCGACGTGGTGGAACTGGCCCCCGTCGCCGGCTCCCCCGCCAGCGATTTCATCGCGGCCCGCCTGGTCTACAAGATGATGTCGATGCAGGCGCATTTTAGGCGGTCATGAAACCAATCTTGGGAGGCAGAATATGATCAATCGTGGCAACATCAGGCTCGTCCTGACCGCGCTCGCCCTCGTCTTGCTGGTGGCGGTCGCGCTGCCGCAGGAAGCGAAAGAGGAATACACCTACGAGGAATATTCCTACTACAACAAGGCCAAGACCGAGACTGACCTGGCCAAGAAGGAAGCGGCCATCTTCGAATTCCTGGAGAAGTTCCCGAACTCCAAACTGCTGCAGTACGTTATGGTCGAGTTCCAGCAGTACGCCAACGGGATGATCCAGAAGGGCGGCCACGACCAGGTCATCGCCGCCGCCAAGCGCCTGCAGCAGATGGTGCCCGACTCGGACGTGCCGGTCCAGTCGATGGCGTCCGCCTACTACTTCAAGCAGGACTATCCCAATTATCTCGCCCAGTCCGAGATCCTGTATGCCAAGCAGCCCAACGTCCAGATGGCGTACTACATGGCGGACGCCGCCATCAAGTGCGGCGACACCGTGCGCGCCGAGAAGTACCTGGGCGCGGTGGAGCAGGAAGGCGCCCTGCTCATGAAGGTGGACCTGGCCTACAAGCTGTTCGGCTACTACATGGGCAAGAACGACCCCAAGACCGTCGAGACCGCCCATAAGGTCATCGCCCTGCTCAATGGGAGCGAGGCGCCGGCCGACTTCAAGGGTGACTGGAACGCGTTCAAGAACGGGACCCTGACGGCCTGCTACAACGCGGTGGGCAACGCCTGCCTGAAGGCGAGCGACTTCACCGGCGCCGCCGAGACGTTCGAGAAGGTCGTGCAGATCAACCCGAAGGACGCCGCCGCTTACTTCTACCTCGGCCTGTCCTACTGGTTCGGCAAGCAGGCCAAGGCCGCCGCCCCCGCCTTCGCCAAGGCGGCGGTGCTCAACCAGGCGGTTTCGCCCAAGGCCGCCGATCAGCTCCGGAAGCTTCTGGACGGCGCCGGCATGGCGGAGAAGTATGACGAGTACCTCGCCACCGCCAAGGCCGAACTGGGCATCCAGTAGCGCGATTGGCGCGACATCATTCGTTGACGGTTTCGGCCGCCGGTGCATCCGGCGGCCTTTTCTTTTTGAGTTCGGCGCGGCTCTGTGGTCAAATGGTCCTGTTCGCCGGCCCGCCGAGGTGCGGCCGGACGCCCCCGAGGAGGTGCCCCGTGATTGACGCGACGCGCATGGTGGAGCAGTTCATGGCCATGGTCCGGATCGACAGCGAATCGGGCCACGAGGAAGCCATGATGCAGTACCTGGACGGCTACCTGACCCGCGAGCTCGGCGCCGAGTGCGTCCGGGACGCCTACGGCAACCTGGTGGCCCGCTGGCCGGGAAAAAATTCCACGGCCGCGCCCATCCTGCTCGCCTGCCACGCCGACACGGTGAAACCGGGGCGGGGGATCGAGCCGGTGCTCCAAGGTGAAGTCATCTCGTCGCGGGGCGAGACGATCCTGGGCGCCGACGACAAGGCGGGCATCGCCGAGGCCATCGAGGCCATTCGCACGGCGCCGGCCCATCCGCCCATCGACTTCGCCATCACCCGGGAGGAAGAGGTGGGCCTGATCGGGGTGAAGAACCTGGACCTGTCACTCATCCGCGCCAAGGAGGGGTACCTCCTCGACAGCGACGTGCTGGACACGGTGGTCATCGGCGGCCCCACCTACGTGGCCATCGACGTGGACGTCACCGGGCGCGCCGCCCACGCCGGCATGGAGCCGGAGCGGGGCGTCTCGGCCATCCTGGCCGCCGCCCGGGCCATCGCCGCGCTGGAACTGGGCCGGCTGGACCACCGCACCACGGCCAACGTGGGGGTGATCTCCGGCGGCATCGTCCGGAACGGCGTCCCCGAGAAGGCCGGCTTCCTCGCCGAGTGCCGCTCCCTGGACCACGCCACCGCCATCGCCCTGGCCGAGCGGATGACCCGGACCATCCGGGATGAAGTCGAGGCCAGCGGCGCGGCCGCCGACATCCGCGTGGACGTCAAGTGCGAGGCGGTGGGCATTCCCGAAAGTGCCCCCGTGGTCCAGACCTGCATGGAAGCCATCGCCTCGGTGGGACTGAAACCCCGCACCACCTATATCTGCGGCTTCACCGACGCCTCGATCTACAACAACCGCGGCATCCAGACCGCGGTGCTGGGCATCGGCGCCGCCAACGAGCACTCCGCCCAGGAGCTCATCGCCGTGCCCGACATGGTCACCGCGGTGAAAATCCTGCACCGCATTTTCGAGGTGAAGGCCTAGCTCGCCGGTGAATCGGTGAATGGGTGAATCGGTGAATCGGGCCTATTCGTGCTCGTAAATCGTAATCGTAATCGTAATTCGTAATCGTAATTCGTAATCGTAATTCGTAATCGTTATCGTCATCGAGGCTCGAGGCTCGAGACTAGAGGCTCGTTCCCAACCGACGGACATCGGACATCGGACTTCGGGTTTCGTACTCGTAATTCGTAATCGTAATCGTAATCGTCATCGTAATCGTCATCGTAATCGAGGCTCGTTCCCGTCCCTCTCTGTTCGTATTCGTAATTCGTAGTGCTCCCAACCCGGCGTTGCCGGAACCAAATGATCGGCGTGGTGGTTGATGGGCGCGTCGTTTCTCCCGCACCGTGCGCACCGCGGTCTGAAACAGCCGACGGGAGCCCCTCCGGCGACCCGCGGCACGCGGGTCGAACATGGGTAGCCCCGGGTGAACCCCGGGGTCCTCCACGCCCGGTCCGGATTGAGGGCGACCCGCGAAGCGGGTCGAACATGATTCTCTGGTTCAGCGGATCAGGGTGGGATTGGACGCCCCGCCGGCGCGCGGTCAGTTGATCGTCCCGTCGAATCCCAGGTCCCCACTCTCTTCAACAGCAAGAACGGACTCGTCACCAAATAGCCAAAAAAACTATAAGCAATCTCAGCGAACCAATAATCCGAAATGCCCAATGAAAAATGTCAGATGATCAATGACAAATGGATCCTTCTTAGAAGTATTTCCTCCCCCCTTCATACCTTGCGGAGAAGTAACTGTCCGCCATTCGGTCGGTGCGGATCCGCTTGCCGGCGCCTGGCGCGTGGATGAACGCGCCGCCGCCGCAGTAGATGCCCACGTGGGAGATCCGTCCGTTCCGGGCGATGGAGAAGAACACCAGGTCGCCCTTTTTCAGCCGGTCTTCGTTCACCCCTTTGCCGGCGTCGTATTGCGCCGCCGCCGAGCGGGGCAGGTTCAGCCCGTTGAGCTGGTACACCGCCTGGGCCAGGCCGCTGCAGTCGAAGCCCTCCTCGGGCGACGTGCCGCCCCACTGGTATGGCGTCCCGATGAAGCTTTCGGCGGTGCGGACGATCCGGTCGCGGAGGAAGTTTTCGCCCTTGCTCTCCGCCTCGGCCACGGAGTACGTCTCGGGGCTCACGATGAAGTAGTCGCCGATGGCGCCGGCCCGGCGCAACCGCTCCGCCTCGTCCAGGGCCGCCGCGCGGGTGGCGAAGTCGCCGAAGCGCACCTTGTACAAACCGGTCTTGTAGAGGAAGAAAAAGGCGTCGAGCCCCTGCAGGCGGAGCGCCCGGGTGAAGCGTTCGGCGTTCGCCACCTGGGCGAAGGCGCCCACCTGGATGGCGAAGCCCGTGCGGGCCAGCCCCGGCGCGCCCGGCACCGGCCGGGCGGTGGGCGGCGCCGTGGGGGGGGCGCCCGGCACCGGTGTCCGCGGCTTCTTGCCGCAGCCGCCGGCGGCCAGGGCCAGGGCGATTGCCGCCGCCGCCAGCGCCGCCGTCACCCGCCGCGATCCCGCGCGCGCCGTCCGCATGGTCCGCACCTCCGTCCGCCCGGCGTTTGTTGCATGATACCACAGCCGCAAAAACGCCCCGATCTATCTTCGGCGTGCGGTGATGAAGCGCTCGGCCCGCTGCGTCGGCACGCCGGTCTGGAGTGCGTCGGCACGCCGGTCTGGAGTGCGTCGGCACGCCGGTCTGGAGTGCGGCGGCACGACGCCGCTCTGGATTTGCGCGGGACGCGCAGGGCAAAATCGTGGGGAGCGATAGTGTGCGCTCAGCAAGATCCCGGCGCCCGCGGCCCGCGGAATCGCCATCATCCACCGGTCCACCCCGCCGGCTGGAACGCATAGATCGCTAGCCTTACACCGCGGAGGCGCCGAGGCGCTGCGGAGCCATTCTCTCAGGCGATTCGCCGGGCGGTCCCATGGCTTTCCATTGACAATTAATGCCTGTTCTGCGCCTTGGCGCCTTGGCGAGCATGAATCCCTCCGCGTCCACTGCGCCCGCGTCCCGCGGGAAACCAAAGCGCAGACGTGTCTGCGCACTCCAAACAGATTGGCACGCTGGTCTGGAGTGCGGCGGCACGACGCCGCTTTGGATTCTGCCGTAGGCCGCGTCCGACGGACGCGGCCCGAAAATAACACTCCGATCTATCTTCGGAGTGCGGTGATGAGGCGCCCGCGTCCCGCGGGAAACCAGAGCGCAGACGTGTCTGCGCACTCCAGACCGCATTGCTGCCAGGAGGGGACTCTCCGCAGCATGAATCGGTGAATGGATAAGGCCAGATTCTATCGGATATTGCTTATTGCTTATATTTTATTAGCTATTTGGTAACGAGTCCGTTCTTGTTGTTGAAGGGACCTGGGACCTGGGACCTGGGCCCTGGGGTTTTGGGACCGGGATTTGGGGACCGGGAACCAGGACCCAGCACCTAGGTCCCAGGTCCGATATCCGATGTCCGCTGTCCGCCTGGCGGTAACGAGCCTCGAGCCGCGATCACGATGACGATTACGAATTACGAGCACGAACTCCGAAGTCCGATGTCCGAAGTCCGATGTCCGAAGTCCGAAGGTGGTATGATGATCAAAAACGAGGGGCGCCCCGATGACGACACCTGCGGATCCCGAAACCATGAACGTTCCATGCGCCGGCCCATACGCCGCCGAGCTTCGGGCGGCGACGGACGCGGCGCTGGCCGCCGGGCGCCTGCTGCGCGAGGAGTTCCACCGCCCCGGCGGGCCGCGGGGCCCGCGCGCCCACTGTCCCGCCGACAACGAGGCGGAGGCGCTGATCCGGCGGCGGCTGGGCGACGCCTTTCCGGCCTGCGGCCTTCGCGGCGAGGAACTGCCCGCGGCGGACCGCCCGGCGTCGGAAACCGGCGGGCCCGTCTGGCTCATCGATCCCAATGACGGCACCTCCTCGTTCCAGCAGGGGTGGCGGGGCGCGGCGGTCTCCATCGCCCTGGTGCACCAGGGCCGGCCCGTGCTGGGCGTCGTCTACGCCTACGCCGCCCGCGCCGGTTACGGCGACCTGTTGGCCTGGGCGCTCGGGGCGCCGCTTTCCCGCAACGGGGTGGCGCTGGCGGACGTCCGGGGCGCCGTGCCCGCCGTCGTGCTCCTGAGCCAGGCCGCCGATCGGAAGCCCGCGATCAACGCGCGCCTCTGCGCGCCGCGGCGCTACCGCGGCGAGCCCAGCATCGCCTACCGGCTGGCCCTGGCCGCGGCGGGGGAAGGGGCGGCGGCGGTCTCGCTGAACAGCCCCACCGACTGGGACGTCGCCGCGGGCCACGCATTGCTCCGGGGCGCCGGCGGCGAGCTGTGCCGGCTGGACGGCGCGCCGGTCGTCTACGACGCGCTGGGCGCAGCCGCCGTGGGCGATTGCGCGGGCGGCACGGGATCCGCTCCGGCCGAGCTGGTCCGCCGGCCGTGGGCCGAGGTGTTCGGGCCGGTCCCGCGTCCCGATGATCCGTACGGCCTGCTGGAGGCCGATCCGACGCGCCTGGTGGCGGACCCGGCGCTGCTGGACCGGGCGCAGGGGTGCCTCCTGGGGCAGATCGCCGGCGACAACCTGGGCGCCCAAGTGGAGTTCCAGAGCGCGGCGGAGATCGCCCGCGCTTACCCGGAGGGGCTTCGCGAGCTGGCCGACGGCGGGCAGTGGGGCATCCTGGCCGGCCAGCCCACCGACGACTCGGAGCTGGCGCTGGCGCTGGCGCGGTCCATCGTCCGGGCGGCGGGCTATGACCCGGCGGCGGCGGCCGCGGCGTACGCCGGCTGGTTCGGCAGCGGCCCCTTCGACGTGGGCACCACCACCGCCACCGCCCTGGGGCCGGCCCTGGCGGCGCTGCGGTCCGGCGGCGATCCGGCTGCGGCAGCGGCGGCCGCGGCGCGGCAGTCGATGGGCTCCGAGGCCAACGGCGCGCTCATGCGGGTATCCCCTTTGGCCATCTGGGGTCACCGGCTGGCCGATGACGCGCTCGCCCGGCACGCCCGCGCCGACGCCGCGCTCACTCACGCCAACGCCGTCTGCGGCGACGCGGGCGCCGTGTTCTGCGTGGCGGTGGCGGCGGCGCTCCGGGGCGCGGATCCGGCGGCCGCCTACGCCCACGCCCTGGCGTGGGCGCGGACGGCGCGCCTGGCGCCGTCCGTGCTCGAGGCGGTGGCCCGCGCCCGCAACCACGCGCCCGCCGACTACCAGCGCCAGATGGGCTGGGTGCTCATCGCCCTGCAGAACGCCTTCTACGAGCTGCTCCACGCCGCCGGTCCCGCCGAGGGGGTGGCCCGCACCGTGGCCCGCGGCGGCGACACCGACACCAACGGGGCGATCGCCGGCGCGTTGCTCGGCGCCGCGTGGGGGGCGACGGCCATGCCCGCCGGGTGGGCGGACGCGCTGCTCGCGTGCCGGCCGCAGCCGGAGACGCCCGGCTGCCGGTGTCCGCGCCCCCGGGCGTTCTGGCCGGTGGATTTCCGCCTCCTCGCCGAACATCTCACCGCCCTCGGCGGATGAGCCGGCCGGAGTCACCACAAAGGCACGAAGAACACAAAGGAATCAACCATTTGTAGCCGGTCCCCAGCCTCAATCTTCCCGCCTCTCGATTGACTGATTTCTGTCTCATGTTCACCATTCACTGATCCTGTTTTCTGTTCACTGTTTTCTGTTCACTGTTCACTGTTCACTGCCTTCGTGTCCTCTGTGACTCTGTGGTGAGTTCCTCCGCCTAAATTCCAGTTGACAAACCCCTCGCCGGCCGCTAAGATACGCGTTCGTTCGGACTATGGAGGCGAGAGGAATCATGGCTCATCACAAAGCAGCGCTCAAGAGCATCCGCCAGGACAGCCAGCGGACCCTGCGGAACCGCTATCATCAGACCACCATGCGCTCGGCCATCAAGAAGGTGCGCCGGCTGCTCGACGAAAACAAGATGGACGAGGCCAAGCAGCTCCTGCCGCGGACCTACGCCGTGATCGACCGCTGCGTCACCAAGGGCATCATCCACCACAACACCGCCGACCGGTACAAGTCACGGTTGACCGTGGCGTCCGCCAAGGAGAAGCCGGCCGAGGCCCCGAAGAAGACGCGGGCGTAGCTCAGCTGGTAGAGCATCGGCTTCCCAAGCCGAGGGTCGCGGGTTCGAATCCCGTCGCCCGCTCCAAAATAAAAGGCTTCCGAGAAATCGGAAGCCTTTCTGTTTTATAGACTTAGCTATACCGGCCCCTGTTTCTAAGCACTATCCCTTCGTGTTGAATTATATTGACAAAATTGGGATAAAATGGCCCTTTTTTGAACCTGAGTGATACACGAATTGATACACGGGATTCGGGGCGTTTCTACTGTACTCGGCACTCTGGACGGATCGCCAGAGTTTTAGTGATACACGAGTGATACACGGGGGCGAATTTCTCGAAAAAATGCGGATATAATCTAATATACTTGTGAACGATTATAATATGCACTATACTATATTATATAGTATGTTAATATATATAATATAAGCTGTAACAAAATGTATCAATAGCGGCGGGTTATAATACGATTCCCCCTCTGCTTGTCGCCGTCGCGTTCAGCGTCCAGACGCGAAGAACCGAAGCGGCCAAGCGGGAGCGGGCCGCTAAGGCCAGACTATGCGGCGGCAAGGCGACAGAAGAACAGATCGCGGATCGCTTGTCGGTCACGTTGTCCGACAAGCGATCAGACCAGAAGCAAGACACCCGCGCCGCCGTCGCGAAAGAGTTCGGTGTGCCTGAGCGAAAGCTCATATCGCTGCTTCGTGGCCGGGTGTACGAGAGGACGAAGAAGGCACACGGCGGAGTGAGAGAAGCAAAACCTCAAAATGAGGTTTTGACTTCTGAGGCTTTGGCCGAGCGATTCGGGGTGAGCCGCGCCATAATTGAGATACACCGTACAGATAGAAATCGGGGTTATTCGTTTCAGAAACCCGGCAGC